>DATANP010000124.1:0-45327 GCA_036266195.1 Thermoanaerobaculia bacterium | reverse complement strand
GGGAGAGGGGGGACGCCTGCGAGCGGTGTGCAGGACTCGGCAACCAGGCCTCAGACAGGTTCCCCCTCTCCCGGCGGGGGGCGGAGGGGAGATGGGAGAGGGGGCCAGGGGGTGAGGTCCCTTTTCGCCGACGTCGCCCTCCCGGTCCCGCTGCCCGACCCGCTGACCTACGAGGTGCCGCCGAACCTGGCGCCCCTGGCGCGGCCGGGGGTACGGGCTCGGGTGCGGATCGGCAAGCGCCGGCTGACCGGCATCGTGGTCAGGGTCCATGAGGAACGGCCCGAGGGCGTGACCCTGCGGCCGGTCGAGGAGATCCTCGACGTCGAGCCGCCGCTGCCGGACGACCTGCTGGAGCTGGCCCGGTTCACGGCCGACTACTATCTCGCGCCGCTCGGCGAGGTCTTCCGCTCGATGCTGCCGTCCGACCTGCCGCCCTGGGGCGACCGCCGGGTCTGGCTCACCAACGCCGGAGCCCTGGCGCCGCCGCGCAACGCCGAGGAGGCCGCGGTCGTCGACGCCCTGCGCGAGGGCGGCCGCATGTCGGTCGCCGAGCTTCAGGGCAGGGTCGGCCTTCAGGATCTGAGCGCGGTGATCGCCGGCCTTTCCGAGCGCGGCCGGATCGCGGGCGAGGAGCGGAACCCGCGGTCCGCGCGCTACGTGGCGGCCGTGGAGCTGGCGCCGGGCGGGCTCGCGACCCACCTCGCCGCGGCCGGCCGCTCGGCGCAGGGCAAGGCGGTGATCGAATACCTCGCCGCCATCGCCCGTCCGGCCACCACCGCCGAGGTCGCTGCGGCCGTGGGCTGCACCCCGGCCGTGGTGCGGAGGCTGGTCGGGCTCGGCATCCTCCGCCAGTTCACCCAGGTGGAAAGACTCTCGCTGGACCGCCACCGCCTTCCTTCGCAGGAGAGGGGAGGGGAGATCGTCCTCCGGCCGGACCAGGTGTCGGCGCTCGACCGCCTGACCGGAGTTATCGACCGTAGGGAGTTCGCGCCCCTGCTCCTCCAGGGCATGACCGGCTCGGGCAAGACCGAGGTCTATCTGAGAGCCGCGGAGGCCGCGCTGGAAAGAGGCCGCGCGGCCATCCTCCTGGTGCCGGAGATCGCCCTCGTGCCCGCCCTCGCCAGGGAAGTGGAGCAGCGCTTCGGCGAGCAACTCGCCATCCTGCACTCGGGGCTCGGCTCGGGCGAAAGGCAGCAGGAGTGGGAGCGCATCCGCCGTGGCGAGGCGAAGGTGGTCCTCGGTCCGCGCTCGGCCCTGTTCGCGCCCGTGCCCGACCTCGGCCTGCTGGTCGTGGACGAGGAGCAGGACAGCTCCTACAAGCAGGAGGTTACTCCTAGATACCACGCCCGCGACCTGGCGCTCGTCCGCGCCCGGGGCGCCGCGGCCGCGGCCCTGCTCGTCTCCGCCACGCCGAGCCTGGAGAGCCGCTACAACGTGGACCGCGGCAAGCTCGACCTCCTCAAGCTCACCCAGCGGGCCGGCCAGGGTACCCTGCCGGAAGGCATTCTCGTGGACCTGCGCCAGGAGGTCGGCATCTCCCGGCGGCCGGGCGAGATCCACTTCTCGGACCGGCTGCGCCACGAGATCGCCCACTCCCTGGAAGCGGGGGAGCAGGTCATCCTCCTCCGCAACCGGAGGGGCTACGCGCCCGTGCTCCTCTGCCGGGCCTGTGGCGAGGACTTTCGCTGTCCGGACTGCGGCCTGCCCCGGACCTATCACCGCAGGATGCGCCGGCTCCTCTGCCACTACTGCGGCTCGACCCTCGGAGCGCCCGAACGCTGCCCGACCTGCTCCGAGGAGGCGCTGGAGCCGATCGGAGCCGGCACCGAGAGAGTCGAGGAGACCTTCCGCGAGCTGTTCCCCGAAGCCGTGGTGGACGTGCTCGACCGGGACACCGCCAGGAGACCCGGAGGCCCGGCGGCCATCCTGGAGCGCTTCGAAAGGGGAGAGATCCAGGTGCTGATCGGCACCCAGATGGTCTCCAAGGGCCACCACTTTCCGAACGTCTCCCTGACCGCCGTGCTCGCCGCCGACGCCTATCTCGGCTTTCCGGATTTCCGGGCCGTGGAGCGCACCTACAACCTGCTCACCCAGGTGGCTGGCCGCGCCGGAAGGGGAGAGAAGCCGGGCCGGGTGGTGATCCAGACCTGGCACCCCGACCACTACGCCATTCAGGCCGCGCTCCGCCAGGACGACGAGACCTTCTTCCGGGAGGAGATGCGCTTCCGCCGGGTCTTCCACTATCCGCCCTACACCCGCATGGTCCAGATCCTGGTCCGGGACAAGGACCGCGACAAGGCCTGGAAGCTGATCGCCGACCTGGCCGCCGACCTGTCGGCCCACCCGCTGTCGAGGTCGGTGAGGCTCTCCGGTCCAGCGCCCGCGCCGCTGGAGCGCCTGCGCGGCCAGTGGCGGTTCCAGTTGCTGGCCCGCTCGGCGGCCTTCAAGGACCTCCACAGGCTCATCCGCGAGGTGGTGCCGGCGAACCCGTCCTATGACCTGGTGGTGGACGTGGACCCGCAGCAGCTCCTGTAAAGGACTAAAAGGACTGCAGGGACTTCAAGGACTTCAGACTTTGGTCCTTTTGGGTCTTTGGAGTCTTTTTGGTCCTTTCTCAATTGCGCGGTAAAATCGTTCATGGGCCACAGGATCGTTCCCGCCGTACTCGCCGCCCTCCTCGGATTCACGGGCTCGGCTTCGGCCTTCCCGGGCCCAAGCCTGGTCTCCGTCTCGGGCCGCCGCCTCGTCGTTCAGAAGCGCCAGCCGGACGGCAACCTGGCGGCTCCCGAGATCTACGTCATCCACGGCGTCAACTGGTCTCCGGCCAGCTCGGGGACCACTGGCGATGAAGCCGCCCGGCGCGCCGAGATGGTCAGCTCGGCGGCCTCGGACGCGGCGCTCCTGCAGTCGCTCCACGTCAACACCGTCCGCACCTACCTCGATCCCGGGCTGGACGCCGCCGGGCTGTCCGTGCTCGACGAGCTCTGGGCCCGCGGCATCATGGTCGTGCTCACGGTGGACAGGGCCCGGAGCGACCTCACCCGCGTGCAGCAGGTGGTGAGCCTCTACAAGGACCATCCGGCGGTCCTCCTATGGTCGCTCGGCAACGAGTGGAACATCAACCTGTACTACGGCAATGGTCAGTGCAACTCGCCGCTCGCGGCGGCGCAGTGTACCGAGACCGCCGCGCAGCTCGTCAAGAGCCTGGACACCAACCATCCCGTGTCCACCAACTACGGCGAGATTGACATCAACGCCGACGGCCTGCGCCTGGCGGACACGCAGAACTATGTGAACAACGTGGCCCCCAGCGTGGACGTCTGGTCCCTCAACATCTTCCGCGCCGAGACCTTCGGAACCCTGTTCGAGCAGTGGCGGTCCATCTCCTCGAAGCCCATGTTTCTGGGAGAATTTGGCACCGACGCCCTGATGCACCCCATCAACCGCTTCGACGACACCATGCAGGCGGGCTGGGACCTCTGCCTGTGGAACGACGCCATCCGGGAGCTGTCTGCGACGAGCCCGGCCCTGGCAAGCCTCGGCGGTCTGGTCTTCGAATGGAATGACGAATGGTGGAAGGTCTTTCCGTCCGGCTCTCACGACGCGGGAGGCTTCGCCAATGCCAACGGGCATCCAGACGGCTATGCCAACGAAGAGTGGTTCGGGATCGTCGACGTCGACCGGAACCTGCGGCATGCGGCCACGGCCCTGGGGCAGGCCTTCGAGAGCACCTACCAGAGACCGCCGCGAGGGTTGATCCTCAGCGTAGGCTCCCGCGGTGCCAACGCCGCCCAATATGACGGACAGTATGGCTACTCCCGTTTCTACCACTGCGGCCGCGCCTTCTACAACAAGAACGGCGGAGGTGGGGGAGGCCGCGGTATCAGCGCAGTGGTCCTCGACCCGAGGACCGGAAACCAGATCGCGGCGCCGCAGACCTTCGACACCTACATCACCCGCTCCGCCTGCGCCGCGAACGACCCCTCCGCGCAGATGTACGCCCTGGTGGCCTATCTGAACGCGGCGCCAACGGGCAGCCTGATCCTCCTCTCGGTGGCCGACGAGGCCGGCCTCAACCAGGACCTGAGCTGCAACCCGTTCTCCACGTCGAGCTGCTTCCAGAACGGCCTTTCGGCCCTGGAGGCGCTGGGGAGCACGCAGATCCACAGCTACTGCTTCCGCGACTCCTGGGCCATGATCGCCGTGAAGGGCAAGGGGCTGGTGGCGGAAAGCTTGTCGAAGACCGATCGCGTGTCCTTGCAGACCCCGCTGCCGGACCCGGGACCGGCCGACTTCTTCACGGTCACACCCTGCCGGGTGCTCGACACGAGGACCGGTTCCGGCCCGCTCGCCTCCGGCACCAGCTTCGTCTTCGAGGTGGCGGGGAGCTGCGGCGTTCCGGCCACGGCGAGAGCGGTCTCCCTCAACGTGACCGTGTTCGCGCCGCCCGCCTCGGGCAACGTCAACGTCTTTCCAGGAGACGAGCTCCCGCCGCCGACCAGCACCCTCAACTTCGCCTCCGGCCTGACCCGGGCCAACCACGCGATCCTGCCGCTGTCCTCCGACGGCAACGGTTCGCTCGCCATCCGGCCCTCCGTCTCCGGCGGGGGAGCGGTCCACGTCATCGTGGATGTCGATGGCTACTTCGAGTAGCAGGTTTCCACCCTGGTACGACATGGGCCTGACCCCGGAAAGCCGGAGCGGCATGGAAGAAGTCTGGCAGGTCGGCAGCAGGCCGGCCGCTGGGTGGTGCTCGGCAAGGAGACGACCCTGTACGTCGATTGACGGTCCCGAGAGTAGTAAGCTGAGGTATGGACAGGAGACCGACGTGCTGAGAGACCAACACCGGAAAGAGATCAGGACCCGACTGGAAGCCGCTTTCCGGGACCGGCTGCGAGGTGTCCTCCTCTACGGTTCCGAGGCACGGAACGAGGCGCGGGAAGGAAGCGACCTGGACCTCATGGTCCTCCTGAATGGTCCAGTCCGTCTCGGCCGGGATCTGGAGACCATCGTCGAGGCCCTTTACCCGGTCCAACTCGAAATCGACGCCCCCATCCATGCGACGACGCAGGCATCCGTTCGTTGCCGGCGGGCTGAAGCCCTTGGCCATGCCGCCGTCCCTTCGGGACTTGGGGGATTCCGGGGTCGGGACTTGGGGGATGGGTGGCGGCATCCTGAACCTGGCACTGAAGTGCCAGGCTACGTGCCCTCGTCCCTTCGGGACGAATTCTCCGGTTAGCCTCTCTTGGACGGATTGGAGTCTCTGTCCTGCGATACAACCTTCCTTGGCGCGTTGCAACGTTCCTCAGCCCATCGCAACCTTCCCTAGCCCACGGGGAACGTTCCCTCAGCCCGACGCAACTTCCCGATCACGGCGTAAGTTTCTTTGGCGCAACGTAAGGTGACATTGCGCCAGCGCAACCTTCTTTGGCGCAACGTAAGCTTCTAGGGCGCAACGTTGGGAAACTTTGCGCCAATGTAACCTTCTATGGCGCAACGTAAGGTGCTATGGCGCAACGTAACCTTCTTTGGCGCAAAGTCAACTTCCATGGCGCAACGTAAGGTTACGTTGCGCCATGGAAGCTTTACAGCGCGGCAACGTTGCGCTACGTTGCGCCATAGGAGTTTACCTTGCGCCAAAGAAGTTTACATTGGCGCAAGGTTGGTGGATATGGCGCAAGGTAAGGTTCTTTGGCGCAATGTCAACTTCTATGGCGCAAGGGAGGCGAATGGTGCGGGCGAGAAGCTTCGGATGCCTCGGAGAACCCGGTGGGGGAAGGAGGGAAGCCGGACCCTCTCCCCAGCCCTCCGCCGCCCATCTCGGGATGAAATGTCGGCGCGCCGACATTGAAGTCGTCTCGTTGACCTTGGCCCCCCGGTTTGGTAGCTTGCCCGGCGACATGCAGAACACGGACGCCTCTTTCGACTCCCAGCTCGTCGACCTCCGGAAACGGATCGAGGAGCTGGAGGGATATCCGGCCGGCGGCGGCCAGGAAAAGGAGCTCGAACGCCTGCGGACGGCGCTCAAGAAATCCACGGCCGAGATGTTCGGCAACCTCAGCCGCTGGCAGAAGACGCTCGTCGCCCGCCACCAGGACCGGCCCTATACGCTCGACTACGTCCAATACCTCATGGAGGATTGGGTCGAGCTGCACGGCGACCGGGCGTTCTCGGACGACGAGGCCATCGTCTCCGGCCTTGCCACGTTCCGCGGCCGGAGCGTGGCCGTGATCGGCCACCAGAAGGGGCGCGACACCAAGGAGCGGATCCGCCGCAACTTCGGCCAGCCGCGGCCGGACGGCTACCGCAAGGCGCTCCGCATCATGAAGATGGCCGAGCGCTTCGGCATCCCGGTCCTCACCTTCATCGACACCGCCGGCGCCTACCCCGGGCTCGACGCCGAGGAGCGCGGCCAGGCCGAGGCCATCGCGCGCAATCTTCTCGAAATGTCGGTCCTGCGCGTGCCGATCGTCGTGACGGTCACCGGCGAAGGGGGGAGCGGCGGCGCGCTCGCGCTCGGCGTGGGCGACCGTGTGTTCATCCTGGAATATGCCACCTACTCGGTGATCTCGCCCGAGGGGTGCGCGGCCATTCTCTGGAAAGACCAGGAGAAGAAGGCCGAGGCGGCCGAGGCCATGAAGATCACCGCCCCCGACCTGCTCGAGATGGGCGTGGTGGACGCGGTCATCCCCGAGCCGCCCGGCGGCGCCCACACCGATCCGGAGACCACCTGCCGCCGCGTCGGCGACGTCGTCGAAGCCGCGCTCACCGACCTGCTGCGCCTCAGCCCCGCCGACCTCGTGGCGCGCCGCTACGCCCGCTTCCGGAATCTCGGGGTCTACGACGAACCCTGAGCCGCGCACCCTCATGGAGTGGGTCGCCGCGCAGGTGCCGGACGCCGCTTCAGAGCTGGAGCGCGCCGGCTTCGCTCCCTGGCTCGCCGTGGCTCTCGCCCGCCGCGGCGTGACCGACGCAGCCTCGGCCGAGCGCTATCTCAACCCCTCGCTCGACCAGCTTCACGATCCCTACCTCCTCGCCGGCATGGCGGAGGGGGTCGAACGCCTGCTCCGCGCCCGCGACCTGAAAGAGAAGGTCGCGATCGTCGGCGATTACGACGTGGACGGGGTGACCTCGACCGCGCTCCTGCTGGCCGTGCTCGGCGCGTGCGGGGTGGAGGCGATCGCGGTCCTTCCGAACCGGCTGCGCGAGGGCTACGGGTTCCAGCCGGTCCACGTGGAGCGCGCCCGCGAGCAGGGGTGCCGTTTGATCGTGACCGCGGACTGCGGCAGCTCTTCGGCGACCGCGGCCGAGGCGGCGTTCGCGGCCGGGATGGACGTGCTGGTCACGGACCACCACCTGCCCGGGTGCGAGCTGCCTCCGGGCACCCTGCACATCAACCCGCGGCAGTCGCGCTGCAGCTATCCGTTCCGCGACCTCGCGGCGGTAGGGCTGGCGTTCAAGCTCTGCCTGGCGGTCGCCGCCCGCTGCGGCAAGGAGCTCGATCCGGCCCGGTTGCTGCGCATCGCCTGCCTCGGGACGATCGCGGACCTCGTTCCTCTCCATGGAGAGAACCGGGTGATCGCTGCGCTCGGTCTGCGGGCCTTGGCCGAGCCGCGGTCCGAGGGGCTCAAGGCTTTGATCAAGCAGTCGGGCGTGAAACCGCCGTTCTCCGCGGCGGACGTGGGCTACCGGCTCGGACCCCGCCTCAACGCCGCGGGCCGGCTCGACAACGCGGAGAAGGCCCTGGAGCTTCTGATGAGCCGCGATCCGAAGCGGGCCATGGAGCTGGCCGCGGAGCTCGACGCCTGGAATCGCGAGCGCCAGATGGAAGAGGCCAAGGTGGTGGAGGAGGCGCGGCGGATGGTTGTGAACGGGGGTGGTCCTTTGCCTCCGATCCTGGTGGCGTGGAGCCCGGAGTGGCACAAGGGGGTGGTGGGGATCGCGGCCGGCCGGCTTGCCAAGGAGCTGCACCGGCCGACGCTGCTGCTCGCGGTCGAGGGCGATCTCGCGACCGGCTCGGGCCGCAGCGTGCCGGGCCTGGAGCTGCACTCGTTCCTCGGCCGCTGGCGCGACGACCTGGAGCGCTTCGGCGGCCACTCGCAGGCGGTGGGGCTGACCGCCCGGCTCGACCGGCTCGAAGGGTTGCGCCGGGAATGGCAGGAGGCGGGCCGCGAGTGGCCGGCTGCGCTCCTCGCCGGCCGCTACGAATACGAGCTGACGCTGGAGCCGCGGCAGGTCACGAACGAGCTGCTCAGGGATATGGACAGGCTGGAGCCGTTCGGCCAGGGCAATCCGCGTCCGCTGCTGCGCACCGGGCCGCTGCGGCTCGACGGCGCGCCGAGGGCGTTCGGCGGCGGGCATCTGTCGGCGCGCACGCGCGGCGCGGACGGCACGGTGGTGGAGCTGGTGGGCTGGGGATGGCAGGGGCGCGCCGACGATCTCGACGGCTCGTTCGAAGTCCTGGGCTACCTCGAAAGCGACTCGTGGAAGGGCTGCCCGGTGCTCCGGCTGGTCGACGCCCGCGCGCTGTGATGTCCATCCCATAGAGATGTCCATCCCATAGAATGGTCCGCCTGATGGCTCGCTCGAACGTCTCCCGCCTCCGCATCCTGCTCCTCATCGCCATGATCGTCGTGCTCGGTGGTCTCGCCGGCCTGTTCCTGTTCGGCAAGGCCGGCCAGCAGGCGATCCGCAGGCCGCTGGAGGACAACGACCCGACGCAGGCCAAGCAGGGCACAGCGCTCCTCGGCGAGGACTTCGACTACACGTTCACCGAGCGCGAGAGGCCGGTCTTCCGCATCCGGGGCGACAGCATCCGGGCCGACCAGGGCGGCACGATCTTCCTGGACGGCGTGGGCATGACGCTCTACGACGAGCAGGGCCGCGATTATCACGTCGAAAGCAAGGAGGCGAGCTTCAACCGCGAGGCCAACGAGGGCAAGCTCCAGGGCAACGTCATCCTGAAAGGGCCGTCGGGCCTCATGCTCCGCACGAACCAGCTCCACATCAGCGAGAAGGGGCGGGTCCTGATCGCCCCCAAGGACGTGGTGCTGCGCTATGCCGACCAATATCTGGCGAAGGCCGAGAAGATGCGGGTGAACCTGAACGACGAGCTGTTCGTGCTCGCCGGCAACACCCGCGTCCAGAGCCTGCCCGAGGCCGAGATCCCGCTGGCGCTGTCGGCCGACCGCACGGTCTACGACCGCAAGAAGAAGCTTCTGCGGGTGGAGGGCAACGCGACGCTGCGGCGTGGCCAGGAAATGGTCAAAGCCCAGCGGCTGAGCGCGTTCCTCACCGAGGACGAGAAGTCGCTCACCTTCGTCAACGCCCACTGGAACGTGACCGGCCGGCTGGCGGGCTCGGGAGACAACCCGCAGATGGCCGTCGTCCGCTTCTCGGGCCGCGACCTCGCGGTGCAGATGCAGCCGGACGTCGAGAACCAGCCGCGCAAGGTGATGCTCGAAGGGGGGGAGAAGAACCACGCCATGATCGAGACGTCGGGCGCGGGCGTGACGCGGACGCTCACCGGCCTGCAGATCGAGGGTATGCTGGCACAGGGCGTGCTTACGCAGGCAGAGGCTTTCGGTGGAGTCGAGATCCGGGAGGCGACCCGCGCGGCGGGCGGAAAGGAAGTGCGGCGGGCGAGCGGCATGCGCGCCCAGGCCGCGTTCCGGCCCGACGGCCAGCTCGCCTCCGTGCAACTGATCAACAAGGTGGTATTCAAGGACGACAAGACGCGGGCGACGGGCAACCGGGCGTCCCTCGACATGGATTCCGGCCGCGGCGAGTTCTTCGGCGAGCCGGTCGAGGCGGTGAGCGACCGCGGGCGCATGACCGCGCCGCGGGTCCTGTACAACGTGGAGAACCAGATCCTGAACGCGGTGGGCGGAGTCAGAGCGGTGATGGAGAAGACGGCGGACTCGGACCTGGCGGGCTCGCCGCTCGGCCAGGGCGAAGGCCCGGTGTTCGTGGAGTCGCGCGAGGCGCTCTGGCGCCAGAACCCGTCGTCCTTCCTGTTCCGCGGCGACGTGCGCGCCTGGCGCGGCGAGAACCTGATGCTCACCACCGAGCTGCGCGGCGAGCAGGAGACCGAACGCCTGAACGCGACCGGCGGCGTCAAGACGATCTGGATCCCGACCGACAAGCAGGCGGCCCAGGGCAAGAAGGCGTCGAGCACGTCGAACGCCAAGCGCGCGCCGGTCGAGGTGGTGTCGCAGGAGATGACCTACCAGAAGGGCGCCGGCCACCTGAACTACACGGGCGCCGTGCGCGTGGTGCAGGAGGGCAAGACGCTCACCTGCGAGCGGCTGGACGTGGAGCTGGGCGAGGACAACAAGGCCGAGGTCATGACCTGCGCCGGGGACGCGAAGATGAACGACCCCAAGATGGGGCGGCTGATCACGGGCGACAAGGCGGTATACGATCTCGACACGAAGCGCATGGAGGTGACCGGCGAGAAGGTCACCATGAAGGATCGCGAAGGCAACCAGGTCCAGGGCAAGCGGGTCATCTACCTGGTCGACGAAGGCAAGGTGGAGGTGAAAGGCAAGGACACTCCGGCCGTCACCCCCACACCGGCACCCGGGGGCGGAGGATCGAGTCAGGAATGAGCCCGGCGAACAGGACGCAGAAGCTGTCCACCCTGAACCTGCGGAAGGTCTACCGCGGCCGGGCCGTGGTCAAGGACGTCTCCGTCGAAGTGGGCCCCGGCGAGATCGTCGGCCTGCTCGGGCCGAACGGCGCGGGCAAGACCACGACGTTCTACATGGTGGTGGGCCTGACCGTGCCGGACTCCGGCCAGGTCCATCTGGGCGACGAGGACATCACCGAACTGCCCATGTACCTGCGCGCGCAGCGCGGCATCAGCTACCTGCCGCAGGAGCCGTCGGTGTTCCGGCGCATGAGCGTGGAGGACAACCTGCGGGCGATCTTCGAGACGCTCGACCTGTCCCACGCGGAGCAGGAGAGGCGCATCGACCAGCTCATCGCGGACTTCGGCCTGGCCAAGGTGAGGAAGAGCCGCGGCTATGCCCTGTCGGGCGGCGAGCGGCGCCGGGTCGAGATCGCGCGTGCGCTGGTGATCAGCCCATGGTATATCCTGCTGGATGAACCCTTCGCCGGCATCGACCCCATTGCGGTGCTCGACATCCAGGGTATCATCCGGCACCTGAAGTCGATGGGGATCGGCATCCTCATCACCGACCATAACGTGCGGGAAACATTGAAAATAACGGATCGGGCCTATATCATCAACAATGGCGAGATCCTGCGTGCCGGGTCGCCCGGCGAGCTTTCGGCGGACCCCCAGGTCCGGAAGATCTACCTCGGAGAAGAGTTCACCCTCTAGGACTATCGGGACGTGGCGCTAGAGCAGAAACTATCCCTCAAGCTTGCCCAGAAGCTGGTGATGACGCCGTCACTCCAGCAGGCGATCAAGCTTTTGCAGATGACCCGCATGGAGCTCGACACGCTCCTCACGCAGGAGCTGGTCGAGAACCCCGTCCTCGAAGAGTCGTCCGACATCGTCGAAGGCGAGGAGACGCCGACGCCGGAGGAGCGCGCCGAGGCCGAGGCGGCCGAGGCGGCCGCCCCGGAGCCCATCGACCACACCGAGTCGATGGAGAACATCGACCTCGACGCCTACTTCGGCGACTACTGGGAAGGCTCCGGCCAGCCCTCCATGATGGAGGAGCGCGAGGAGCCGCCGATCGAGAACAGCCTCACCCGCGAGGCCGACCTCTACGACCACCTGCTCTGGCAGCTCCACATGGCCGACGTCGCACCGCGCCAGCGCGAGATCGCCGAGCTGATCATCGGCAACCTGAACCCCGACGGCTTCCTGGTCGCCACCCCGGAGGAGATCCGGGACATGGGCGAGCAGCAGGGCTACAACGGCAACGGGGACGGCTGCGGCTACATCCTCGAGGAGGTCCTCGACGCCCTCGCCCTGGTGCGCAGCTTCGACCCGCCGGGCATCGCCTGCAAGGACCTGCAGGAGAGCCTGCTGCTCCAGATGGACATCAAGGAGGTCCCGCCGGACGCGCTGCCGCGCCGCATGATCTTCGAGGCCTGGGACCTGTTCCTGCGCCGGCAGTTTCCCGCGGTCGCCAAGAAGCTCAACGTCGAGCTGGCCGAGTTGGAGGAGGCCCTGGAGCTGATCCGCACCCTGGAGACCCATCCGGGCCGCAAGTTCAGCACCGACCGGCCGCACTACATCGAGCCCGACGTGTTCGTGCGCAAGGTGGGCGACGAGTACGTGATCCAGCTCAACGACGACGGCCTGCCCCGCCTGCGGGTGAGCCGCGCCTACCGTCGCATGCTCCAGACCATGCGCACCGAGGGGCGGCAGTCCGAGGCCCAGCAGTTCATCAAGGACAAGATCCGCTCCGCGGTCTGGCTCATCAAGAGCCTCGACCAGCGCCAGCGCACGATCTACAAGGTGGCGGCCTCGATCATCCGGCAGCAGCGCGAGTTCCTCGACAAGGGCATCGAGCACCTGCGGCCCATGGTGCTGCGCGACGTGGCCGAGGACATCGGCATGCACGAGTCCACGGTCAGCCGGGTGGTGTCCAACAAGTACATGCACACGCACCGCGGCCTCTTCCCGATGAAGTTCTTCTTCCACAGCGGCATCGACCGGGAGTACGGGGACAACATCTCCTCGCTCACGGTCAAGCGGAAGATCGAGCAGCTCATCCAGGCGGAGGACCCGAAGCGCCCGCTGTCCGACAGCGAGCTCATGCGGATCCTGAACCGCGAGGGGATCCAGATCGCCCGCCGCACGGTGGCCAAGTACCGCGACGAGCTGAGCATCCCTTCCTCCACGGACCGGAAGCAGATCTTCTAGGGCGGCGCCGTGGGCCTCGGGTCTCTGACGCGACCGGAGCTCATCCTCTCCGACCTCACCGCCACGGACCCGACCCCCGTGGATACCATTCTCCGGGCCTTCGCCGACCGGATCGCCCAGGCGGGTGTCGTGAAAGATGCCGGCGAGCTGTTCCGCCGCCTGCGCGAACGCGAGCAGCTCAGCTCGACCGGCATCGGCTCCGGCATCGCTATCCCGCACTGCAAGATGCCGGTCCTGAAGCAGGCCGTGGTGGCCGTGGGCCTGGCGCCGCAGGGCATCGACTTCGGAGCCCCCGACGGCCAGCCGGTGCGGCTGTTCTTCCTGGTGGTCTCGCCGGAGGCCTCGCCGGCCGAGCACCTGCGGGTGCTGGCCTCGATCTCGCGCTGGGTCAAGACCGGCCACAACGCCGAGCGGCTCCTGGAGAGCCGGGACCCGCAGGAGGTCCAACGGTTCCTGGAGGAGGAGGGCGCCTGATGCAGGCCGATGCGAACGACCCTCACGTCAAGGTCTCGGAGCTGCTCAGCGAGGAGCTCGACTACCTGCACCTCGCGGTGCTCTCCGGCGAGTCGCACCTCGACAACCAGATCACCCACCCGCGGGTGCAGAAGCCGGGCCTCGCCTTCGCCGGCTACTACCCCTACATCAAGCCCGGCCGGGTGCAGATCATCGGCGAGAGCGAGACCGAATATTTGAAGACCCTGCCCGAGGCCGAGCGCCAGCAGCGCCTCGACACCATCGCCAGCCTGCCGGTGCCGGTCTTCGTCATCACCAAGGGGATCGAGCCGCTGCCCGGGTTCCTGGCGAGCTGTCAGGCGCGCGAGGTGCCGGTGCTCTCCTCGACCGCGCTCTCCTCGACCGTCATCAAGGGGATCAGCTACTTCCTCGAAGACCACCTGGTGCCCTCGACCTCCATGCACGGCGTGCTGCTGGAGATCTACGGCATCGGCGTGCTGATGATCGGCGAGAGCGGGGTGGGCAAGAGCGAGTCGGCGCTCGACCTCATCACCCGCGGCCACAGCCTGGTGGCGGACGACAAGGTCACCATCAAGCGCTACCCGAACGGCGAGCTGATCGGCTACAGCGAGGGCCCGCTGCGCCACCACATGGAGCTGCGCGGCATCGGCATCATCAACGTCCAGGACCTGTTCGGCCTGGCCTCGGTGCGCGAGCGCACGGCCATCGACCTGGTGGTCGAGCTGGAGCACTGGCAGGCCGGCCAGCACTACGACCGGCTCGGCCTGGACGAGACGCTCTTCAACATCCTGGATACCCCCTGCCCGTATATCCGCATGCCCGTGGCCCTGGGGCGGAACGTCAGCATCCTGGTCGAGATCGCAGCCCGCAATCACGTGCTGAAGCTCCAGGGCCACCACTCGGCCCGGGAGTTCGCGCGAAAGCTCGAGGCGCAGCTTGAGAGCAACCGCAAAAACCCCCGCTGATCTCTCCGAGACCCGGCCCCGGCTGGTGTTGATCACGGGCCTCTCGGGCTCGGGCAAGAGCGTGGTCGCCAAGTGCTTCGAGGATCTCGGCTACTACACGGTGGACAACCTGCCGCTGCCATTGTTGAAGCTGTTTCTAGAAAAACCGCTGGAGCTGGTGAAGGGATACGACCGCATCGCGGTGGTCACCGACGTGCGGGCGCCGGGGTTCGCGGACGAGTTCCCGCGGCTGTTCAACGAGATCGACCGCGCCAGGGTGGAGCCCACGCTGCTGTTCCTGGAGGCCTCGGACGAGATCCTGGTCCGAAGGTTTTCGGAGACGCGGCGACCGCACCCCCTGGCGCCGGACAAGGCGGTGATCGAGGGCATCCTGCGCGAGCGCGAGCTGCTGGCCGAGCTGCGGGCGCGGGCGGACATGGTGTTCGACACCACCACCTGGTCGATCCACGAGATCCGCAGCCAGGTGTTCCGGGAGTTCGCGAGCAGCCCGGACGAGGAGCCCGGCATGGTCGTATCCCTGGTAAGCTTCGGCTTCAAGCACGGGATACCCTACGGGACCGACCTGCTGTTCGACGTGCGCTTCCTGTCGAATCCGCACTTCGTGCCGGGGCTGCGCGAGCAGACCGGGCAGGACGCGCCGGTGCAGGAGTACCTGCTGCGGCAGCCGGACTTCGAGGACGTGGTGGCGCGGATCGCGGACCTGCTCCTGTTCCTGCTGCCACGGTACCGGCGGGAGAACCGGAGCTACGTGTCGGTGGCGGTGGGGTGCACGGGAGGGCGGCACCGGTCGGTGGCGGTGGGGGAGAGGCTCCGGACCGCGCTGGAAAAGACGGGCTGGCCGGCCCGGCTCATCCACCGCGACATCTCCCGGTAGAGCTCCGGGAGAGGGCGTGAATGAAGCGCTCGTCCGGCGCGTTATCAGGATTAGAAGGTAGACAAGAAAATGATCGGCAAACTGATTCTCACGCACGGCGGCCTCGCGAGAGAGCTGCTTTCCGCGGCCCAGACCATCTCGGGCCGCCTTTCCGCCTTCGAGGCGGTTTCGCTCGACTGGAATGACGGCCTGGAGGAGGCCAAGGCGCAGATCGCGGCGGCCCTCCAGCGGCTCGACGAGGGCGAGGGCGTCCTCATCCTGACCGACATGTACGGCGGCACGCCGTGCAACGTGGCCAGCCTGTTCCACCAGCCCGGCAAGGTCGAGATCCTGACCGGGGTGAACCTGCCCATGGTCCTGCGGCTGGCCTGCCAGTCGGCCGAGGACGGCGACCTTTCTAGGGTCGCGAAGTGGCTCCAGGAGAAGTCCCAGCGGAGCCTCTGTCTGGTGAGTGATATGGTTCCGGGTTCCAAGTGCGCGGAGAAGAAGCATGATTGAGTGCAAGACCGAGATCGTGAACAGGCTGGGGCTCCACGCCCGGGCCGCCGCCAAGCTGGTCCACACCGCCGGGGCGTACCAGAGCCGGGTGACGGTGGAGAAGGACGGGGAAGAGGTGGACGCCAAGAGCATCCTCGGCGTCCTGCTCCTGGCCGCGTCCCAGGGCACGACGATCAAGGTCCGCTGCGACGGCCAGGACGAGGAGGCGGCCCTGCGGGCGGTCACCGACCTGATCGCGAACCGGTTCGACGAGGAGAGCTGACCATGGGCGACATGCAGGTCCTGCGCGGCATGGGCGTGTCCGGTGGCATTGCCATGGGCAGGGCCGTATGCATCGAGACCCGCGGGCCGGACGTGTTCCGCATCCCCATCTCCGAGGACCAGATCGAGGAGGAGGTCGCGCGGCTCTACGACGGCGCCCGCAAGGCGCGCTACGAGCTGCAGCGCACCCGCGACAAGGCGAACGAGGACCTCGGCAACGACCTCGCGGCGATCTTCGACGCGCACGTCCTGCTGCTCTCGGACCCGCACTTCCTGGGCCGGGTCGAGCAGCGCATCCGCAAGGGCCTCGTCAACGTCGAATGGGCGGTCCACAAGACGGCCGAGGAGCTGGACAACCAGTTCGCCCACCTGGACGACGCCTACATCCGGGAGCGCAGCGAGGATCTGACCGACGTCAGCCGGCACCTGCTGCGCAGCCTGCAGGGCACCGCGCACCACCATGATCTCTCCGAGCTGCCGCCCGACGTGATCATCGTGGCGGACGACCTCACGCCGTCCGACGCCATCAAACTGGGCCGCGCCAAGGTGATCGGCTTCGCCATCGAGTCCGGCGGCCGGACCTCGCACACCACGATCATCGCCCGCGGTCTGAACCTCCCCGCGGTCGCCGGCCTCGCCGGCGTGATCGGCGCGGTGGCGGACCAGGCCTCGATCATCGTGGACGGCGAGACCGGCACGGTCGTCCTGCACCCGACGCCCGAGGTGCTGGAGCAGTACCAGGCCCGCAAGCGCGAGCTGGAGCAGCGCGACACCGCCTACCTCGCCACCCGCGAGCTGGGCGCGGTGACGCTCGACGGCGTCGAGCTGAAGCTGATGGCGAACATCGACCTGCCCGAGGAAGTGGACGAAGTGGCCCCGTTCGGCGCCGCCGGCATCGGCCTCTACAGGAGCGAGTTCCTCTACATCGAGCGCAGCCCGCACCTGCCGACCGAGGAGGAACACCTCGAGACCTACCGCCACATGATCGAGGCCGCGGCGCCGCACCCGGCGATCATCCGCACCTACGACCTCGGGGGCCGCAAGTTGGCCCGCGAGATGATGGAGACCGAGGAGGAGAACCCGGTTCTCGGGCTGCGCGGCATCCGCCTCACCCTGGCGCGCCCGGACATCTTCCGCACCCAGATCCGCGCGCTCTACCGCGCCGGTGTCTACGGCGACCTCTGGGTGATGCTGCCGCTGGTCAGCACGGTGGACGAGGTGCGGGCCTTCCGGGCGTTCGCGGACGACATCCTGCGCGAGCTGGAGCAGGAGGGGTTGCCGTTCCGGCGCGACATCCGGCTGGGGGTGATGATCGAGGTCCCGGCCGCCGCCATGATCGCGGACATCCTGGCGCGCGAGGTGGACTTCTTCTCGATCGGCACCAACGACCTCATCCAGTACTCGATGGCGGTCGACCGCAACAACGAGCACGTGGCGAGCCTCTACCAGCCGCTTCATCCGGCCATTCTGCGCATGCTACGCTTCGTCATCGACAGCGCGCGGGCCGCAGGCATCGAGGTGTCGCTCTGCGGCGAGATGGCGGCGGACCCCCGCTGCGCCCTGCTGCTGCTGGGCATGGGGCTGCGGCGCGTGTCCGTGAGCCCGCGGCGGATCCCCGAGATCAAGACCTGGCTTCGGGACGTCACCGCGGCCGAGCTGGCCGAGCTGGCCGAGAGCTGCCTCGCGCACTCCACGGCCGCCGACGTGCAGCGCCACCTGGATGGGTTCTTCGAGTGTTCCGTGATCCGCAGCGCGGCACGCACGATCCGCAATTGACCGAGAGGGTTTTTGATGCGCACTCCGATCCGTAAAGTCGAGAAGCCGTGGGGGTATGAGCTGATCTTCGCCCACACCGACCGTTATGTGGGCAAGATCCTCCACGTGAACCCGGGGCAGGCGCTCTCGCTCCAGTACCACGAGGTGAAGGACGAGACCCTGTTCCTTTCCGACGGCGAGGTCGCGCTGCTGGTGGAGGAGGACGGCAGGATGGTCGAGACCGTCCTGCGCGGCGGCGAGTCCTACCGGATCCGCCCCTTCACCAAGCACCGGATGACCGCCGGTGAACAGGGTTGTGACATCATCGAGGTGTCCACCCCGGAGCTAGAAGATGTCGTCCGACTCGAAGACCGTTACGGCCGCGCCTGACCGCATCTCCCTCTTCCCCGTCACAACCCTGATCCTCCTGGTTCTGGCCGGCTGCGCCGCGCCGGCCCGTCCCAAGCCGGCGACTCCCGCTCCCCCCCAGGTAACCACCCAGGAGACACCCGCGCCCACCCCCACGCCGGAGCCGGCTCCCACGCCCGAGCCCGAGCCGAGGGACGACCAGGTGGTCGTCCTCGATCCGGGGGGCGAGCCGGCAGACTCGACCCACACCCTGGTGGACGCGGCCCGCGCCGAGCGCGAGCGCCGCGCCCACGCCGCGCCCTCGGCCATCGTCATCACCGACAAGAACCTCAAGCAGCACGCCACCGGCCAGCTCACCGTGGCCAGGCCCGGGAAGAAGGCAGCGGACACCGCCGAACCGGAGCCGGTGCGCGACGAGCAGTACTGGCGCAGCAAGGCGCTGGAGATCCGCCTGCGCTGGCGCAAGGCGGCGGACGACGTCAAGGAGCTGGAGACGAGCTCGAACGGCTGGCGCCGGCGCTTCTACGCCGAGAACGACCCGAACGTGAGGAACGCCCAGATCAAGCCGGAATGGGACCGCGTGCTCGACCGGTTGGAAGAGGCCCGGGCCGAGGTCGAGACCTCGAAGAAGGAGCTGGCCGAATTCCTCGAAGAGGGCCGCACCGCGGGCGCGCTGCCGGGCTGGCTGCGCGAGGGCGTCGACCAGGAGCCGCAGGAAGAGCCCGAGCCCTCGAACACGCACAAGGTCATCGAGCCGCCCAAGGCTGACGGAAAGGGAGCATGAGCACACGCCGCGTCTTCATCGAGACCTGGGGCTGCCAGATGAACGAGCTGGACAGCCAGCGCATGCTGGGCCAGCTCATGCAGCAGGGCATCCTGCCGACCCACAAGCCGGACGAGGCGGACGTCATCCTCCTGAACTCCTGCAGCGTGCGCGACAAGGCCGAGCAGAAGGTCTACTCGCGCCTGGGCGAGTACCGCCTGTTCAAGCGCGAGCGGCGGGACCTCCTGATCGGCCTCTGCGGCTGCGTGGCGCAGCAGGAGGGGGAGCGGGCGCTCGACCGCGTGCCGGACCTCGACTTCGTGCTCGGCCCCGGCCGCGTGGCCGAGCTGACCGACGTGGTGGCGCGGCGCCGGATGGGGGAGCGGGTGGTCGCCACCGGCTTTCCCGAGAACCCGCGCTACGACATCGACGCGGTCTCGCGCCAGGGCGAATACAAGGGCATGGTGACCATCATCGAGGGCTGCAACAAGAACTGCACCTTCTGCATCGTGCCCCAGACCCGCGGCCCGGAGCGCAGTCGCCCCATGGAGGACATCCTCCGCGAGGTGCGCCACCTCCTGGACTACGGCTTCCTGGAGATCGAGCTGCTCGGCCAGACCGTCAACCACTGGCGGCATGCAGATCAGGATTTCGCGGACCTGCTGGACGCCGTGGCTTCCTTGCCGGGATTGCGGCGCCTGCGCTTCGTCACCTCCTACCCGCGCGACTTCACGCCGCGCATGGTGGAGCAGGTGGGGAAGCACCCGAACATCTGCCCCTACCTGCACCTGCCGGTGCAGTCGGGCGCGGACACCGTGCTGCGCCGCATGGGCCGCGGCTACACCCGGGCTGAATACCTGGAGCTGGTACGCCAGCTCCGCGAGGCAAGGCCGGGCCTGGCGCTCTCGACCGACCTGATCGCCGGCTTCCCCGGGGAGACCGAGGACGAGTTCCAGCAGACCCTGGACCTGATCGAGGAGGTTCGCTTCGCGACCCTCTACGCCTTCACCTACTCGCCCCGTCCCGGCACCGCGGCTCCGCGGTTGGGCGGAGACGTCGATCCCGGTGTGGCCTCCGAGCGCCTCCAGCGGATCTTCCAGATCCAGGAAGAGATCCAGCGCGAGATCAACCAGGGTCTGGTGGGAGAGGAGCTGGATGTGATCGTGACCGGCTGGGGCAAGCAGCCCGGCACGCAGACGGGCCGCTCCGCCTGCCACCGCGTGGTCCACTTCCAGACCGGCCCCGAGCCCGCGGTTCTGGGCGAAATCAGCCGCGTCCGGGTGCACGCCGCCTACGCGCACAGCCTGCATGGGGAAAGGTTGACCTGCTGAGGTCGCCCCGCTCAGAATAGATCCATGAGTAACCCCAACCAGGAACTGCGCGTCGAGATCCGCGGTCTGATGTTGGACCCCTCGTCCAACGTTCCCATCGTCATCCTCCGGGACACCGAGAGTCAGCTCTTCCTGCCGATCTGGATCGGCGTGTTCGAGGCGAACGCCATCGCCCTGAAGATCGAGGGGGTCGAGCCCCCTCGCCCCATGACCCACGACCTGCTGCGCCTGGTGCTAGAGCAGCTCGGTGCGCAGGTGGAGAAGATCGTCATCTCCGACCTCAAGGAGAGCACCTTCTTCGCCGTGATCCACGTCCAGCACGGCGGCCAGTCGATCGGCATCGACGCGCGGCCGAGCGACGCCATCGCCCTGGCCCTGCGGGTGGAAGCGCCGATCTTCGTGCTGCGCTCGGTGCTCGACAAGGCCCAGGCGGCCGAGCTGGCGACCGACGCCAACGACGAAGAGCGCCTCAAGAAGTGGCTGGAGGAGATCAGCCCCGAAGAGCTGGGCAAGTGGACGATGTAGGCCGTAAACCCCCACATTCCATACACTTATCGGGAATGTCGGCGCGCCGACATCCGCTCCAGCTTCGCTTGACCCTGCCAGGGCGTTCTTCTAGACTGCCCTCGCCCATGATCATTGCGATTACCAACCAGAAAGGTGGCGTGGGAAAGACCACGACCGCCATCAACCTGGCAGCGGCCCTGGCAAGCAAGGGAGTGAAGACCCTGGTGGTCGACATGGACCCGCAGGCCAACAGCTCCATGTCCTTCCTGGACATCCATGAGCTGAAGCTGTCCCTCTATGATGCGCTCACCGAGGATCACGTCCATCTGCCCGAGGTGATCCAGCCGGCGGAGAAGGTGGAGAACCTGTTCATCGCCCCGTCCACGATCGCCCTGGCAAAGATCGAGGCCAAGCTCGTGGGAGAGCTGGACAGCCACTTCCGGCTCAAGGACGAGCTGGAGGCGGTCAAGGAGCTCTACGACTACGTGATCATCGACACGCCGCCGACCCTCGGAATCATCACGGTCAACGCCCTGGTGGCCGCGACCCACGTGCTGATCCCGATCCAGGCCAGCTATTTCGCTTTGGAAGGGACGGACGACCTGCTGGAGACCATCGACAAGATCAAGGTGCGGGCCAACCCCCAGCTCCAGATCCTGGGGGCGCTCATCACCATGTACGACAAGCGGACGCTGCTCGCCAAGGACATCTACGAGCAGATCCAGCACGTGTTCGGCGCCCGGGTGTTCGAGACGGTGATCACGAAGAGCGTCCGCCTCGAAGAGAGCCCCGCCTACCGGGAGTCGATCTTCACCTTCGCGCCGCGTTCCACGGGAGCCTATGAGTACTACCGCCTGTCCGAGGAGGTCCTGAGCCGTGTCTGAGCCCTCTCGCAAGCGTGGTCTGCCGGTCCGGGTGAAGATGCGCCACGAGCCCCATTTCGTGGAGGAGCTGACCGCCCGTCACGAGACGCCGGTGGGGAAGATGGTCCCCCTGTCCACGATCGAGCCGGATCCGAACCAGCCGCGGTCCGCCATGGGCGACCTCGACGAGCTGGTCGCCTCGATCCGCGAGAAGGGTGTCCTGGAGCCCATCCTGGTCCGCCCGCGCCCGGAGACGGAAGAGACCGCGCCAGCCGGCGTGCTGTACCGGATCATCTCCGGCGAGCGGCGCTACCGGGCCTCCCAGGAGGCGGGTCTCTACGAAGTGCCGGTGATTGAGATGGACGTCTCCGAGCAGGAAGCTCTGGAGATCGCCCTCATCGAGAACCTCCAGCGCAAGGACCTGACGCCCTTCGAAGAGGCCGAGGGCTACCGGCTGCTGGCCGAGCGCCACGAGTATACGCACGAGGAGATCGCCTCGGCCGTCGGCAAGTCGCGCACGGTGATCACCGAGGGGCTGTCCCTCCTGCAGATACCGCCGCGCGTCCGCGACACGGTGCAGGCGCTCGCCATCACCTCGAAGTCGCTCCTGCTCGAAGTCCTCAAGGCCGGCGACGAGCAGGAGATGATCGAGCTGCTCGAAGAGGTGGCCCGCCGCGGCCTGAACCGCGACGATCTCCGCCAGCGCCTGCGCAGCACCAAGGGCGGCGGGAAGAACGGGCGGCGCCGGCCGTACGTGTTCCGCTTCAAGTCGCCCGACAAGAGCTACAGCCTGTCGCTGACATTCCGCCAGAGCGAGGTCGACAAGGACGATCTCGTGCGAGCCCTCGAACAGATCCTCACCGATCTGCGCTCGGCTTCCTAAGGACCCCAAGGGACCGCAAGGACCAAAGCTTTTGGTCCCTGAGGTTCCTTGTACAATACTACCCATAAGGCACATTATGTAAACTCGACCATGCAAACGGCTCAGGCGAGCCACTCGGCAGCCAGGTCTTCGTCCTCTTCCAGGCGGAGCTTCGCCAGCTCCGCTCCATCCGGGAGGGCTCTCTCCAGCCGCGCGTGGATCCAGCGGACGAGGTTCTCGCTCGACGGGATGCTGTCGGCGAATTCCGGGATGGCGGCGTTGAGGTGCTGGTGGTCCAGCGGCTCGATGACCTGAGCGGCGACGAGGGCGTCCAGGGCTCCCAGGTCGACGACGAAGCCGGTCTTCCCGTCCACCTCTCCCTGAACCGTGACGAAGAGCCGATAGTTGTGGCCGTGGCCCGGCAGGTTGGCGCACTTGCCGAAGCGGGCCCGGTTCTCCGCCTCGCTCCACTCGGGACGGCGGTAGAGATGACTGGCGCTGAACCGGTAGCGGCGTTCGAGGCGGACCTTCATGGCTCTCCTTCCATATAATGCGGCCCCGTGAGAGTGCGCCTGCCGTTCCGACTCGACCGCTACATCCTCTCCGAGATCCTCGGGCCGCTCGGGCTGGGGTTCCTAGTCTATACGTTCATCCTTCTCATCCGCTTCCTGTTCCAGTCGGCCGAGATGATCATCCGCCGGGGGCTCCCGTGGTCGATCGTCGGCCAGTTGCTGATGCTGACCCTGCCGAACATCGTGGTGCTCACGCTGCCCATGTCGCTGCTGTTCGGCATCCTGATCGCGGTCGGCCGCCTGTCGTCCGACAGCGAGCTGATCGCCATGCGGTCGTCCGGCATCAGCCTGCTGACCCTGTACCGGCCGATCCTGTTCCTGTCGGCGATCTTCACCCTCCTCAACACGGTGCTCATGGTCTACACGCTGCCCTGGGGCAACCATGCGCTCCAGCAGCTCCGGCTGGAGATCATGACCCAGAGCATCTCGCAGCAGGTGCAGCCGCGGGTGTTCTACGAGGAATGGGAGGGCAAGGTCCTCTACGTGTTCGAGACGCCGCCGGGCGAGGACCGCTGGAAGGGGGTGTTCCTGGCCGAGTCGATCCCGACCTCGGAGGACAACGAGATCACCATCGCCGACTGGGGCGAGGTCCGCGTGGAGCCCGACGGCGAGCGGGTCGTGCTGCGGCTCTACAACGCGGTCCGGCACAAGGTGAACCTGAACTCCCCGGACCGCTACGAGATCAGCCGGCACAAGCGGCTCGACCTGATCCTCGAGGAGCAGTTCACCAGCGAGCAGAAGGCCAAGATCTCGGTCTCGAAGAGCATCCGGGAGCTGACCTTGAAGGAGCTGCGCCAGCTCTCCCGGGACCCGGGCTCGTCGCCCGAGCAGCGCAACCTGGCCACGGTCGAGATCCACAAGAAGTTCTCCATCCCGGCCGCCTGTCTGGTGTTCGGCCTGTTCGCGCTGCCGCTCGGCATCAACAACAAGCGCGGCGGCAAGGCCTCGGGGTTCGCGCTGTCGATCGGCGTGATCGTCCTCTACTACGTCCTGCTGAGCAACGGCGAGGAGGCGGCGCGCTACGGCCGCATCCCGGGCTGGGTCGCGATGTGGGCCCCGAACGTGCTCATGGCCGCCGGCGGCCTGTTCCTCCTGATGCGGCGCAACCAGGACAAGAGCCTGCTCCTGAGCCGCCTCGACCGCTGGGTGCGCCAGGATCTGTGGCGCGGCCTGCTGCTCCTCAAGGGCCGCCGGCAGGCGCGGCAGGAGGAGAAGAACATCGAGAAGGTCCAGGTCGAGCGGCGGAAGTCGCGGCGTCCGGAGCTGGTGCTCCTCCTCCCCCGCCTCCGCCTCGCCTTCCCGAACCTGCTCGACCGCTACGTGGCCCGGCTGTTCTCCCGGGTGTTCCTGCTGGTCGTGCTGTCGGGCGTGTCGCTCTTCATCATCTTCGACCTGAGCGAGACGGTCGACGAGATCCTCAAGAACAAGGTGCCGTCAGGCATCGTCCTCAACTACTACAAGTACACCTCGCTCCAGATGTTCTACGACATCGCGCCGGTGGTGGTCCTGGTCACGACGCTGATGACCTTCAGCCTCCTGGGGCGGACGAATGAGATCACCGCCTGCAAGGCCCTGGGCATGAGCCTCTACCGCCTGGCGCTGCCGGCGCTCGCGGCGTCGCTCCTGGTGACCTTCTTCTGCGGCTACCTGGAGTCGTCCATCCTGCCGGCCTCGAACGCCAAGGTGGCGCAGCTCAAGGACCGCATCCGCGGCAGCGCCACGGTCCGCACCTACCGCCGGGCCGACCGCCAGTGGCTGTTCGGCCAGGGGCGCTACATCTACAACTATCTCCACTACGACCCGGAGCACCAGAGCCTCCAGCGCCTCCAGGTCTTCGACTTCGACGAGAACCACCGCCTGTCCCGCCGGCTGGTGGCGGACTCGGCGCGCTACCTGGGCGAGGTCTGGGAGTTCTCGAACGGCTGGTCGCGCTCGTTCCGCGAGGTGGAGGTCACGGACTACCGGCGCTTCCAGGAGTCGAAGATCGTGCGCTATCCGGAGACGCCGGACTACTTCGAGTCGGAGATCCGGCCGCCCGAGCAGATGCGCTACGCCGAGCTCAAGGACTACATCCGGGAGCTGCGCGAGAGCGGCCAGCCGGTGCCCGAGCTGCAGGTGCGGCTGGAGAACAAGGTCGCGTTCCCGGTGGTCTCGCTGGTCATGGCGCTGGTCGCGCTCCCCTTCGCCTTCCGCCTCGGCCGGCAGGGGGCGCTCTACGGTCTGGGCGTGTCGGTGGTGCTCGGCATGGTGTTCCTGGGAATTTTCGCGTTCTTTACCACGCTCGGCGAGGCCGGAGCCCTGCCGCCGGCCGTGGCGGTGTGGAGCCCGAGCGCCGTGTTCAGCATCCTCTCGGTCTACCTGTTCCTGGGGGTCAAGACCTAGAAGCGGGACAGGTCACGGCCGAACAGCCGGGCCTTGATCCAGTCGAACAGCACCTTGATCTTGTTGGCCGGGCTCACCAGCTTGGTCAGGTAGACCGAGCGCCAGAAGAGCCAGGCTCCCCGGCCGCTCCACTTGACCTGGGGGAGGTCCGCCAGCGCCTCTCCCGCGCCGATGTAGGCGAGCATACCCGAGGCCTTGAAGCGGAACGGCTCGGCCGGCTGCCCCCGGCGCAGCCGCGTCAGGGCCTTGGCGAGGTACGCGCCCTGCTGCTGCGCCACCTGGGCTGTAGCCGGCAAGGGCGGATTGCCCATGGCCGCGCAGTCGCCCAGGGCGAAGACGTTCTCGTGCCCGGGCAGCCGCAGGTACTCGTCCACCGGCAGCCGCCGGGCGCTTCCGAGGGATGCGACAAAGGAGACCGGCGTGTTGCCGCCCGCCCAGAGGACCAGGCCGCAGGGGATGGCCTCGCCGTTTTCCAGGACGACCCGGCCGGGCTCGATCGCCTTGACCTTGGCCCCGGTCCGGACCTCGATCCCCGAGTGCAGGAAGTGGCGCTTCGTGTAGTCGCTAAGCGCCTCGTCGAAGCTCGTGAGCAGCCGCCCCAGGGCCTCGACCAGGACGACCCGGGCCTGGGGGACCAGCTCGGGATAGCTCGCTTTCAGCTCCTCGTCGATCAGGTCGTCGATCTCGGCCGCGATCTCCACGCCCGTAGGTCCGCCGCCGCAGACCACGAAGGTCAGCCGCTGCCGCAGCTCCTCGGGGGTGAGACCCGGGACCTCGGCGCGCGCGAACTGGTCGAGGACCCCGCGCCGGACCGCCCGGGCGTCCTCGACGCTCGCGAGCTTGAGCGCGTGCTCCTTCACGCCCAGAACTCCGTAGTCCCCCACCGCGGCGCCGACCGCGATCACCAGGTAGTCATAGGGCAGCGTGAAGCGCTCCCCGCCCACAGCCCCCACGCAGCACACCTGGCGGCCGTCCCAGTCCACGGACTCGGCCAGGCCCTCGATCACCCGCACGCCACGCAGGCGGCGCCGGGTCGGCTCCAGGATGCTCCGGAACTCGACGGACCCGCTCGCGGCGGAGGGCAGGAGAGGGGTGAACAGGAAGTAGTTGCGCGGGCTCAGCAGGGTGGTTTCCCAGCCGCGCGGGTCGAGCCGGGAGAGCAGCGAGAACCCGCCGAACCCGCTCCCCAGCACCAGCAGCTTCGGAGGGCTCGCCATTCAGGCAGGATACTCGAAACGGAGCTTCGGATCCGTGCGGGCGCGCCGCAGGAAGGTACGGATCTCGTCGAGCAGGTCGGCGCTGAGCTTCTCCATCCGCACCGCCTGCTGGAAGACGATCAGGGCGGCGATGGCCTCGCGGTGGATGTCGCGCGACTGGAAGATGGGCAGCATCTCCTCGACCAGCCTTCTCATCTCCCCCGCGCGGCTCTGGGCGGCGTAGAGGCCGGCGAGGTCGAGGCAGACCAGCGCCGCCTCGAACCCGGCGCCCTGCTCGATCAGGCCGCGGCGAGATTCGACGAGCGCCTCCTCGGCTTCGATCAGACGGTCCAGGGACTGCTGGATCTTGCCCTCCAGCCAGCGCAGACGCAGCTTGAGCAGCTCGCCGCCATGCTCCACGAACTCGGGCCGCGAGGCCTTGAGGAGGAACCAGGCCTCCTGGTCGCGGCCGCTCTCGTGGAGGCAGAGCATGAGGCTGTGGCGCGCGGACAGCTCCAGCCGCCGCTCGCGGGTGGGATCGATCAGGCCGAGACCCTTGCGCAGCCAGCGGATCGCGGGCTCGAACTCGTTCGCCGCGCCGTAGACGCTCCCTTTCTGGACCAGCGCGCGGCCGACCTGGTGGAAGTCGCGGAACTGGCGGTAGACGGCCAGCACGTCGTCCAGGATGGAATGGGCCTCCTCCAGGCGGAGCTGGTCGCGGCGCAGGGTCGCCTTGAGCTCCAGGAGCCGGGCCTCTTCCAGCACGTCGCCGGTGCCGTCCGCCAGCAGCCCTTCGGCCACGACGAACGCCTCGTCGGCGCCGCGCAGGTCGGCACGGCTGCGCAGTACCTCGCCCATGCAGGCCCAGGCCTTGGCCTTGAAGTCGTTGATCAGCTCGGCCCCGTAGCGCACCGGGTCGAGCCCCTGTGACAGGGCGATCGCCAGCTCCGCCAGCTCCTCGGCCTTCGCGGCCCCGGCGTAGACGAGGTCGAGGCAGATCTCGACCAGCCGCTGGCCGAGCGGCCAGGACTGGAAGTCCGGATCGGTGCGCACGAGCGCCTGGCGCTCCCCGGGCGGCAGACCCTCCAGGCGCGCGAGCAGCCCGGAGACCCGGCCGTTCTCGCGCAGGATGCCGAGGGCCCGCTCGCTCATCCGGATCTCGCCCAGCTCTCCCGGCTCGGCGCTCTCCGCGGGCTGGGCCTGGGAAGGTGTCTGCGGAGCCGCCGCAGGCAGACCGGCCAGCGACAGCAGACGCCTCACCGCCCTGCGCTTCTCCTCGGGCGCGATGTTCTCCCGGCTCAGCTCGGCGAGGTCCTGCGGGTCGAAGGCGCTGACCTTCATGACACGGCTCCTTGTCTGGAACGGCCCTTCCCCATCGGCAGGCAAGAGATCTCTATGAACAGTGTAGCAACTACGCCCAAGCGTGACACTTTCGAGCGAAAGATTTCAGGAGGGTGGGAGATCGAAGCGCAGGTCGGGCCGGGTCCGCGCCTTGCGGAGGAAGCTCGCGACCTCCCGGACGAGGACGAGGCCGGCCTTCTCCAGGCGGGCTGCCTGCTGCAGGACGGAGAGCGCGCAGAGGGCTTCGCGGTGGATGTTGCGCGACTGGAAGACCTCCAGCATCTCCTCGGCCAGGCGGCGAACGTCCGCGGTCCGGCCCTGAACGGCATAGACCTCGGTCAGGTCGAGCGAGGCCAGGGCGGCGTCGTAGTCCAGGCCGAGCTCCAGGAAGGCCTCGCGCACCTCGTGGAAGGCCACGGCGGCCTGCTCGTAGCGCTGGAGGCCGAGAGCCACGGCTCCCTCCACCCAGCGCAGACGGAGGAGGTTCATCCGATCGCCCTTGAGGTACAGCGGCCGGGTGTGGAACAGCAGGGCAAAGGCGTCGCGCGGGCGGCCGGCCGCGCAGAGCGCCAGGATCAGGTTGTGCCGGGCGGCCAGGAACGAGCGCGGCTCCCCTTCCGGAGACAGCAGCTCCAGGGCGCGGCGCAGGAGCAGGATCTCGCCTTCGACATCCCCGGACTCGCCGCAGATCATCGACTTCTGCTTGAGCGACCGGCCCAGGAGTGCCTTCTGGCCGAGCTTGCGGTAGATAGCGATGACCCGGTCCATGAGGACCATGGCCTCGTCGAACTGGCGCTGGTCGCGCTTCAGGGAGGCCTGGAGGTCGAGCACCCGGGCGATCTCGAGCGCGCTGATCTGGCCGCTCTCCAGCAGGTCGACCGCAACCTCGAACGCCTGCGCGGCGCCGGCATGGTCGGAACAGATGCGCAGCGCGTTGCCGAGCTGGGCCCAGGACCGCGCGCGCAGGCCGTCGATCCCCTCCCCCGTCCCCTCCTTTGCGAGAAGGTCGGCGAGGGTTACCGCCAGCCGCGCCAGCTCGCTGGACCGCGCCGGATCGGAAAACCCGGCCTCGTGCGCGCGCTCCAGGAGGACCTCGCCCAGCGCGCGGCTCCGGAAGCGGGCGCTGTTGGCGACCAGCAGCTCCTGGCGGGCCGGCGGATGGCGCAGCAGCTCCTCGAACAGCTCGCGCCCGCGGGAGCGCTCGCGCGCGACGTCGGCCTCCCGGGCGAGGATCGTCCGGAAGACCCGGTCGATGGCCTCGTCGTACGGATCCCGGTCGTCCGGAGAGTCCTCGATCATGGCCTGTCCTCTTCGTCGCGGACGAGCCCGGACGCCACCAGCTTCCGGGTCAGCGCGGCGAGGCAGCGGGTCGTGATCTTGCTGATGCTGCCCTGGCTGTAACCGAGCTCGCGCGCCATCTCGGCCGGATTGTATCCCTGCCGGTAGCGCAGGGCGAGGATGGACCGGCAGCGCTCCGGCAGCCGCTCGAGCGCGTTCGCCAGGTCGCGCTTCAGGTCGGCCTCCTCCTGGGCCGGCGCCTGCGGCTGGCCCATCAGCTCCAGGACCGTCGAGTCCACCGCCTCATAGAGGCGGCGGCGCTGGGCGCGCCAGTACAGGAGCGCCTTGTTGCGCAGCGTCCCGAGCAGCCAGGCCTCGGGGTCGCGGATCGATTCGCGGTGATACACCAGGGCCAGGAGAGCCTGCTGCAGGATGTCCTCGGTGTCCTGGGGCGGAATGCGGTAGCGGAGAAAAAGCGCCTTGACGCGAGGACGTACTCTCTTCAGAAAGTCTTCGAGAGAGTCGTCGGTTCGGGGGTGGTCCAGGGCGCTCATCTCCTGAAAGAAAACTCTTGAATGTTGTACACACTACCACCGTCCGGACACCTGTGTCCAGTCGGACAAGCCGTCACCGGGGCCCGGGGGGGACCGGGAGCCCGCCCGATCCCCCCGGAGGCGCTCCTCAACCATTGTCGTCGATGCGCGCGCCGGCCTCCTCCCAGAGGGTGCGGAGGAAGCGCACGACCGGGTTGTCGCGGAGCACCCGGGCCACGATCCGGTCGGGCCGCTCGCCTCGCGACTCGTGCCGGGGGGCGGCGTGCAGATCGGTGAGCGGGAGGATCATCGAAGCAACGGCAAGGAGGAGAACGGCGATGAGACGGCGGATGCGGATGGCAGGCATTGGAAAAGCTCCTTTCTCTTGAGCGGCGGCACGGGGCCGCTTGGGCCGCCGGAGGACGGCTCCTCTATAGAGTTTCCGCTGGAGCACTTCCAAAGACACCAAAGACACCCGCGAGGGTGCGAGGCAGGATCAGTCTTCGTTCAGGGAGGCGTCCGGGGCGCCCGGCATGAACCCGGAGCCCAGGAGCTGCTGGGTGAGCGCCGACAGGCACCGGCGCGTCACCTTGCGGATGCTCGACTTGCAGTAGCCCGTCCTCTCCGCCGCCTCGGCCGTGCTGAAGCCCAGGCCGTAGCGCAGCCGGAGCACCGACCGGCAGCGGTCCGGAAGCTGCGACAGCAGCGCGTCGAGGTCGTAGCGCAGGTCGGCCTTCTCCTGGGCGGGCGCCTCGACATCCGCCAGCAGCTCCAGGATGGCCGAGTCCACCACGTCCCAGAGCCGGCTGCGCTGCTTGCGCCAGTAGATGACGCAGCGGTTCGACAGCGTGGCCAGGATCCAGGCCTCGGGATTGCGGATGCTCCCATGCTTGGAGACCATGATGAGGAAGGTCTCCTGCAACAGGTCGTCCGCATCCTGCGCCGGGATCTTGTAGCGATACAGGATACGCTTCAGCTTTGGTTCAACCCTCTCCAGCAACTCCTCCAGAGAGAGATCTTCCATCTGAGGTCGAGGTAAACCCGAAGATTCCATGCCGGTAGCTGTAAAAGTGAGTGACTGGAAGGGGACGGTACCAGCATTCCTGGACTTTGTCCACATGGCGCTACACCCCTTCCAGGATACGTGAAACTGGGGTGAAGGCCGCCAGGAGGACGGGCGCCGGCAGGTGCTCCGCTCCCTCCAGGATCTCTTGCAGGACCCGCGCCGTGCCGCGGAGGGGATGGCTACACATCTTCCTGAGGCTCCCCGCCCTCCACCATCTCGCGCTGGAAGCCCACAGCCAGGAGCTGGCGGGTCAGGGCGGCCAGGCAGCGGTTGGTCACCTTGCGGATGCTCGACGTCTGGTAGCCCATCTGCTCGGCGACCTCGGTGGGGCCGTACCCGAGACCATACCGCAGGCGCAGCAACGAGCGGCACCGGGAGGACAGCTTGGAGAGCACGCGGCCGAGGTCGGTGGTCAGGTCCGTCTTCTCCTGGTCGGGCGCCTGGGGCACCGCGAGCAGGTCGAGGATGGCGGTGTCGACCGCCTCGCACAGGCTGCCGCGCCGTTTGCGCCAGTACATGATGCACTTCTTCTTGACGGTGCCGATCAGCCAGCTCTCCGGGCTCCGGACCTTGTCCCACTTGTAGAGCAGCGTGAGCTGCGCGTCCTGCAGGATGTCCTCGGCGTCCTCCGGCGGGATCTCGAAGTTGCGGAGGACCCTCTCCAGGCGGGGCCTGGAGCTCTTGAGGAGATTGTTCAGCGATTCCCGCAGTTCAGGGTGATCCAGAGTTGCCATATAGCCAGGGATGTCGTCACGTCGACTGCGGCTAGGCTAACACCTGGGTGATCCTAAGTCCAGGGCTGATAAGATTGGCGGGAAATGGGCGTTTTCCTGCTGTTCCTGCTTGCGGTGAGCCTCGGCTCTCTGTCGACTCTGTACTGGATCCCGGAGGACGATCTCGGGCGCGGCTACTTCCAGATGAACGCGCTCGTGGTGCTCGGCCTGCTGGGCCTCGCCATGGCGGTGGTTCTTCTCCACCCGTTCCGGCCGTTCGGCGACCAGCGGGCCGCCGGCACCCTGGCCCTGGCCGCGGCCCTGGGAGGCGGTTTCCTCTACTACGCCGCGATCTGGCGCGAGCGCTGGTCGATCGGCCGGTGGCCCCTGACCCTGTCGCTCCTCGGCTGCCTCGCGGCCCTGCTCCTGGCCGGGCCGCACGTGGTCGCCCCCCTTACCCCGCTCCCCCACCGCGGCGCGCTGCTCGTGGCGAGCCTCCTCGCCTCTTCGCTGCTGCTCGGCTGGTCGCTGATCACCATGCTCCTCGGGCACTGGTACCTGGTGGCGCCGAAGCTCACGTTCCGGCACCTGACCGTGTTCTCCTGGGTGCTCCTGGCGGCGGTGGTGCTGCGCATCGCCTCGGTGGCCGCGAGCCTGACGGTGGCGGCCGGCGTCGATCCGCTCGTCGAGCCCCACCCCCTGCGCGTGCTGGCGGGCTTCGGCGGCCAGGGGATCTTCTTCTGGTTCCGGCTGCTCTGGGGGCTGGCCATCGTCCTCCCCCTGACCGCCATGGCGCTGCACTGCGCCCGGCAGCGCTCGAACCAGTCCGCCACCGGCATCCTGTACGTGGTCGTGGTCGGCGCCTTCATCGGGGAGATCACGGCCTACTATCTCAGCGTCACCACGGGCGTGCCGATCTAGTGCGCATCCGCACCCAGTGCCGCGCCTGCGGTCTCCCGTTTCCCGCGGTGATCGGGCCGGAGACCTCCGAGCTGGCCTGTCCGGGCTGCGGCGTGGCGCGGCCGGTCGCGAAAGAGGGGTGGACGGAAACGAGCGTGGACGTCTGCCCGGTCTGCGAGTGCCGCCACCTCTACCGGCAGCGCGACTTCAACCGCGCCCTGGGCTGCCTGCTGGTCGCGGTCGGCGCCGCCCTGGTGCCGTGGACGTTCGGCCTCTCCCTGCCGGTGTTCGGCCTGGTAGACCTCTGGCTCTACCGCCGGCTCAGGGACGCGGTGGTCTGCTACCGCTGCGACACGGTCTACCGGGACGCCGTGCCCGGGCCGCGGCACGGCGACTTCGACCTCCTCAAGCACGACGTGCTCAAGTACGGCAAGACCTGGAGCGAGGAGGCGAACCAGGGGAAGGAGTAGGGGCGCAGTCTCCTGCGCCCCTACGGGCAGGTCTCAGGCGGTGGCCAGCACGCCGGACAGGCCGGCGGCGGAGCGCAGCTCCTCGGCGCGGTGGGTCCGCTCCCAGGTGAAGCCCTCCTCCGAGCGTCCGAAGTGGCCATAGGCGGCCGTCGCGCGGTAGATCGGCCGGCGCAGGTCGAGGTACTCGATGATGCCGCGCGGCGACAGCGGGAAGTGCTCGCGCACCAGGCGCTCGATCTGGCGGTCACCGATCACGCCCGTGCCGAAGGTGTCGACGCGCACCGACACTGGCTCGGCCACGCCGATGGCATAGGCCACCTGCACCTCGACGCGCTCGGCGAGGCCGGCCGCGGCCACGTTCTTGGCCACGTGGCGCGCCATGTAGCAGGCCGAGCGGTCCACCTTCGTCGGATCCTTGCCCGAGAACGCGCCGCCGCCGTGACGGCCATAGCCGCCATAGGTGTCCACGATGATCTTGCGGCCGGTCAGACCGCAGTCGCCCTTGGGGCCGCCGATCACGAACCGGCCGGTCGGGTTCACGTGATAGATGGTGCCGTCGAGCAGGTGGGCCGGGATCTCGGCCTTGATGATCGACTCGATCACGCCGTCGCGGATCTGCTCCTGGGTGACGTCCGGGTCGTGCTGGGTGGAGATGACCACCGTGTGGACGCGCACCGGCTTGTTGCCCTCGTACTCCACCGTGACCTGGCTCTTGCCGTCCGGCCGCAGCCAGGGCAGCTCGCCGGAGCGCCGGGCGGCGGCCAGGCGGCGGGTGAGCTGGTGGGCGAGCTGGATCGGCATGGGCATCAGCTCGGAGGTCTCGTGGCAGGCGAAGCCGAACATCAGGCCCTGGTCGCCGGCGCCGCCGGTGTCTACGCCCTGGGCAATGTCGGGCGACTGCGGGTCGATCGCCGACACCACCGCGCAGGTCTCGTAGTCGAAGCCGATCTCGGCGCGGTTGTAGCCGATGTCCCTCACCACGCGGCGCGCCACGCCGGGGAAATCCACGTAGCCGCCGGTCGTGATCTCGCCGGCCAGGAAGACGATGCCGGTCGTCACGGTCGTCTCGCACGCCACGCGCCCGGTGGGGTCCTGACGGAGCACTTCGTCCAGGATCGCGTCGGAGATCTGGTCGGCCACCTTGTCCGGGTGACCCTCCGTCACGGACTCCGACGTAAACAGGTGGGCCTCTTGTTCGTTCATCTTTGCAACCTCGCCAACTCTCGGGCAGAGCGTGGCTCTATGGGTTTTCTGGGCGGGAGCCCGGGTGCGCAGAGACAGGAATAGCCTGGGGTCCCCGTATCGAACCGGCCGTGGATGCTACCAACAGACGCGGAGAGGGTCAAACACCCCTCCCTCTCCGAGGCTCTACCCACGGCTCGCTTAGTTAGGTGCTCCGAACCCTCCCGAACGGGACGAGGCGCTCAGCGCTGGGGCCGTTCGAGGATACCGTAGAACAGGGTCGACAGGGCGTGCAGGGCCGAGGTCGCAATCGCCTTGCGCCGGGTCTCGATGCCGCCGGTGAGCGAGCGGATCATGCCGCCGCTCTTGCGCGTGCCCGGCACGGCGAACGGCACCTGGGCGCTGTCGAGCCCGTCGATCAGGCGCTCCGGGAGCTGCACCGAGCCGCTCGACCCCCAGGCCTCGCCCAGCGGGCTGCGCACCACCGTCCAGTTGCGCACGAACCAGCAGGCCTTGCCCTCCACCTCCAGCGAGTGCATGCCGCCCTCGTTCGCCATGTAGAACTGGTAGGCGCTGCCCAGGCGGCTCTCCATGTCCTTGACGCAGCTCCGGGCCCGCTCCAGGGTCTCCTCGTCGGAGACCGGCAGGCCCATGGGCGGCGGACCCTCCACGTTCTGCGGGACCACGACCACGGATACGGTCCTGTCGAGCCCGTCGTGAAAGAATCGGAGGAAGGCGTCGCGGATGCCGAGGAGCGTCTCCGAGTTGTTCCCGGCCACCGCCACCTCGATGCCGCCTTGGAGCCTTTGCCAGAACTGCTTGATATCGGTACCTGTATCCATGATCACGAGCCGCCAGAATTCGAGGTTGAAGGATATTCGCCGCCTCCGGCGAAGTAAAGGCGACCACGCCCTGCTGGAAGGTCCCCACCTGGTGAGCGAGGCGGCCGCCGCGGGGATCGGGTTCGAGACGGTCCTGGCCACTCCCGCCTGGCTCCAGACGCCCGAAGGCCGGGAGCTGTCCGGGAACCATCCCTGCCTGGAGGTCGCGCCCGAGCTGCTCGACGAGCTGACCGACTCGGACTCCCCGCGCGGCGTCCTCGCCCTGGCCCATCTCCCCCGCTCCGGCGCCGACCGCCTCCCGGTCCACGCGGGCGGAGTCTATCTTTATTTGGACGGTCTGCAGGACCCCGGCAACCTCGGAGCCCTCGCCCGCGTCGCCGAAGCCTCGGGCGCCGCGGCCCTCGCGCTCTCGCCCGGCACCGTCCACCCCAACCACCCCCGAGCCCTGCGCGCCTCGGCCGGCAGTCTCCTGCGCCTGCCGGTCGCGGTCGGCGCCGAGGTCGATGACGTGGACCGCCGGCTCGCATCCGCTGGCCCCAGGTGGCTGGCGCTCGACACCCGCGACGGCGCCGGCCTCTGGCAGGCGGACCTGGACGGCACGCTCGTCCTCGCGGTCGGAGCCGAGGGCCCCGGCCTGTCCCCGGCCCTGCGCGAGCGCGCCGGCCTGCGCCTGACCATCCCCATCCAGCCGCCGGTCGAGTCGCTCAACGCCACGGTCGCCGCCGCGCTCGTTCTCTTCGAGGTCCGGCGCCGGCGTATGGTTTAATACGCCGCCATGAAGATCGGCATCGGGTCGGACCACGCGGGCTACCGCTACAAGGAAGAGATCAGGAAGTACCTCGCGGAGGCCGGCCACGAGGTGTGCGACTTCGGCACGGACTCCGAGGAGTCGGTGGACTATCCGGTCTACATCCGGCCCGTGGCCGAAGCCGTGGCGGCCGGCGAGCTGGAGCGAGGTATTGTGCTCGGCGGCTCGGGCAACGGCGAGGCCATGGTCGCCAACCGCGTGCGCGGCGTCCGCTGCGCCCTGTGCTGGAACGCCGAGTCGGCCCGGCTCGCGCGCCAGCACAACGACGCCAACATGATCTCTCTCGGCCAGCGCATGATGACGCTGGACACCGCCCTGGAGATCGTCCGGATCTGGCTGGAGACGCCCTTCGAAGGCGGGCGCCACGTCAAGCGGATCCGGATGATCGACGAAGCGTGAGCCTGATCGAAGAGCTCGGCGCGGAGAGGGTGCGGCGGGACGAGATCCTCGCCCCCTATACCACCTTTAAAATCGGCGGGCCGGCCGACCTCTTCTACGAGCCCACCACTGCCGATGAGCTGGCGAACGCCATCCAGGCCGCCCGCGACTTCGGAATGCCCTGGTTCCTGCTCGGCGCCGGCGCCAACATCCTGGTCGGTGACCGCGGGTTCCGGGGGCTGGTGATCCGCAACCTCGCCCGGCACATGGAGGTCCGGGGCGATCAGGTCTGGGCGGAGAGCGGCGCGATCGTCTACCCCGACCTGATCGAGCTGGCCGTGTCCCACGGACTCTCCGGCCTGGAGCACTATGTGGGCATCCCCTCGACGGTGGGCGGAGCGCTCTGGCAGAACCTCCACTTCCTCGCCCCGGCCCCGGCCCGCGAACGGACCATGTTCATCGCCGAGGTCACCGAGTCCGCCGAGATCCTCACCGTGGAGGGCGAGCGCCGCACGGTCGGCGTCGGGTACTTCGAGTTCGACTACGACGACTCCATCCTCCACCACCGCCCCGACGTGGTGCTCGCCGCCACCTTCCGGCTTCAGCCCGCCGACCCCCAGAGCCTGCGCCGGATCATGGAGGAGAACCTAGAGTGGCGGCGCGAGCGCCACCCGCCGCTCGACACCGAGCCGAGCGCCGGCTCCATCTTCAAGAAGATCGAAGGCATCGGCGCCGGCCGCCTGATCGACGAGTGCGGCCTGAAAGGCACCCGCGTCGGCGGCGCCCTGGTCACCCCCCGCCACGCCAACATCCTGATCAATGTAGGCAATGCCACGGCCGCGGACGTCCGGGCCCTCATCGCGCACATCCAGGAGGTCGTCGAGCAGCGCACCGGCTACCGGCTGGAGCCCGAGATCGGCTTCATCGGCGAATTCTGAGATTTCTCCTGGTCCCGGAACGAAAGTAGTTGACTTCCGTTCCGCCCTCCTCTATTCTCAGGGGCGTAAACCCGGCGCAAGAGCGCCGATCCAACAAAAACGGCCCGAACGAGAGTACAACTCGCCCGGGCCCAGCCACGCAGGAGTGTGATTCCATGCGCAGCCGACTGAATGGTAGCACCGCCCCCAAGAACGCGTTCACCGAGGACTACCTGGCCCTGCTGAACGAGAGGGACGAGCCGATCACCGCGGCCGAGGCGGATTCCGCCGGACCGTGGGGCATCGAGGACCTGCCGCAGGGCGGCCACACCGTGTTCCGCGCCGGAGGGGACGGGCCCTATGCGGTCTTCTCCCGGGTCGAGCTGGCGCAGGTCGCGGCCGCGGTCCTGCCCGGGACCGGCCGCGAAAAGCGTTACAAGTTGGGCCGCGACGAGGAGGCCGGCCGCGGCTATCCGATCACCCGCTTCGGCGAGACGGTCGGCTACGTCGGGCTGTTCGACGAGGACCTCGTCGCCGCGCTCAACGTGATCGATGCCCTGCTCTCCTCGCCCAACGATTTCGCCTGGCTCCTGGAGGCCGCCGGAGGTCTCGCCCTCCAGCACGTGGGCCGCATCTCCATGGCCCGCGCCGCCGCCGCGAGCCGGTAGGCAACCCCATCGAGCGGGCCGCCGTCCCACCCGTGGGTGGCGGCCTGCCGTAGAATGACCGCATGAAAGCTCCCGAATCGGCGGCGCCCGAGATCACCGTGCCGGAGCACCTCCCGTTCCTGGAGAGCCTCTCCTGGTTCGACCGCTGCTACCGGGACCTCCCGCCGATCGACATGCTGAGGCGCTACGAGTCCGGCTGGCGCCACCTCGGGGTGCTGGCCGACCCGTCGCCCGAGGAGTGGGACTTCATTCGCGCCCTGGTCGCGAGGTTCGGAAGCCATCTCCGTGTTTGAACGGCCGCAGCACCGGACCGTGCTCGCGGTGCTCGAGTGCCTGCGGGCCGACGTCCTCTCCGCGAGCCGCTTCCTGTTCGGAGGAGGCACCCGGATCGTCCTCGACCTCGACGAGTACCGGGTCTCCCAGGACATCGACTTCCTCTGCTCGGACGCCGAGGGTTACGGGAGCCTGCGGTTCGAGGCGACCAGAAACGGTCCGGCCGCGCTGTTCACCCCCCAGGGCCTGGACCGCCTGCGCTTCCCGCGCGAGATCCGGGTGGATCAGTACGGCATCCGGTTCACCGTGCTGCTCGGGGACGAGCCGCTGAAGGTCGAGCTGATCCGGGAAGCCCGGATCGGGCTGGACGCCGGGGTCCGCCTGCCCTGGTCGCCGGTCGATTGCCTGTCCGTTGAGGATTGCTTCGCCGAAAAGCTCCTGGCAAACTCCGACCGCTGGGCGGACCACCAGATCCTCTCCCGGGACCTGATCGACCTGGCCGCCCTGCGGGCTTGGATCGGCCCGATCCCGGAGCCCGCCTGGAACAAGGTGCGCGCCGCGTACCAGAGGGGCCCTGAGGAGGATCTGCGGAAGGCCCTTGCGGAGTTTGAACGAGATCCCGCCAGACAGCGGCACTGCTTCGACGGGCTTCAGGTAGAAGACCGGGAGAAGGACATCCTCCGAGGCTTGGCCCTCCTCCGCCAGGAAGGGCTCGTCACGGAATAACTGTGCCAGCCGGGGAGGGCGGTGGCGTCCTCTCCCGCGAAGCGGGGGAGGATCGAGGAGGGGTCTTCTCGATGACCGAGCAGCGTTTCCCGCCCTCCGGCAGTTGGTTGCCGATCGTCCGCGATCCTTGGCCGACCGTCCGCAACCCTTGGCGGATCGTCCGCAACCCTTGGCGGATCGTCCGCAACCCTCTGCCGGTCATCCGCTACGACCTGCCGACGATCGGCCAACGTCTGCCGATGATCGGCCAGCGTCTGCCGATGATCGGCAATGACCTGCGGATGATCGGCTAACGTCTGCGGATCGCCGGCAACGCTCTGCCAGTCCTCCGCGACCCTCTGCGGACCGTTGGCCAACGACTGCCGAGGATCGGCAACTCGCTGCCGTCCGGCGGGACGCCGGCGCTCCCCGTTATTGGAACGCGCCGCCCCTCCCCTTCCCCTTCTTGAACGCCTTCGCTCCGGCCGCGGGCTCGCCGGAGCGGATCACCTCGGCGCCGAGCCGTGCCTCGATCCTGAGCCCCTTCTCCAGCCGGTTGCCCAGCCCTTCGTAGACCGCCTGCCGGTCGCTTTTCACGCAAAGCTGTGGGAACGCCGCGATCTGCTGGGCAATCTCCAGGGCCCGGCGCAGCGCCTGGCCCGGAGGCACAAGCTCGTTGACCAGCCCCATGGCGCGCGCCTCCTCCGCCGGGACCGGCCGGCCGGTCAGAATGATGTCCAGAGCGCGGCCGAGGCCGACGATCCGCGGCAGCCGCTGGGTGCCACCGTCGACGAGCGGCACTCCGAAGCGCCGCTCGAAGCAGCCGAAGACCGCGGTCGTGTCCGCGATCCGGAGGTCGCACCAGCACGCCAGCTCCAGCCCGCCGCCCACGCAGTAGCCCGCCACCGCGGCAAGCGTGGGCTTCGAGACCGACAGCCGGCTGAACCCGAGAGGACCGTTGTCCCCCTCGATCTCGGCCGCGAGCCCGGCAAGGTCCGCGAGGTCCGCGCCCGCGCAGAAGACCTCTTCCCCGCCGGTCAGGATGCCGACCTTCGCCTCCGGGTCCTTGTCGAACGCAATCCAGGCCTCCCGCATCGCCTTGGCGAGCTTCGAGTCCACCGCGTTCCGCACCTCGGGCCGCTGGATGCGGAGAATCCGGACCGGGCCTTCGTTGGTGACGATCAGCCGGTCGGGCATCAGGCCGGCAGCCCCTTCTCCATCACCGCCTCCATGGCCTCGCAGAACCGGTCGATCTCCTCCAGGGTCGTGTAGACGCTCGGGGTGATCCGCAGGCCCTCGAACTCGGGGTGGACGATCGGGGTCACGAGAATGCGGTGGCGGTCCCAGAGGTGCTGGCTGAGCTTGATCGTTTCCACGCCGGGGACCTGGACCGTGGCGATGCCGCAGGAGAGGCCGGGCTTGAGGCTGGTGTGGAGCTTCACACCGCCGTGCGCGAGCAGCCGGTTCGCCCAACGGTCCCTCAGATACCGGAGGCGCGCCTCCTTGCGCTTCGGGCCGATGCCGTCGTGGAAGGTCAGGGCCTCGGCGATGGCGAGGTGGTTCGCGGCCGGATGGGTGCCGATCTCCTCATACTTGCGGATGTCCGCCGCCATCTCGACCGGCGCGGCCATCAGCGGCCAGAGGCCGGGGATCTTCTCCTTGCGGACGTAGAGCATGCCGGTGCCGTGCGGCGCGAACAGCCACTTGTGCAGGCTCGTGGCGTAGTAGTCGCAGCCCAGGTCGGCCTGGTCGAAGTCGAAGTGCGCGAAGGTATGGGCGCCGTCCACGATCACCGGGATGTCCCGCTCCTTGCCCAGTTCCACCACCTGCCGCACCGGCAGGATCTGGCCGGTCAGGTTGATCAGGTGGCTCACCAGGATCAGCTTCGTTTTCGGCGTGATGGCCTTCTTATAGAGGTCCACCACCTCGGCCGGGTCCTCGGCCGGGACCGGGATCCTGATCTTCGTGACCACGATCCCCTCCCGCCGCGCCCGCTGGTCGAAGGTCGCCAGCATCCGGGGATAGTCCTGGGTGGTACACAGGACCTCGTCGCCCCTCTGGAGATCGAAGCCGAACTGGCAGGTCTGGAGACCCTCGGAGGCGTTGCGGGTGATCGCGATCTCCTCGGGGTCGCAGGCGAAGGCGCGGGCCAGGCGCTTGCGGGTGCCCTCCTTCTGGGGCTCCTGGATCTGCCAGAGCGCGTAGGGCGGCGGCGCCGTGTTCGCGTAGTCCAGGTGGCGCTTCATCGCCTCCTGCACCAGCCCCGGCGACGGGCTCACCCCGCCGTTGTTCAGGTTCACGAGGCTGCGGTCCATCGTGAACGCGCGCTGGATCTCGAACCACCACGACTCGTCGGCCGCGATCTCTTCCGGTGGGCCTGGGCGAATCGAGGCGGCGGCGGCCCGCGCCCGGACCGGATCGAGCACCGCGACGGCAGCTCCCAGGACGGCGGAACCCAACAGCTCTCGGCGGCTGACCATGGGCAATCCCTCCGAATTGCCCAGGATTCTACTCCGTCCTCTCCCCTCACGCCGTGAGGGGGCTTTACAAGTCTCTGGGGCCGGCGTACGCTTCCCTCACATTGTTAGGGGAGACCTCATGGCACGCAGCTCTCTCGATCTGATGCACGGGACCGTGGCGGTCCTGATCCTCAAGGCACTCTCGTGGGGCGCCATGCACGGCTACGACATCTCGCGGACGATCCGCCAGCGCAGCGAAGGCGCCCTCGGACTGGAGGACGCGGCGCTGTACCAGGCGCTCCACCGCCTGGAGAGCAGGGGCTGGATCGAGTCCGAGTGGGGGGTCTCCGAGAACAACCGCAAGGCCAAGTTCTACCGGCTGACCGACCTGGGCCGCGGCCAGCTCCAGGTCGAAGTCTCGACCTGGCAGCGCTACGCCCACGCCGTGGCCAAGGTCCTCGAGACCGCCTGATGCGCCGGGTCTTTCGGTTCCCCTGGCGCACCGCCGCCCAGGTCGCCGCCGACGTGGACGACGAGCTTCAGTTCCACCTCGACATGGTGGTCCAGGAGCTGACCGACGAGGGCTGGCCGCTGGAGGCCGCCCGCGCCGAGGCGGTCCGCCGCTTCGGCGATCTCGAAACCACGCGCAGGGTCTGCCGCGACCTCGATTCGAACAAGGAGAAACAGATGAAGTGGATCAAGGCGCTGGAGGAGATCGGTCAGGACCTCCGCTTCGCACTCCGGCAGCTCGGCAAGAGCCCCGGCTTCACCCTGATCGCCATCCTCACGCTCGCGCTCGGCGTGGGCGCGACCACCTCGATCTTCAGCGTCACCTATGGCATCCTGCTGCGGCCGCTCGCCTTCCCCGAGCCGGAGCGCCTGATCCGCGCCTACCCGCTCAACGACGAAGGACGGCCAGGGGCGATCTCGGTCCTCAACTTCCTCGACTGGCGGCGGCAGAACCGGAGCCTCGAAGCCGCGTCCGTGCTCGACACCGGGTCGGTCAACCTGACCGCCACCGGCGGCGACCCCGAGCGGCTCGAAGGCGCGTGGGTGAGCCCGGAGTTCTTCTCCGTGCTCGCGGCTTCCCTCCTCCACGGCCGCGGCTTCGCGCCCGGCGAGGACAAGCCGGGCGCCTCGCACGTGGCGGTGCTCTCCCGCGAGCTCTGGGAGCGCCGCTTCGGCGCCGACCCGGGCCTCGTCGGGCGCACCGTGGACCTGAACGGCGAGCCCTATACCGTGGTCGGCATCGCCAATCGCGCCCGCTGGCCGGCAACGACAGATGTCTGGCTGCCGTTCGAGCTGAACAACGAGGTCCTGGAGCCGGACAACCGCGGCGCCGTCTATCTCAACGTCATCGCCCGGCTCGAGCCGGGGGTGTCCCTCGAGAAGGCCCGCGCCGAGACGCAGTCCATCGCCGCCCGGCTCGCGGCCCAGTACCCGGAGAACAACACCGGCTTCCGGATGGACGTCGCGAACATGCAGGCGTTCATGACCGGAGACGTCCGCACGCCGCTCTTCGTGCTGCTGGGCGCGGTCTTCTTCGTGCTCCTGATCGCCTGCGTGAACGTGGCGAACCTGCTCCTGGCCCGGGCCTCCGGCCGGGAGACCGAGCTGGCCGTGCGCACCGCGCTGGGCGCCGGACGGGCGCGGATCGTGCGCCAGCTCCTGACCGAGAGCGTGGTCCTGTCGCTCCTCGGCGGCCTGGCCGGGGCGGGCCTCGCGGTCTGGGCGACGCGGGCCCTGGTCGCGCTCGCGCCCGACCGCACGCCGCGCCTCAGGGAGGTCGGGGTGGACAGCTCGGTCCTGTTCTTCACCCTGGCGGTGAGCGTCGCCACCGGCCTGGTCTTCGGGCTGGTGCCCGCGCTCCGGGCGTCGCGGCCCGACCTGGGCGCGGTGCTCAAGGAAGGGGCCCGGGGCTCGAAGGGCCGGCCCGCCACCCGCGCGCGGAGCGTGCTGGTGGTGGCGGAGACGGCGCTCGCCGTCGTCCTGCTCGCCGGGGCCGGCCTGCTGCTGCGCAGCTTCGGCCATCTCCTTCAGGTGGACCCCGGGTTCAAAACGGAGAACGCGGTCGTGTTCAACCTCGCCCCGCCCGACGCGCAGTACGGCAAGGACCCGCAGCTCCGCAGCCTCGCCCAGCAGATCCTGGAGAGGATGGAAAAGCTTCCCGGCGTCACCGCGGCCGGCATCTCGGCCTTCGGCCGGCCGCTGGACAACTCGGGCTTCGCTTTGAGCTTCACGGTCGAGGGTCGGCCGGAGCCCAAGCCGGGCGAGGAGCCGTCCATGCGGGTGGCGCTGGTGACGCCGGGCTACTTCCAGGCCCTCGGGCTGCCGATCGTGCGCGGACGCGCCTTCAACGGCCAGGACCGCAACGGCTCGGCCAAGGTCGCGATCCTCACCGAGGCCGCGGTACGCAAGTACTTCCCGGGCGAGAACCCGATCGGCAAGAGGATCGTGCTCGGCTGGACGAACGACGGCGACCAGCGCGGCGGCGAGATCGTGGGGGTCGCGAGGGACTTCAAGCAGTCGACCCTGGACCGCGACGCCGACCCGCAGATCTTCCTGCCCTTCGACCAGGCCCCGCTCGGGTACATGTCGGTGGTCCTGCGCTCGCCGGCCGATCCGGCGTCCCTGATCGCCGCCGCCCGCGCCCAGGTGCGCGAGGTGGACCCGAACCTCCCCGTCTTCAAGCTGCAGACCCTGGAGGACCTGGTCTCCGCCTCGGTCGCGCAGCCGCGCTTCTACATGCTGCTCCTGGGCGGGTTCGCGGCGGTCGCCCTGCTGATGGCCGCGATCGGCATGTACGGGGTGATCGCCTACGGCGTGAGCCAGAGGAGCCAGGAGATCGGCGTGCGCATGGCGCTCGGCGCTACCCGCGACCGGGTGGTGCGGATGGTGCTCGGCCAGGGCATGGTGCTGGCGGTCCTCGGCGCCCTCGCCGGGGTGGCCGGGGCGCTCTTCGCCACCCGGGGCATGCAGAGCCTGCTGTTCGGCGTGAGCGCCGGAGACCCGGCTATCTACATGGGGGTGGCGGCGGTCCTGGTGCTGGTGGCCGCCCTGGCAAGCTACCTGCCGGCGAGAAGGGCTGCCCGGACCGAGCCCCAGATGGCGCTGCGGGGCGAAGGTTGAAGGACCAAAAGGACTGCCAGGACATCAGGGACCAAAGGTCTCCTGTCCTTGCAGTCCCTGCAGTCCTTTATGTCCTTTCCATCCTCATCGCCGGGGCCGGCGTGTGCTCCGGCCGGCTGCCCGGCTTCTCCGGCGGCTCGACGCCGGCCTTGCAGGACGGGCACTCGTTCGGCGAGTAGGAAGGAAGATCCAGCTTGAGCAGTGCCTTGAACGGCACGTCGAACGGGTCGCGCCCGGCGGTGCGGTCGATGATCGAGCCCACGGCCACGACCCGGGCGCCCTTGCTGGTGGCGAGGGCGGCGCACTCCAGGGTGGAGCGGCCGGTGGTGACCACGTCCTCCACGATCACCACGCGCTCGCCCTGGCGCAGGTTGAAGCCGCGGCGGAAGCCCATCTCCTCGCCCTTGCGCTCGGTGAAGCGGAAGGGCACGCCGAGCGCGGCGGCCACCTCGTGCCCGATGATGACGCCGCCCAGGGCGGGCGACAGCACCGAGTCGGGGTGGTAGGGGCGCAGCAGCTCGGCGAGATCCTGTCCTACCTTGCGGGCCCGGACCGGATCTTCCAGCAGCAGCGCGCATTGGACGTAAGCCGTCGAGTGAAGCCCCGACGAGAGGAGGAAATGGCCGCGCCGTAGCGCGCCGCTCTCCTCCAGGAGACGCATCAGGATCTGCTCGTTGTCAGCTGTCACGGGGTTGCTCCTCGCGCCGGATCTCGTACTGGTCCAGCTTCTTGTAGAGATTGCTGCGCGGCGTGTCGATCGCCTGGGCGGTCTGGGTCACGTTCCAGTTGTTCTCTTCCAGCTTGTGGATGAGGAACATCTTCTCCGACATGTCGCGGAACTCCCGCAAGGTTTCCACCGCCAGGAGGGCGCTGGACAGCTCGGGCCGCGCTCCGCCGGTGGACGCGATCACGTCGTCGCGGGTGACCTTCTCGCCGGGCGAGAGGATCAGCAGGCGCTCGACCAGGTTCTTGAGCTCGCGCACGTTGCCCTTCCAGGGCAGAGATTTGAGGTGGGCCAGGGCTTCGGGGGTGAACTCCTTCGGCCGGTAGTTGTTCTTGTCGGCGTAGCGCCGCACCATGTACTCCACGATGGCCGGGACGTCCTCCAGGTGCTCGCGCAGAGCCGGGGTGCGGATCGGGATCACG
>DATANP010000123.1:0-9960 GCA_036266195.1 Thermoanaerobaculia bacterium | reverse complement strand
CCGAGATGCCATAGCCGTCGTCCCAGATCGAGACCATCATGGGGATGCCGAGGACGCCCGCGGCGTTGACCGCCTCCCAGAACATGCCCTCCGCGCAGCTCGCGTTGCCGATCGTGCCGAAGGCGATCTCATCGCCGTTGTTGGAGAAGCCGGTCACCGCCTTGAGCTCGGGCAGCTCGCGGTAGAGCTTCGAGGCGTAGGCGAGGCCGACCAGGCGCGGCATCTGGGAGCCGGTGGGCGACACGTCGGCCGAGGAGTTGATCCGCGACGTGAGGTCGTGGAAACGGCCTTCCACTCCGACCAGGCAGGTCGAGAAGTGGGCGGTCATGGAGCGGCCGGCGGAGCAGGGCTCCAGGGCCACGTCCGGGTTGGCGTAGAGCTGGGCGAAGAACTCCTCGATCGTCAGCAGCTCGAGGGCGAACATGAGGGTCTGGTCGCGGTAGTAGCCGGAGCGGAAGTCGCCCGGCCGGAAGGCGCGGGCCAGCGCCACCTGGGCGATCTCCTTGCCCGCGCCGAAGATGCCGAACTTGGCCTTGCCGGAGAACACCTGCTTCTCGCCGATCAGGCTGGCCTCGCGGCTCTGGAAGGCAATCCGGTAGTCCCGAAGGATGCTCTCCTTCGTGAACAGCTCCGGGCTCGACTCGGACCGATCGGCCGACGCCGAGGCGCCCCGGTCCACGAGAGGAAAGGTCATTCTCGAAACCTCCGAATGGGGATGCGGGTCCTGCCCGCCCTGGAAATGCTAACACGCCGGGGCCGTGGTACGATCCCGGCTCCAAATCATCTTGGATGAGGAGGTTATGACAAAAACCAAGGTTTCTTCCTCTCTCCTGGCCCTGCTCGTGACGTGCCTTTCGGGCTGCGCCAGCACGGCCCCGGCGCAGCCGGCAGCTCCGGAGACTCCGCCTCCGGCCCCAGCCCCGGCGAAACCCGATCCGAACGACGCCTACAAGTCCACCTACCACCCGCTCCCGTCGTCCCCCGTCCTGATCGCCAACGCCACGATCCTCACCGCCGCCGGCGACCGGATCGAGAACGGGTCGATCCTGCTGCAGGACGGCAAGGTGGCCGCCGTCGGCCCGCAGATCCAGGCCCCGGCCGGCGTCACGGTCGTGGACGCCCGCGGCAAGTGGGTCACCCCCGGCCTGATCGACGCCCACTCCCATCTCGGCGTCTATCCGTCCCCCGGCGACGACGCCAACGCCGACGGCAACGAGATGACCGACCCGGTCACCGCCGACGTCTGGGCCGAGCACTCGGTCTGGCCGCAGGACCCGCAGTTCCCGCTCGCCCTGGCCGGCGGCGTGACCACGCAGCAGATCCTCCCCGGCTCGGCCAATCTGATCGGCGGCCGGAGCGTCACGGTCAAGAGCGTTCCCGGCCTGAGCGTGTATGAGATGAAGTTCCCGGGCGCCCCCTACGGCCTCAAGATGGCCTGCGGCGAGAACCCGAAGCGGGTCTATGGCGAAAAGGGGCGCGCCCCGATGACCCGCATGGGCAACGTGTCCGGCTACCGCCGGGCCTGGATCGAGGCCGCCGAGTACCGCCGGAGCTGGGACGAGTACCAGCAGAAGGAAAAGGACGGCAAGGCGAAGGACGCCAAGCCGCCGGTGCGCGACCTGGAGAAGGAGACCCTGGCCGGCGTTCTCGCGGGCGAGATCCTGGTGCAGAACCATTGCTACCGGGCCGACGAGATGCTCACCATGATCGACATCGCCCGGGAGTTCGGCTACAAGATCGCCGCCTTCCACCACGCGGTCGAGGCCTACAAGATCGCCGACGTGCTGGCGAAGGAAGGGATCTGCTCCAACATCTGGGCCGACTCCTGGGGCTTCAAGATGGAGGCGCTCGACGGCATCCCGGAGAACGCGGCCCTCCTCCAGAAGGCCGGCGCCTGCGTGGTCATCCACTCCGACTCGGCCCAGGTCATCCAGCGCCTCAACCAGGAGGCGGCCCTCGCCATGGCCGCGGGCAACCGCATGGGCATGAGCCTCCGGCAGGAGGACGCCATCCGCTGGATCACGATCAACCCCGCGAAGTCGATGGGCATCGCCGACCAGACCGGCTCCCTGGAGCCCGGCAAGATGGCCGACGTGGTGGTCTGGAGCGGCGACCCGTTCAGCGTCTACAGCCGGGCCGAGAAGGTCTACGTGGACGGCGCGCTGCTCTTCGACCGCGACGATCCCGCCCGGCAGTGGAAGACCGACTTCGAGCTTGGACAGGGAGGGAACCCATGAGCCGCGTCCGATGGATGTTCGGCCTGCTGGCCTGCGTGGCGCTGCCGGCGCTGGCGGAAACGGTCGCCATCACCGGCGGCAAGGTGGTCACCCTGGGACCGGCCGGGACGATCGACAACGGCACGGTGGTGATCCAGGACGGCCGCATCTCGGCCGTGGGCCGCGACGTGGCGGTCCCGGCCGGAGCCCGGCGGATCGACGCCACCGGCAAGGTGGTCACCCCGGGTCTCATGGACGCCATGAGCCGGCTCGGCCTGATCGAGGTCGGGGCGGTCGAGGACACGGTGGACACCCGGACCGAGTACGACCGGATCACCGCGGCCTACGAGGTGGCCGACGCCCTCAACCCGCGCTCGATCACCATGGCCACGAACCGAATCATGGGCATTACCCGGGCCGTGGTGGCGCCCCAGGCCGGTACCAGCGTGATCGCCGGCCAGGGCGCCGTCATCACTCTGGGAGGGCCCGGCGTCCCCGGAGGATACCTGGTCCGCTCGCCCGTCGCCATGTACGCGGTGCTGGGCTCGGGCGGCGAGCGCTTCGCGGGCGGCTCCCGCGCAGCCGCGCTCCTGCGGCTGCGCGAGGCGCTCGCCGACGCCCGCGACTACGCGCCGAACCGCAGCAGCTACGAGCAGGGGGAGCGCCGCGAGTACTCGCTCTCGCGGCTCGACCTGGAGGCCTTGCAGCCAGTGGTCCGCGGCGAGATGCCGCTCGTGGTCTCGGTCAACCGGGCGAGCGACGTCCAGGTCGTGCTGCGCATGGCCAGGGAGGAGAAGCTGAAGATCATGCTCGCCGGCTGCGGCGAGTGCTGGGAGGTGGCTGACGAGATCGCGGCGGCCAGGGTGCCGGCCCTCATCACGCCGCTCAACAACCTGCCGGCGACCTTCGACGTGCTGGGGGCGACGCTGGAGAACGCGGCCCGGCTGCACAAGGCCGGCGTGCCCCTGGCCTTCATCAGCACCGGCTCCAGCGAGGCCTACAGCATCCGGCAGAACGCCGGCAACGCCGTGGCCTACGGCCTGCCCTGGGAAGTCGCCCTGGCCGCGATGACCACGGTGCCGGCGCGCCTCTTCGGGATCGCCGACCGCTACGGCACCCTGGAGCCGGGCAAGGACGCCGACGTGGTGGTCTGGACCGGCGATCCCCTCGAAGTCACCACCTACCCCACCGCGGTGTTCATCCGCGGCGCCGAGATGCCCATCCGCAGCCGCCAGCTCGACCTGCGCGACCGCTACAGGGACGTGGGCGGGGCCACCCCGCCCGGCTTCCGGAAACCCTGAACGACTACTCCTCCCGCAGGGCCACCATGGGACTGATCCGGGTGGCCCTGCGGGCGGGCAGGTAGCAGGCCGCGAGCGACACCGCCGAGAGCACCACGACCACGCTGGCGAAGATCGTCGGGTCCGTGGGCGCCACGCCGAACAGCATGCCCGCCAGGACCTGGCGCAGGGCCAGCGCGCCCGCGATCCCCACCACCAGGCCGACCGCCACCAGCCGCGCGCCCTGCCCCAGGACCATCCCGAGCACCTGCCGCGCCTGGGCGCCCAGTGCCATGCGCACGCCGATCTCCTGCGTCCTCTGCTCCACCGAGTAGGAGAGCACGCCGTAGGTGCCCACGGCCGCGAGCGCCAGGGCCACGAGCGCGAAGAGCATGGCCATGCGGGTCATGAAGCGCGGCTGCGCCACCGACTCGAAGACCACCCGCTCCAGGCTGCGGACCTGCGCCAGGGGGAGGGTCGGATCGAGCGCGCGCACCCGCTCGCGGACCGAGCCCACCAGGGCGAGCGGATCGCCCGAGGTGCGGATGACGAGGTACATGTCGTCCGGCGTGAAGGAGACCGTCTCCGGCAACTGGGAGTGGAGGAAGTAGACCTCGGTGCCGGTCTTCGCCTCCAGGCCACCCTGCTTCACGTCCTTGACCACCCCCACCACGCTCAGCCAGGGGAGCGGCGTGTCCGGCGGGGCGGGTGCCCGGAGGCGCTTGCCGATCGGGTCCTGGCCGGGCCAGAAGAGCTTCGCCGTGGTCTCGTTGACCAGCACCACCAGGGGCGTGCCCGGTCCGTCCGACGGCAGGAAGCCGCGGCCGGCGACGACCGGGATCTTCATGGTCTCGAGATACTCGTGCGTCACCCCCTGCCAGTAGTCCACGTTCTGGGGCGGACCGTTCGGCGGCCCCGGCACGCCCTCGAACTCGGTGTCGTTGGCCAGCAGGTCGCGCTTCGGCGGCAGCCCCCAGGCCGTGGCTGCCGACTCGACGCCCGGCAGGGCCTTCAGGTCGTCCACCAGCCGCCGGTAGAAGGCGATCACCTGCTTGTCGTCGGGATAGCGCGCGTCGGGCAGGGCGATCTGGAAGGTCAGCACGCCGCGCGGATCGAACCCGGGATCGACCTGGAGCAGGAGCCAGAAGCTGCGGATGAGCAGCCCGCCGACCAGCACCAGGGTGGCGGCCAGGGCCACCTCCGCCACGACCAGGCCGCGGCGCAGGAGTTGGCGGCCGGCGCTCGCCGTGTTCCGCTGGCCCCCCTCCTTGAGTGCGCTGAAGAGCACGGAGGCCCGCGAGTGGAGCGCCGGGGCGAGGCCGAAGAGCACGCCGGTGAGGATCGAGATCCCGAGCGTGAACAGGAGCACCCGGCTGTCGATGCCGATCTCGCCGGCCCGCGGGATGGCGTCCGGGTTCGTGGCCACGAGGACTTTCACGCCCCACACCGCCAGCACCAGGCCGACCGCGCCGCCGATCAGCGACAGGAGCACGCTCTCGGTGAGGAACTGGCGGATCAGCCTCCCCCGGGCAGCGCCGAGGGCGGTGCGCACCGCGATCTCCTTCTGCCGCGCCTCGGCGCGGGCCAGGAGGAGATTCGCCACATTGGCGCAGGCGATGAGCAGCACCAGGCCGACCGCGCCCATGAGGAGCCACATCTTCGGCCGCACGCTGCCGACCATGTCGTCCAGGAGCGCGGTGGTGCGGAGCGGGTGGTTCTCCGGGTCCGGCACGTGGGTGTCCGGCAGCTCGTCCTTCCAGTGGACCACGAGGCTGGCCAGCTCGGAGCGCGCCTGCGCCAGTCCGACGCCGGGCTTCAGGCGGCCGATCATGTAGAGGTAGTGGCCCGCCCGGTTGCCGGGCTTTTCGGGGTCGAGAGCCAGCGGCACCCAGGCCTCCACGTGCTCGTTGCCCACGTCGAAGCTCGGCGGCATGACGCCCACGACCGTGCGGTCCACGCCGTCCACCTGCACCCGCCGGCCGATCACGCTGCGCTCGCCGCCGAAGGCGCTCTGCCACAGCCCGTGGCTGAGCACCAGGGTGGGCTCGGTGTTCGGCAGGTCCTCCTTCGCGGTGAACACGCGGCCGACCTCGGGCTGGACCTGGAGCACGTCGAAGAGCCCGGCCGAGACGCGGGCGGTCTTGACCCGCACCGGCTGCTCGCCCGTGATGTTGGCGGCGCCCGTGGTGTAGGCCCCCAGATCCTCCAGGAAGCCCTTGGACTTGTCCCGCAGCTCCAGGAACTCCGGGGCCGAGGTCCAGAAGCGGTCGAAGCTCATCCCGGGGAACTGGGTATAGACGAACACCAGCCGTTCCGGCTGGCCGTAGGGCAGCGGACGGAGCAGGACGGCGTCGATGACGCTGAAGATCGCCGCGTTCGCCCCGATCCCAAGGGCCAGCGTGAGCGCGGCCAGAAGGGTGAAGCCGGGGGTCCGAAGCAGGAGACGCGAGGCGTAGCGGAGGTCCTGGAGGATGCTCATGAAGCAGTCTACGACCTCGGTAGTCGTAAGGTTTCCAGGACATCCAGGAAATCGCCGGGTAAGGGATCTTCGAAGCGCATCGACTTCCCGGTGCGGGGATGGACGAAGCCGAGCACCGCCGCGTGGAGCATCGGCCTGGGGGCCGGCAGGAGTGGTCCTCGATTGTCCCGGAGATAGTCACGAACGTAGACCGTCTCCCCCACCAGCGGATGGCCGGCCTCGGCGAGGTGGATGCGGATCTGGTGCTGCCGCCCGGTCTCCAGCTCGCACTCGGCCAGGGTGGCGCCGCGCAGCCGCTCCGCGACCCGCACCCGGGTGATCGCCTCCTTGGCCGTGGGCGGCGGCGCGCCCTTTTCCCGCCGATACCTGCCCCAGGAGCCACGCAGGCCGTCGCCCCGGTCGGGCACGAACAGGCTCTCGTGGACCCCGTCCCGCACCTCGCCGTGGGCGATCGCCAGGTAGCGCCGGGTGACCGTGTGCGCCGAGAGCTGCTCCTGGAGATGGCGCTGGGCAGGGACCGAGCGCGCGAAGACGACCAGGCCGGACGTGTCCTTGTCCAGGCGCTGGACCGTCCGGAGCGTGGGGCTGCCCCCGGACCCGCGCATGCGGCGGATCGCCACCCGGGCGAGCGCGAGCAGGGTGTCGCGGTCCTCGCGCTCGAACGGCACGGTCAGGATTCCGGCGGGCTTGCGCACCACCACGATCTCCGGGTCCAGGTGGACGACCAGGTCGGCTGTGGCACTCCGGCCCGGACCGGAGCGGATCTCCACCCTCTCGCCGCCCGCCAGCCGGCGCGCCGGATCGGTCGCGGCGCGGCCGCCGATCCACACCCGGCCGCTCTTGCAGAGGTCCTTGGCCTGGCTCCAGGAGGTGCCCGGGACCAGGTCGCGCACCACGGCGGCGATCGTCTGGCCGGCCTGCTCGGGGGTGATCTCATGGCTCGTTTCCATCTGTAGTAGGTTATCCCGCTCAGCGCCATGACGACCCCTGCCACCTCGATCCCGCTCGCTTCGTCTCCCCGGACCTTCCGGGACGAGATGGCCGCGGCCGTCCGGCTGGCGACGCCGGTGGTCTTCGTGCAGCTCGGCTCGATGCTCATGGGCGTGGTGGACACCATCATGCTCGGCCACCTCTCGGCCGAGGCGCTGGCCGCGGGCGCCCTCGGGCACTCGACGAACATCACGCTCCTCATGTTCGGGTTGGGGACCCTGGCGGCGCTCGATCCGCTGATCTCCCAGGCCTACGGCGCGCGCGAGCCGGAGGCGGTGGCGGCCCACCTCCAGCGCGGCATGCTCCTGGCCCTGGCCCTCTCCCTGCCGATGGGCCTCCTGCTCTGGGACATCGCGCCGCTCCTGCGCGCGGTCGGCCAGCCGGAGGCGGTGATCGGGGACGCCGCGGCCTACGCCCGCGGGATCATCTGGGGCGTCCCCGCCTACTTCCTGTTCATGGCGGTCCGGCAGACCCTCCAGGCCATGAGCGTGGTGAGGCCCGCGGGCTGGGCGATCGTGGTCGGCAACATCCTCAACGCCCTTCTGGACTGGGTGCTGATCTTCGGACACCTCGGCTTTCCCGCCCTGGGCGTGGCGGGCTCGTCCTACGCAACCTCCACGGCCCGCTGGCTGATGCTCGCCTGGCTCGTGTTCGCGTCCCGCCGCCAGCTCGCCCCCTACTGGCGCGGCTTCACGGCCGAGGCCGCGCGGCTGTCGAGCTACCTGCGGCTGCTGCGGATCGGCGTGCCCATCGGGCTCCACCAGTCGATCGAGATCCTCCTCTTCGCCTCCGCGGGGCTCCTGATGGGACGGATGGGCGTGGCCCAGCTCGCCGGGCACCAGATCACCCTCAACCTGGCGAGCCTGTCCTTCATGGTGCCGCTCGGGATCTCCGGCGCGGCCACGACCCGGGTCGGAAACGCCATCGGCCGCCAGGACATGACGGGGGCCCGGCGCGCCGCTTTGGCTTGCCTGATCCTGGGCGGCGCGGTCATGGTCCTCTTCGCCCTGCTGTTCGGCGTCTTCCCTGAAACTCTCGCCCGGATCTACACCCAGGACCCGGCGACCATTGCCATGGCCATGATCCTGCTGCCGGTGGCGGCCATGTTCCAGGTGTTCGACGGCCTCCAGGTAGTGAGCGTCGGCGTGCTCCGGGGCGCCGCGGACACGGCGGTGCCCGCGGTCCTCGCCTTCCTGGGATTCTGGGCCGTGGGCCTGCCGTCCGGCTGGTTCCTGGGCTTCCGGATGCACTTCGGCGCGCCCGGCATCTGGTGGGGGCTTACCCTCGGCCTGGCGGCGGTGGCGGCCCTGCTCCTGCTGCGGATCGTGGCCCGGTTCCGGGGGCACATCGCCCGGGCTTTGGGATAAAAGGACTTCAAGGACTGCAAGGGCTGCAGGGACCAAAGGACTCCTGCGGTCCTTGGTGGCCTTGCAGTCCCTTTGGTCCTTCAGCGGGCCCGCACCCGGTTCAGGTCCCAGATCACCAGCCGGTCGTCCGCGAAGTCGGGCCTCCCCCAGATGCGCCGGAGGAGCCGGGGCAGGCGCCGGCCCTCGAACTGGAAGACCTCGCGGAATCGCCGGCCCACGCCCATGCGCGGCGGCCAGAGCGGATCGGGGATCGCCTCCTCCTCGGCTCCCAGGTCACGATGGACCACCAGCCAGCGGGCACGGCTGGAGAGAAACGCCTCGGGCGCGAGCGGCACGAGGTTGCGGAAGGCGAGGCGCGGATCGGCCAGGATCGGGTCCGGCGAGGCGGTCACCACCTCGCGTCCGTGGGCATCCTGGTACAGGGCCACGGCGCGCGAGACCCGCCAGACCGGAATCCACGGCGCCTCCAGCACCGCGCCCGGCCCGAGCATCCGGTAGGGGTCGGATAACTTGGGGCGCGGGACATAGAAGGCCAGCCGGTCGTCGTGGTGCGGGAAGGAGCTGCGCCACCAGGTGCGGTCCGCGAACGGGCCGACCAGCAGCAGGGCCAGGCTCACGACGACCGCGGGCCGGGGCCCGTCGGGCGCGGCTGCCACCCAAAGCAGCACCCACGGGAGGATCACCAGCGCGTAGCGATGGAAGATGAGCGGCGCGTCCAGCCCCAGGGGCGAGATCCAGAGCAGACCCGCGACCTGCCCCAGAACCAGCACACCGGTGAGCGCGCCGATCCGGCGCTCCTCCTTCAGGAGCTTCCAGAGCCCGATCGCCGCACCCAGCCAGACAAATACGACCCAGATGACCATGGCCGTACCCGCCTGAAGCTCGGCCAGGGCTCCGAACACCCGCGGCGTCAGATGGATCTCCTGGTGCTTGGCGCGGAGGACCTCCAGGAACGACTCGCGGGCCGGCAGGAAGAAGACCAGGAACGCGGCCATAGTCCCTGCCGCCAGGGCAGCCAGCGCCGGAGCCCGCTTCCGGTCGCGGATCGCGAGCACAGCGCCGAAGACCAGGGGGGCGAGCACGAGCGGCGCGGCCACGGGGTGGAACCAGAACGCGAGCGCCGCCAGCACCGCATAGGCTGCCCCCCTCCTCCACCCGCCTTCCCGCCACCAGGCCTCGAACGCCACAACCGCGCCGAACGCCAGGAGGATGACGATCATGTAGGGCCGCGCGATCCGCGAGTAGAGGACGAGCCCCGGCGAGACCGCCAGCAGCCAGGCGTAACCCACCGCCGTACCGCGGCCGAGCCGCCGGTCCGCCCACAGCGGGGCCAGGACCAGGAGGAGCAACCCCGCCAGCACCTCCGGCAGCCGGACCCCCAGCTCGGTCAGCCGGACCCCGCTCCGCACGAGCACCGCGTACAGCGCGCTCAGCGGAATGCAGGCGTCCACCTTCTGGTAGGTGACCAGGATCGTCCCTACCGGCTGAGTCAGCGCCGTGCGGACGAGGTGCAGCTCGTCGTCACCCAGAACCTGGGCGCGCAGGTTCCAGAGCCGCAGGATGGCGCCGGCGAGGACGGGGGGCAGAAGCCAGAGGCGGCCCCTCACCCCCTGTCCCCCTCTCCCATC
>DATANP010000122.1:0-5740 GCA_036266195.1 Thermoanaerobaculia bacterium | reverse complement strand
CTCAGCCGTTTCCCTACAGGAGGCTCGTTCCCCTATGTCCACCGACCGTCCGTCCTTCCGCGACCGGACCGCGGCCCGTCTGCGCTCCGCTTTTTCCAGGAAATGGTCCGGGAAGGATGTCGCTCTCGTCGCTCTCGGCCTGATGCTGGTGTCCGTCTCCGCCTATGCGTTCAAGAACCCCCTCGCCGCCGCCTTCGCCAAGCTTCGGGCCGGGGCCGATGCGGAGACGGTATCGGTCTTCGACGTCGTGGTCGACCGCCAGAACCGGCAGTATTTCGACATTGTCTTTGACAAGGCCCTCGGCGACGGCAAGGTCAACGAGGTGCTCGATCCGCCTCCGGCCACGATCGAGCCGGCCCTCGGCGGGTCGTGGACGTGGCGCGACACCAACGCGCTCCGGTTCCAGCCGAGCGGCGGGCTGCCGGTGGCCTCCGAATACAAGGTCACGCTCAAGCCGGAGACGTTCCTCAAGGAAGGGATGGTCTTCCTGGGCGACGAGGAGCTCACGGTCCGCACGGACCAGTTCCTCGTCGAAGGGGTGGACATCACCGAGGAGCCCGCGCTCGAAGGCAAGGCGCGCATCCTGTTCCGCGGCAACATGCGGTTCAACTACCCGGTGGACCCCAAGGTCCTCATCACCAAGGTCAAGCTCGTCGACCCGGCCGGCGGCGAGCCTCTCGTTCCGGAGATCGAGACGGACTGGACGTCTCCGTCGATCGCGTTCCATACGCCCAACATCCAGAAGAACAAGGAGGAGCGCAAGCTCCGCCTCGTCATCGACCAGAGCCTGACTCCCGCCAACGGCAACGTGCCGCTCAAGGAGGAGTACGTCCAGGAGATCCCGGTCGGCTCGTCCACGAAGCTCGCGGTCTGGGGGTTCGAGGTCGAGCCCGGCGACCGCGAGTCCACGATCACGGTCAAGTTCTCGTCCCCGATCTCCGCCGCCGTGGCCGAAAAGTACGTGAAGCTCGAGCCCGCCGTCCGCACACGCCTGTCGGCCACCCGCAACGAGCTCGCCATCACGGGCGACATCAAGCCCGGCTCCAAATACACGCTCTCGGTCGCCAAGGGGATGCCGGCCACGGACGAGGCCGTGCTCTCCGAGGACTACTCCGAAGAAGTCGAGGTGCCCGACCTGGAGCCGAGCGTCGGGTTCCAGAGCGAAGGGACGTTCCTCTCGGCGTCCGGCAACCGCACGGTCAACCTGGAGACCGTCAATGCGCCCAAGGTGCGGATGACGATCGACCGGGTCTACCGCAACAACCTGTTCTTCCTCTTCAACTACGGCGGCTTCTACGACGAGGAGTACGGGTATTTCGACGAGATCCCGCACGCGCTCGGTGACCGCCTCAAGGAGGAGACGCTCGATATCGGCGGCCGGAAGAACCAGAAGCGGATCACGCCGATCACGCTCGACCGCTGGGTCGATCTGGACAGTATCAAGAGCAGGGGCCTCTACCGCATCTCGGTCGGCAAGCCTGACGACTACGAGGCCGAGCAGCGCTGGGTGCTGCTCACGGACATGGGTCTCGTGGTCAAGAAGAGCGGCAACGGGGAATTGATGGTGTGGGTGGCGTCGGTCCGCGACCTCTCTCCGGTGACGGATGCCAAGGTGACGCTGGTCTCGGATCAGAACCAGACGCTCGGCGAGGGGCGCACGGACGGCTCGGGCGTCTGGCGGCTCCAGGATTCCGAGGAGTTGGAGGACAAGACGCCGTACCTGATCACGGTCGAGAAGGGGGACGATTTCACGTTCCTCCTGCTGGACCGGATGTCGATCGACACCACCGGCCTGGACGTCGGCGGCGACGAGGTGCCGAGCGGCGGCTATACGGCGTTCCTGTATGGCCAGCGCGATCTGTACCGGCCCGGCGAGACGGCCCAGGGCATGATCGTGGTGCGCGACTCGTCGCTCAAGGTGCCTCCGGCCATGCCGGCCCTCCTCCGCCACCGCGATCCGCAGGGGCGCGAGCTCGAGACGCAGCGGGTGCAGATCGACGGCCGCGGCCTGGCCGAGTACAAGCTCGACCTGCCGGCGTACTCGCTCACCGGCCATCACACGCTGGAGCTGGAGGTGGCCGAGGAGGTCATCGGCACGTACCGGTTCCAGGTGGAGGAGTTCGTCCCGGACCGCATTTCTGTTGAAATTCAGCCTCCGAAGACGAAGGTCGGCCCCGGCGAGGAGCTGGTCTACAACGTCCAGTCGGACTACCTGTTCGGCGCCCCGGCCGCGAATCTTCCTGTCGAAACTCGCGTCCGGCTGAAGGACTCGACGTTCACGGCCAAGGGGTTCGAGGCGTACACGTTCCGCAACGGCGAGCGGAAGCTGGAGGACCGCGAGGTCTTCGAGACCACGGGCCAGCTCAGCGAGGAGGGGCGGAGCGAGTTCAAGGTGACGATGCCGGAGAAGTCGCCGGTGCCGTCTTCGCTGGAGGCGGTGATCACGGCGCGCGTCCAGGAGCAGGGCGGGCGCGGCGTGGCCGCTCTCACCCGGATGCAGGTCGATCCCTATCCTTATTACATAGGGCTGCGCCAGCTCGGTGACGACGCGGGGTGGCCCGAGCCCAAGAAACCGGTGGATTTCGAGTACGTGGCGGTGTCGCCCGATGGCAAGGCTGTCGCCTCCGGTCCGCTGCGCGCCGATCTGTTCGAGGACCGGTACAACACGGTGCTCCGGCGGGTGCCGGGCGGCGGGTATCGATATGAATCGACCCGGGACGCGGTGCTGGTGGACAGCAAGCCGATCGCGGCCGGGCAGGGCAAGGGGTCGGTTCGCTTCGTGCCCCCGCGCTACGGCAGCTACCGGGTGGTGCTCACGGATACGGACAGCCAGGCGTCCACCCAGGTGGAGTTCTACGCGGCCGGCTGGGGCACGTCGCCCTGGGCGATCAAGAACCCGGCGCGGCTGGAGATGGACCTGGACAAGCAGGAGTACGCGCCCGGCGACACGGCCAGCATCCAGGTGCGCGCGCCGTTCCCCGGCAAGCTGCTGGTGACGGTGGAGCGCGACCAGGTGCTGGACACGCAGGTATATACGCTGACCGGCAACACGGCCACGGTCCAGGTGCCGATCCGCGGCGATTACCGGCCCAACGCGTTCGTCACGGCCACGCTGGTGCGGCGCGCGCAGGACCTGGAGCCCGGCTCGGCCGGACGCGCGTTCGGCGCGGTGGCGCTGCCGGTGGACCGCGAGGCGAACAAGCTGACGCCGCAGATCGTCCAGCCCAAGGAGATCCGGCCGAACACGAAGCTCGACCTGACGGTGAAGACGGCTCCGGGCGCGGTGGTCACGGTGGCCGCCGTGGACGAGGGCATCCTGCAGCTCATCGCCCAGAAGACGCCGCAGCCGTTCGACTGGTTCTACCGGCGGCTCGGCCTGACGGTGGTCTCCTACGACACGTTCAGCCTGCTCCTGCCCGAGGTCAAGCCGCAAGGCAAGGCCCCGGCCGGCGGCGGCGAGGGCGAGGAGGGGATGGCGCAGTACGTGCGGACCGAGGGCATCCGCCGCGTCCAGCCGGTGGCGTTCTGGTCCGGGCCGCTGACGGCGGACGGCGACGGCAACGTCAAGGTCAGCTTCCAGGTGCCGGAGTTCCAGGGCGCGCTGCGGGTCATGGCGGTGGCGATCGACGGCCCGCGGTTCGGCTCGGCGGAAGGCAAGACCCGGGTCCGCGATCCTCTCGTGCTGCTGCCGACCTTGCCGCGCATCCTGTCTTTCGGCGAAACGCTCCAGGTGCCGGTCACGGTCCGCAACGACACGGGCAAGCCGGGATCGATCCAGGTCGGACTGGCGGCCCAGGGTCCGGCGGGGATCGTGAGCATCGACGGTCCGGCCGCGCAGGCGATCGACATCCCGGTCGGGCGCGAGAAGACGGTGTACTTCACGGTCAAGACCGGCAACGCGTCGGGGGAGGCCACCTTCATCGCCACGGCGGCCGGCAACGGGGAGAAGAGCCGGTCCACGACGGTGGTGGGCATCCGGCCCGACCTGCCCGAGATTTCTGTCGAAGATGCGGGCGGGGTGGCGAAGTCGGCCATGGACATCGCGCTGGCTGACGCGGGCCGGTTCCGGCCGGAGACCTTGCGCCGGAAGGTCCGGATCGCACCTCTGCCGCTGGTGCAGTTCGCGGGCAAGCTGGAGGACCTGCTCCACTATCCGTATGGTTGCCTGGAGCAGACGGTGTCCTCGTCGTTCCCGCTGATCTACCTGGGCGATCTGGCGAAGGCGTTCGAGCCCGAGCTGTTCGATCCCAGGAAGGGCCACGGGGATCCGGCGGACATGGTGCAGGCGGGCATCCGGCGGGTGGCGTCCATGCAGCTTCCGGTGGGCGGGTTCTCGCTATGGCCGGGCGGCACCGAGGTGCATCCGTGGGCCAGCACGTACGCGACTCACTTCCTGGTGGAGGCGCGGAAGGCCGGCTATCCGGTGGACCAGAACCTCTACAACAACGCCCTCAACTGGCTGGCCGGCACGGTGACGGCCAAGCAGGAGTACGGCTGGGAGGAGCTGCAGCGGACGGTCTACGGCCTCTACATCCTGGCCCGCGCGGGCAAGGCGGACCTGGGCACGATGGACCACATCCGGACCAAGCAGGACAAGAACCTCCACGCCGAGTCGCGCGCCATGCTGGCCGCGGCCTACGCCTCGGCCGGCAATCCGCGGGCCACGCAGGACCTGGTGGCCCGGATCGGCGAGCTGGAGCAGGTGGAGCGCCAGACGGGCGGCAACTTCAACTCGACGATCCGCAACCGGGCCCTGCTGCTGCTCGCGCTGCTGGACGCCGCGCCGACCAGCCCGCGCATCCCGCAGCTCGCCGACCGGCTCGGCCGCGACGCCCGGGAGACCTACTGGTGGACCACCCAGGAGGAGGCCTTCACGCTGCTCGCCCTGGGTCAGCTCGCCAACCGGCAGTCGAAGTTCCCCCCGTACTCGGGCTCAGTGATCGTGGGTGGCAAGACGGTCGGGACGTTCACGAACAAGGCGGCCACGTTCACGGTCCGGGGAGGCGATCCGATCCGGATCCAGATGGACAACGGCTATCAGCCCGGCGCCGCGTTCTACAGCGTGGTTTCGCGAGGCGTGCCCACGGACGACGCGTACAAGGCGGAGAACGCGGGCCTGGAGATCGAGCGCCAGATCCTCGACCGGGACGGCAAGCCGGCGGATCTCAACAACGTGAAGCAGGGCGACCTGATCGCCATCAAGACCCGGCTGCGCAGCGTGTCGGGTCCGGTCCAGAACGTGGCGGTGGTGAACCTGCTGCCCTCGGGCCTGGAGGTGGAGAACCCGCGCCTCCAGTCCACGGAGCAGCTCCCATGGGTGAACGACGCGGAGTTCTCGCTGGCCTACCTGGATCTGCGGGACGACCGCATCCTGGTGTTCGCGGACCTGCTGCCTCCGAACACGTGGCAGACGTACTACACGCTGGTCCGGGCCGTGGCGCCGGGCCAGTTCCGGTTGCCGCCGGTCCACGCCGAGGCCATGTACAACCCGGCGCTGCGGGCGGAGGGCGAGCGGGGCTCGATGGTGGTGAAACCCCTCACCCCCTAGCCCCCTCTCCCATCCCCTCCCGACCTCCGGGAGAGGGGGAACGTTTCGGGAAGGTGAGCCGAAAAGGAAACCGTGAAGGACGCAGGTGATGGAAGGTTTTGAAACGACGACCATGGCACCGGAGCCTGATCCGGGTCCCCCCTCTCCCGGCGGGTTGGGAGGGGATGGGAGAGGGGGACAGGGGGTGAGGGG
>DATANP010000121.1:0-1609 GCA_036266195.1 Thermoanaerobaculia bacterium | reverse complement strand
GGCTGGCAATCCGGCCCCGATGTCCGCGCTGCCAGTGATCCGCTTCCTCGGTGGCGATCCAACCCGGCAACGGCAGCAACAGCGCCTTGGCCAAGCCGTCGAGCAGCGGCTCATACGTCGCCCGCAGCGCCGCCAGTATCTCGTCGGCGTTCGTCGCGGGTGTCCACCGGACGCCCGCCTGCTGCACGGCCAACGCGTATGACATCGCAACGGTTTAACATGCCAATCCTGCGTGGAAACTGCTGAGGAGGAAACTCCGGAGGCGGTGATGAAGGGCTTGATCAAGAAAACCAAGCAGCATTTCGAAGGGATGAAAGATCCGCGGACGCAGTGCCCGGCGCTGCGGCACAGCTACGCCGGGATGCTGGCCATGGTTGCGGTGGCGATGATGTTCGCGGCGAACGGGCCGACGGCGGTGGTGCGGTTCTGGACCGACATCGCCGGGCACCGGCCGAGGCGGCGGCACGGATTGCTGCGGGCGCTCGGCCTGGCGAAGCTTCCCAGCCATGACGCGCTGGGCCGCGTTATGGCGACGACCGACCCGGACGCGCTCGACCAGGCCGTGCAGGCGGGGCGCAGGCTCATGGATCGGCGCGGGACGACGGCGGCGCGGCATCGGCACATCGCCGTCGATGGGAAGGCGTGCCGCGGCAGCGCCTCCCCGGTCAACGGCGTGGAGGCGGCGCTGGTGGTCAACGCGATCGACGGGGACACCAAGCGGGTGTTGGCGACGATGGCCACCCCGGGCCCCGGCCAGGAGGTGCCGACGGCACGCAAGCTGCTGCGCCGCCAGGACATCTGCCTCGATGGCGCCATGGTCAGCTTCGACGCGGCGCCCTGCTGCCGCGAGACGCTCGGCCTGGTGCGCCGCCGGGGCGGCGAGTGGCTCGTGCCGGTGAAAGGCAACACGCCGACGCTGCGCGACGAGATCATGTTCAGCCTGGACGCCGCCGCGGCAAAACCCGTCACGGTCTGCGAGAAGGGGCATGGCCGACTCGACACGCGCACCGTCCGGGTGGTCACGGACCCAGACACATGTGAATGGCTCGGCCGAAACCACGGCTGCGACGGGCTGCGGACGATCGGACACATCGTCTACATCACCGAGGAGAGGGGCAAAAAGCCCACGCGGGAGGAATGCGCGTTCATCTGTTCGCGGCGGATGGGCGCGCGGGACTTGCTGGCCGAGGCGCGCCGGCACTGGGGCGTCGAGGTGGCGCACAACCGCCTGGACGTCTCGCTGGGCGAGGACGCCTGCCGCGTCCGCACCGGCTGGGGTCCGGCCAACTTCGCCATCCTGCGCCGCTTCGCCCTGGACTGGCTCGACACGCTGCGGGGCAAGGACGAGCCGTTGCCCGCCGCCGTCTCCCGCCTCCTCTGCAGCTTCGCCGTGGTCGCCGCCATGGAGGACGCCGCAATGGCGGCAATGGAACCATCCCCACCGCGCGAACACCGCCCCACATGGCGCGGTGCGCCGCCGCGCGGCCTCATTTCCAAGGCCTCAGCCCGGACAGGTCATACGCAATGGCCGTGGCCTGCGCTACGAGCTCAGCGGCAGCGGACCGACAACGCTGGTGCTGCTCCACGAGATGGGCGGCACATTGGAAAG
>DATANP010000120.1:0-9827 GCA_036266195.1 Thermoanaerobaculia bacterium | reverse complement strand
TCTGAGGCCTGGTTGCCGAGTCCTGCACACCGCTCGCAGGCGTCCCCCCTCTCCCGGGGATGGGGGGCGGGAGATGGGAGAGGGGGCCAGGGGGTGAGGTCTCACGGCGCGGACGCCTGAATACACCGCTCGCACCTCCCCCCGGCCAATGATTCCTGCGGCACATGAACGCCGCAACCCGGGCAGCGCACCAGGGTTGCGGCGATCGGTTCAGGCGGCGGCTGGACCGGCCGCGCGGTGACCTTGACCGACAGGCGCAGGCGGACCAGCGCGGTTTCCAGCACGAGCCAGATCAGGACGGCCAGGGCCACCAGTCCGAGGAAGCGCGACATCAGGCGGCGCTGCGCCTCTGCGCCACGGCCGCGGCGAGCTGCCGGATGTCCTGGTTGTCCGGGTGCTCCTTCTGGAGGTCGTCCAGGATGGTCTGGGCCTTGTCGTACTGCTGCAGATCGAAGGCCAGCACGATGACCTGGTTGTACTTCGACTGCCAGTGCTCGGGCGCCATCTTCTCGGCCTGCTGGAAGGTCTTGAGGGCGTCGTCGAACTGGCCCAGCTCGCGGTAGGTGACGCCGAGGTCGGAGAGCACGTCCGGGGTCGGCTCCTTGAGCGAGAGGTACTTGAGATAGTGGTCCCGCGCCTGCTGCCAGACGAACGGCGCCTTGCCGGCCTTGCTCGCGATGTCGAAGCTCTCGTTGGCCACGTCGAGGATCAGCTCCGGATCCTCCGGGTGCTGCTGGAGCTTGGCTTGCGCCTCGTCGAGCTTCGAGGTGTCGATCTGTCCCGGTCCGGCCGGGCCGGGCATGGCGCCCTGCGGTGCGGCTCCCTGGGCGGACGGGGTGCTGTCCGGGCCGGGGATGGGAGCGCCGGACATGACGGCGGCGAGCTGGTCCTGGGTCAGGCGCGGCGGCTGGCGGAGCGCGATCTTCTCGAACATCAGCCAGCCGGTCACGAAACCGAGCACGAGGCCGAGAAGGGTGAAGAGCAGGTTGTCCTTGTTCACGGTCGTTTCTCGTTTCCGGCGCCTTCCCGATTGGCGCTCCAGTCGCCGCGGGCGGGCTGCCCGCTGGCCAGATCGTTGGCGCTCCAGGTGCCGCTCAGGCGGCCGGTCGCAGGGTCGACCGTGCCCAGGAAAACGCTGTCAAACCCGCGGCGCGCGTCCACGCGCTCCAGCCGCAGGTGGGTGTCGGCATAGGTTCCGCGGAACGAGCCCGAGGCATTCCCCAGATTGCCGCCGCTCAGGGTGTAGCTGCCGGACACCAGCGTGCCGGTCAGGGTCAGGTCGAACGTCCCGGTCTGGTTCTGGGGCAGGACGACCACCCGCCAGCGGCCCGTCAACGGGTCGCGCGGCGCCTCGGCGGCGCGGACGCCCGACTCGCTCTCCAGGAAGCCGATGCGGCGCAGCCGGTCCTCGAGGCGCTGGAGCTGCCACTCCACCCGGTCGGCGGCGATCTGCGAGGCCGCCCGCGACGAGGAGAGCTCCAGGTGGACCGACTCCAGGGTGCCCAGGGCGACCTGGTCGCCGGTGAGCGCCTGGTCGAGCTTGGCGACGGACTGGCCGACCTGGTCGCGGGTGCGCTGCTCCACGCCCCGGGCCTCGCGATAGGCCGCGAGGTCGAGCGCCAGGAGCTTGCGCTCCAGCCGCAGCTCGGTCGCGATCTGGGCGGAGGCGGAGATCTGCGGGTTCGCCGATTCCTGGGCGCTCACGAACCAGGCGAAGAGGGCGAGGATCAGGCAGGGCAGGAGCCAGACGGCGAGGTGGCGCTTCATGCCGCGGATTCTAGCAGGGCGCAGAAAGAAGAAGGCCGCCCGTTGGGGCGGCCTCCGGTACATCCTGATGTTCTTGGATCGGCTTCAGCTCGCCTTGGCGCGCTGGCGCTTCTCCAGGCTCGAGCTCAAGGCGCGCTCGACCAGCTCCTCGGACTCGCGCTCGGTGATGTTCTTCACGTGGGCCACTTCACTGACGATGAAGTACTTCGCACGCTCGAACATCTTCTTCTCGCGGAACGAGAGGCTCTTGCGCTGACTGACCAGACGCAGGTTCTTGAGCACCTCCGCCACCTCGGTGAGCCGCCCGGTCTTCATCTTGTCCAGGTTCTGCTTGTAGCGGCCCTTCCAATCCTTGTACGTGTCGATGTTCCCGTCTTCGAGGATGTCGAAGAGGGCTCGAACGTCGCGCTGCTGGCACAGCGGGCGCAGCCCCACCAGCTCGAGGTTCGATTTCGGCACCATGACGCGGGAGTTGTTTCCAAGAAGCTTGAGGTGAAAGTAGACCTGCTCGATCCCATCCATGTGCCCCGGCTCGATCTTCTCGACAAGGCTCACGCCGTGGTTGGGATAAACCACTTTTTGACCGACTTTGAATGTCACGTCATCGACCCCCTTGATCTGGGTGAATCAGGGATGATGGAGCTGTGGAATGCGAACACAAGTAAGTCGCTGAGGGACTTCCGCTTACGCCCAGGGAATTTATAGCATCCGGCGGGGCTTTGCGTCAACCTTCTGGACAAACGATCGTTTGAATGGGTAGGATGCCCCGCCTGGGCCGGAGTGGCGGAATGGCAGACGCAGGGGACTCAAAATCCCCCGCCCCCTGCGGGCGTGTGGGTTCGACTCCCACCTCCGGCAAATTGCCGATTACTCGTATCTTAGAGCGTCGATCGGGTCCAGCCGCGCGGCCTTGCCCGCCGGATAGATCCCGAAGAAGATGCCCACCACCGCCGAGAACCCGAACGCCAGGCCCACCGCCCACAGCGGTACGTAGGCCGGCGGGAAGTCTCCGGGCAGCACGCTCGAGATCAGTCCGCCCAGGCCGTAGCCCAGGGCGAGCCCCAGCGCTCCCCCGACGAGCGACAGGGTCACGGCCTCGATCAGGAACTGGACCAGGATGTCCTGGCGCCGCGCTCCCATGGCTTTGCGGACTCCGATCTCCCGGGTCCTTTCGGTCACGGACACCAGCATGATGTTCATGATGCCGATGCCGCCGACCAGCAGCGCGATGCTCACCACGCCGCCCACGACCGCGGTCACGCCTCCCAGCACCCGGTTCACGGCGCTCAGGATCTCGTCCTGCATCACGACCCGGAAGTCGCTGTCGGCCCCCCTGGCGATGTGGTGGCGCTGGCGCAGCACGCGGATGATGCCGTCCTTCACCTCGTCCACCACCTCCGGGCTGGTGGCCTGGAGCTGGAGCTGTACCCGGTCCCCGGCGTTCCGCCCGAAGAGGGAGACCGCGGCGTCGAAGGGCACGAAGACCAGGTCGTCGCGGTCGTTGCCGAGCGCCTGGCCGCGCTTCTCCATCACTCCGATGATCATGGCCGGCGTGGAGCCGATGTAGATCTCCTTGCCGATCGGGTTCTCCCCGAGCTTCAGCTCCTCCACGACCTTCTGCCCCACCACGGCCACCTTGCGCCGGTGCTGGAGGTCGATCCGCGAGATGAACCGGCCGAGATCCACGGCGTGGTTGTTGACCTCCGGGTAGTCTGCATTGACCCCCAGGATGAGGCCCGGCCGGTGGCTGCGGTCGCGGTACTTGACCGTCTCGGCGCCCATGACCACGGGCGTGATCATGCGGATGCCCGGCACCTGATCGCGCACCGCCTGGCCGTCCTCCCAGGTGAGCTTCACCTGCCGCGCCAGCACCACGCCGTGGCCGCCGCGCTGCTCGGTGTCGACGAAGACCATCATGTAGGTGGCTCCGACGCCCTCGAACTCCTTGTTCATCATGGCCTGGAGGCCCTGGACGACCGAGACCACGGCGATCACCGCGGCCACGCCGATGATGATGCCGAGCGTGGTCAGCACGGACCTCATTTTGTTGGCCCGGATGGCCGAGAAGGCGATGCGGAAGTTCTCGGAGACGATCATGCTTCAGCTCCTGGCGGCCATGGCTGATGTGGCCCGCTCGGTGGGATGGTCGTCCATGACGCAGCCGTCGCGCAGCAGGACCTGGCGCCAGGCGTGCTGGGCGATGTCCGGCTCGTGGGTGACCAGCAGCACGGTGTTGCCCCCGGTGTGCAGCTCGTCGAACAGGTCCATGATCTCCTTGGAGGTCGCCGAGTCGAGGTTGCCGGTGGGCTCGTCGGCCAGGAGGAGCGAGGGCTCGTTGACCAGGGCGCGGGCGATGGCCACGCGCTGCCTCTGGCCGCCGGACAGCTCGTTCGGGTTGTGCATCATGCGCTCACCGAGGCGCACCCTTTCGAGCGCGCGCTTCGCCTTCTCGCGGCGCTCGCGGCGCGGCACGCCGGCGTAGATCAGCGGCAGCTCCACATTGTGCAGGGCGTTGGTCCGGGCGAGCAGGTTGAAGGTCTGGAACACGAAGCCGATCTCCTTGTTCCGGATGGCCGCCAGCTCCGTATCGTTGAGCCCCTGGACCTCCACGCTGTTCAGGCGGTAGGTGCCGGACGAGGGCGTGTCCAGGCAGCCGATCAGGTTCATGAGCGTGGACTTGCCGCTGCCCGACGAGCCCATGATCGCGACGTACTCGCCGCGCTGGATCTCCAGGTTCACGCCGTTTAAAGCGTGGACCTTCTCGGCGCCCATGTCGTAGATCTTGTAGATGTCCTTGAGCTCGATCAGAGCCATCAGTCGACCTCCACCTTCGCCTCGCCCTTCTCGTCCTTCTCGTCGTCCTCGTCCTCGTCCTTGTCCTTCGAGTCCTTCTTCTTGGTGGCCTTCTTTTCCTCGTCCGGGGTGGTGACCTTGACGGTTTCGCCCTGCTCCAGGTCGCGCAGCGACCGGTAGGGGCCGGTGACCACCTTCTCGCCGGTCTTCACCCCGGCGACGACCTCGACGCGGGTCTCGTCCGAGATGCCGGTCTCCACCTTGCGCTGCACGGCCTTGCCGTTCTCCACCACGTAGACCACGTCGGCCTCGTCGGTGGTGCCGGCCTTCTGGTCCTTGATGTCGCGCTCCACCACGGCCTGGATCGGCACCACCAGGGCGTTCGGATGGACGGCGGTGTTGATCTCGGCGCGCACGGACATGCCCGGCCGGAGGTCTTCGTCCGGATCATCGAGCAGGACCTCGACGTCGAAGAAGGTGACATCGGGCTGGGCCGGACGGTTGAAGCCCTTGCTCCCCACCTCGGAGACGTGGCCGTGGTACTGCTTGTTGGGCAGCGCGTCCACCTTGATCACCGCGTCCTGGCCCGGCTTGACCAGGACCACCTCGGTCTCGTCCACGTCCACGTTGGCCAGGATCTCCGACAGGTCCGCGATCTCGCCGATCACCGATCCCGCGTTGTTCATGGTGCCGGAGACCACGACCTCGCCCTCCTCGGCGTTGAGCTTGATGACGCGGCCGGTCAGGGGTGCGTAGATGGTGGTCTTCTTCAGGTCGTCCTTCACCTTCTCCAGGTTCGCGCGCGCCTGGAGCACCGATTCGCGGGAGTCTTCCAGCCGAAGCTTCGCGTTGGCCTCGGCGAGCTGCGCGGCTTCGAGCTGCTCGGACGAGAGGATCCCTTCCTTGCTCAAACGCTCGGCGCGGGCGAGCTTGTTCCGGGTGTCGGCGAGGTTGACCTCGGCCTGCCGGACCTCGGTCTGGGCCTTGCGCAGGCTCGCGGCCCACTGGTCGCGGGCGGCGATGAACGACTCCTTCTCCAGGTCGAGGAACGGCTGGCCCTTCTTGATCGAGTCTCCCTCCTCCACGTAGAGCCTCTCGATCTTGCCCACCACGTGCGCCGAGATGTTGACCTTGACCCGCGGGTCGATCTCGCCGCTCGCCTTGACCAGCCTGCCGATGTCGCGCTGGGCGACCAGCTCCACGTAGACCTTCGTCCCCTTCTCCCGGCGGGAGCCGCGCAGGGCCGCGGCCACCATGGCCCCCAGCACCAGCACGACGACCGCTCCGATCACGATCTTCTTCACGAGCCTCCCCCCATCAAGAGCGCGGGCAGGGCCAGCAGGCCGGCCTTCAGCGCGATGCCAATCAGCCAGATGCCCAGGACGACGCCGATCGCCGTCCCCCTGGACACCTTGGCCGTGATGCGGAAACCGATCACCAGCAGGACGATCGTCCAGATGGAAAACAGGTCGACGCTCTGGAGCATCCCTTGCGCCACCAGGCCGGAGTCCTCCGGCGCGAAGAAACCCAGGTTGGACGGCAGGACGCCGCCGGACAGCACCTCGGCGGCCTCCACCGAGCCCCGGGCGAGGATGACCACGGTGTTGAGCAGCGCGGCCAGGCCGAGCGGCACGAATCCGTACAGGGTGGTCGACAGCGCCGGCACGTACTCGATCTCCGAGCCGAACAGCCGGAACCCCATCCAGAACATCGCCGCGACCACGAAGTTGAGGACGGCCACGAGCAGGACGCCGAAGATCACCTTGGCCTTCGGGCTGCCGGAGCGGGCCTGCTGCTCCTGGGCCTTCTCCATCTGCTGCGGGCTGAGCTCGACGCCGACCCTCCGGATCTGCTCCCGGAACAGCTCGTCGGGGTCGACCCGGGTCTGCAGGAGCCACTGCACAGCGCCGCCGAGCAGCACGAGCACGAGCAGCGGCAGCACCCACGTGGGACGCCCGGCGATCGACTGGAACGTATCGCCGGGCGCAAGGAGGACGCCGAGGAGGCGTCCCAGGCTCGAATCTTTCATGGTCGGCCCCCTCCCGGGCCTTTTACCGCCGGAGCGAGAAGCTCCAGCGATCGACCGGCGGCTCTTCGTCGGCGATCTCGATGGACTCGACGTCGAGGAGCTGGCCGGTGGTGCGCTGGAACTCGGCCAGCGCGGTGCGGTAGTTGACGACGGCGTTGACCTCGCGGGTGCGGGCCTGGCTCAGATCCTCCTGGATCTGGGTGATCTGGAAGCTGGTGGACATGCCGTTCTCGTAGCGCTTGCGCTCGGCCTCCAGGCTGCGCTCCTGGAACACGCGCGAGGCCTTGGCGGCCTCGATCTGCTTGGCCGCGGTCTCCACCCGGCGGGCGGCCTGGCGCACCTCGGTGATGATGCCGCTGCGGGTGTCGTCCATGGCCGTCTGGGCGCGCGCGAGATCCAGGTCCGCGATGGCGCGGGCGGTGCGCGCGGCCCGGTTCTGCAGCGGGAAGCCGAAGGTCAGGTCGATGCTCCAGCCGTGGAAGTCGAGGCCGGTCACCTGGCTCAGGGCGTCGCTGTACCCGCCCGGCTGGGTGCCGATGATCGCGCCGGTGTCCTCGTCGCGCAGGATCACGTCGCCGCCCACGCCCGCGAAGTCGTAGCCCACCTCGAGGTCGAGCGCCGGCTTCTCCTGGTTGCGGGCGTACTGGGCCTGGATCCGCGCCTGCTCGATGTCGAGCTGCTGGAAGCGCAGCTCGGGGCGCTCGGCGAGCGCGGTCTGGATCGCGGCCTCGACGTCGATCGGCTGGTGCTGGATCGTGGGGTCGGTGACGGGCCGGATCTCGGTGCCCCAGAGCTCGCCCTGCGGCAGGTTGAGCAGCCGGCGGAGCACGTCCTCGGCGTCGCCCACCGCGGACTGGGCGGTGATGATGCCCTCCTCGCGCTCGGCCACCGCGGCCTCGCTCTGCACCAGCTCCAGGGGAGCCATGGTGCCGACGTCGACCTGGATCTTGTTGCGGTCGTGCAGCTCGCGGGCGAGGCTCAGGCTCTCGCGGGCGACCACGAGCTGCTGGCGCGCGCCGACCAGGTTCCAGTAGGCGTCGATCACGTCCTGCACGGCGACGGTGACCTGGCGCTCGAACTCCTGGCTGCTCGCCTGGCTGCGGTTCTGGGCGACGAGCAGCGCGCGCTCGGTGGCGAGGCGGCCGAAGTCGCGCAGCAGCGGCTGCTTGAGGCCGAAGATCAGGCTGGAGTTGTAGGCCGGGTTCAAGCGCGAGAACGGGTTGTTGTTCTCCGACCGCGAGTTGTTCCAGCCCACGGTGACCTCGCCGCCCATGGGGAAGAGCTGGCTCACGCCGAAGTTGAGGCGCTGGAGGTTCGACTGCGAGGCCTGGAGCTGCGACGTGGTCGGCGACGTGTTGTCCTCGGCGTGGGCCGAGCCGCTGAGCAGCAGGTCGTAGATGCCGAGCGTCTGCTCGACGCCCAGGCGGGCACGGTCGCGGGTGTAGCGCTCGACGGACAGCCCGACGTTCTGGCGCAGCGCGATCTCGACCGCCTCGTCGAGGCTCAGCAGCACGGCGCCGTCCTTGACGTCCACGCCGCTCGCCAGGATGGGGGTCGGGACGGTCTCGACCCGGCGCGCGCTCGCCGCCTGATCCTGGGCGGCGACCGAGCCCGCCAACAACAGGAAGCCCGCGCACGCCACCGCGGCACGCCGGGTCCTCCCTGACTTCATGCGATTGCATCCCAAACGGTTTGTCATGAGCTCCTCACCAAAAGCGGTGGATGATGATGTACGAGTTTCAGGCGGCGCCTTGCGCCGGCTCTTGTTGACGTACGCACGGACTCTCAAAAGGTTACCTTAGAATCCATTTCGCCCGGGTAGAAGCAGGCCGCCAGGTGGCCCGGGCCCGCCCCCTCGACCTGCGCCAGGGGCGGACGCTCCTCCGCGCAGCGCGGTCTCGCGATCGGACAGCGCGTGTGGAACGGGCAGCCCGGAGGCGGCGCCAGCGGGCTCGGCGGCTCGCCCGCGAGCACGATCCGGTCCCGGCTGCCGCCCGGCTCCGGCCGGGGCACGGCCGAGAGCAGGCATACGGTATACGGATGAAGCGGCCTTGAGAACAGGTCCGCCTTCGGCGCCAGCTCCACGACCCGCCCCAGGTAGAGCACGGCCACGCGGTCCGCCAGCCGCTCCACCGCCGCCATGTCGTGCGCGATCAGCAGGAGCGACAGGCCGAGGCGCCCGCGCAGCTCGGCGAGCAGCGCCAGGATCTGGCCGCGGATCGAGACGTCCAGGGCCGACACCGGCTCGTCCGCCACCAGCAGGTCCGGCCGCGCGGCCAGGGCGCGCGCGATGCCCACCCTCTGCCGCTGGCCGCCCGACAGCTCGTGCGGCCGGCGCGCGGCGAATTCCGGCGCCAGGCCCACGGTGCCGAGCAGCTCGCGCACCCGCTCCCGTCGCGCTTCCTTGTCCAGGCCCTCGTGGATCTCCAGCGGCTCGCCCACGATCGACTCCACCCCCTGGCGCGGGTTGAGCGAGCTCCACGGGTCCTGGAACACCATCTGGAAGCGCCGGCGGCGGCGGCGCAGCTCGGGGGCGGAGAGCGCCAGCAGGTCCTCGCCGTCGAAGCGCACGCTGCCGGCCGTGGGCTCGACCAGGCGCAGGGCGCAGCGCGCCACCGTGGTCTTGCCGCTGCCCGACTCCCCCACCAGCGCCAGGCACTCGCCGCGCTCGACCGCGAGGTCCACCCCGTCCACGGCCCGCACCGTGCCCAGGGTCCGGCCCAGCAGGCCGCGGCGGACCGGGAACTCCTTGCGCAGGCCGGCCAGCTCCAGCAGGCTCATGCTCCGCTCCAGGCGGTCAACCGCGGCATGAGGTCGAGCAGCAGGCGGGTGGCCGGGTGGGCCGGCGCGCGGAACACCTCCTCGACCGTCCCCTCCTCCACGATGCGGCCCCAGTCCATGACCGCCAGCCGGTCGCAGACCTCGGCCACCACTCCGAGGTCGTGGGTGATCAGCAGGACCGAGAGGCCGAGCTCGTCGCGCAGGCTCTCCAGCAGCTCCAGCACCTGCGCCTGGATGGTGACGTCGAGCGCCGTGGTGGGCTCGTCCGCGAGCAGCAGGTCGGGCCCGGCGGCGAGAGCCACGGCGAGCATGACCCTCTGGCGCTGGCCGCCCGAGAGCTGGTGCGGGTAGTCGTCCAGCCGGCGCCGGGCGTCGGGCAGGGCCACCCTCTCCAGCAGCCGCACCGCCTCCTCCCGGGCTTCCCTGCGCGAGACGGGCCGATGAGCGCGCACGGCCT
>DATANP010000119.1:0-22666 GCA_036266195.1 Thermoanaerobaculia bacterium | reverse complement strand
TCAGCCGGAGCTTGACGGCCTGCCGTCGTCGCTCGTTGAGCACCTCGGTCGAAAGCCTCTTTCCGTTTGTCGTTTCCATGTGCGCTTTATTCTACGCGCCCGCCACGGAAAGTTCAACATCTCATGGCCGGATCAATAGTTTAGAGCGTCTATCAAAACCGGCCCGAAGGGTCGGAAGAATCAGCCCAGGGCTGAGGCCGAAGGCCGATGCCCTGGGTTCGAAGAGACCCCCAACGCCCGCGGCCTGAAGGGCCGCAAGAGGCCTCTCGCGACCCTTCAGGCCGCGAAATGGGTGCGAATTGGTAACCCAGGGCATCGGCCCTCGGCCTCAGCCCTGGGCTGTGTTCTCTCGGCCCGTTGGGCCGTTTTGTTAGGCACTCTAAGCGCGTAATACCGGATAAGGCGGTCCCGGCGTTAGACGTCGGGGCGTGTCGCCATGGCAGAGGGAGACTCCGGCTTGAGTCCCGAAGAGACGGCGGCATGGCCACGGCCTTCAGACCAATGGCGGCCGAAAGATGCCTGCGTCCCTATGGGACTTGGGGGTGTCGTGTGGCATGGAAACCTGGCGCTGAAGCGCCAGGCTTTATGCCGATGCCACTTCGGGGCGGGTTCAAACCCTCAACAGCCAACGGAATCGAAGAGTCCGGCGAGTCCCACCAGCTCCCCCTCTTTCGCGAGGCTCGAAAGGAAAAGCGCCATGCGCGACAGGTTGTCGTGATCGGTGATATCGATCAGCAGATCGAGCTTGCCGTCCCGGTCCAGATCGCCGGCCCAGTGCAGCATGGGCGGACCGTCGCCGACGTATTCGTTCCGCCACAGCACCTGCTTCCTCGTCGATCCCGCCCAGAATTCGACCGTATACCAGACTCCCTCCCGGCCCATTTCGAGTCGCATTTCTGGCCCGAGCAGTAGGCTTCCGTTCTCCGGACGTAAGGACCACAACCCGGAAAAGAGGGTCCGCACCGGCCCGGGCTTCAGCCCGGGGATGTTGCGGACGAGCACGACGGCTTCGCCACCGCCCCGGATCGAAACCTTCTTGCCCGTGTTCGCACCCATGATGGGGTCAAAGACCGTCTTGACATCGACCGTGCAGGTCTTGAGCTCGTCTCCTGTCTTCGTCGCCATGAGGCAGAGCCAGGTCTCGCCCGATCGGGCCGTCATCTCGTCGCCATGGAACGTTCCCGTGAAGAGGATCTCTCCTCTCACGGGAGCGGCAGCCAGGAGGATGGCCAGCGCCAAACAGCGCATGTCAGCGCCCGGCGCGAAGCGCTTCGATCCGCAGTTCGAGCGGCGGGTGGGTCGAGAACGCCTGGAGCCAGCTCTTCCGGCCCGAGATCTTCGCGGTGGCGAGCGACGGGTGCCGGGTGTCGACCAGATCCACGGAGCTCCGGAGGCGCTCCAGGGCCGCGACCATGTTCTCGCGGCCGGCCAGGGCGGCGCCGGCGGCGTCGGCGCGGAACTCGCGCTTGCGCGAGAACCAGGCGGTCACCATCGAGCCGAGGATGCCCAGCACGATCTCCATCACGATACGGACCACGAAGGAGAGGATCCAGGCGATCTTCTCGTGGACCACCTGCCGCACCGCGAAGGCGATGATGCGCGCGAAGAACATCACGAAGGCGTTGACCACGCCCTGGATGAGCGTCATGGTCACCATGTCGCCGTTGGCGATGTGGCCCAGCTCATGGCCCAGGACGGCCGAGGCCTCCTGCCGGCTCATGGTCTGCAGCAGGCCGGTCGAGACCGCCACCAGGCTGCGCTTCTTGCTCGGGCCTGTGGCGAAGGCGTTGACCTCCGGCGAATCGTAGATGCCCACCTCGGGCATCGGCAGGTTGGCCTGCCGCGCCAGGTTCCCGACGGTCGAGTGGAGCCAGTCGAGCTGCTCGTTGCCGGTCTGGCCGTTCACGAGCTTGATGCCCATCGCCCACTTCGCGACCATGCGCGAGATGAGCAGCGAGATGAGCGCTCCGCCCATGCCCCAGATCAGGCAGAACACCATCAAGGGCCCGATCAGGAGCTGGCCGTCCGGCCCCAGATAGCCGCCGAAGCCCAGCAGGCTCAGGACGATCGACAGCACCACCATGATGGCCAGGTTGGTCACCAGAAAGAGGAGGATCCTCTTGCCCATGCGAATCTCCTTTTGTCGACGACGGGATCAGCCTAGCACGTCTCCGGTCTACGGTGATCCGGGAGCGGAATCCGTTTCATCCCGTCTCCGGCGCAGGGGGCGCTGTAACAAAGTCGGCGCCTCGCCCGCCTGTCCCCGCACAAGGAGGAGACGCCATGCCCATCAGGAGACTGTCATCGACTTCTATCCTGCTCGCCCTTTTTGCTCTCTTCGCAAATACCGCCGCTCATGCCCAGACCCGCACCTGGGTTTCCGGGGTCGGCAACGACGCCAACCCCTGCAGCCGCACGGCGCCCTGCAAGACGTTCGCGGGCGCGCTCTCGAAGACCTCCGCCAAGGGCGAGATCGACGTCCTGGATCCGGGCGGCTTCGGCGGGGTGACGATCACCAAGTCGATCTCGATCGAGGGCGACCCCTTCCTGGCCGGCGTGCTGGTTTCCGGCACCAACGCCATCATCATCAACGCCGCTTCGACCGACGTCGTGACGCTCCGCGGCCTGACGATCGACGGCGTCGGCACGGGCCTCGACGCCATCCGGATCCTGTCGGCCAAGGAAGTGCACATCGAGAACTGCACGATCAAGGGCTTCCTCAATCGCGGCATCATCGTCAATAACTCGTCCGGCAACGTCAACGTCCATATTCGGAATACCATCATCAAGAACAATGTCGGAGCTGCCGCGCCGGGCGGCAACAGCGGCGCGGTTCTCCTCCGTCCGACCGGCACCGGCTCGGCCAGCGCCATCATCGAGAATTCGCACTTCGATCAGAACACCTTCGGCCTGCGGGTCGAGGCCAACGCCCGCGCGACGATGAGCGACAGCACGGCATCGGCCAACAGTACCTTCGGCGTCCACGCTTTCTCGTCCACCACCGCCGCGTCGATCATTCTGGAGCGTGTGGTCGCCTCGAACAACACGACCGGCGTATCCGCCGAGGGCAGCGCCAATGCCTCGGTGCGCCTGTCCAATACGCTGGTCACCTCGAACTCGACAGGCCTGTTGTCGACCACCGGCGGCCAACTCATCTCGTCCCTCAACAACAGCTTTGTGGGGAACGGGACGAACGGAGCGGCGACCTCGACGACTCCACAGAACTGACGCGGTATCGGCAAAAGCGGCGAGCCGGCAGCAGGAGATGCGCCGGCTCAGCCCTTTCGCTTTGTCTTAAAGTCAACAAATCGCTCATTCCGCCGCAAGCCATGCTAGACTCGTAACAAAGTCGATGTACTGAACGCCTGTCCCTTGCACAAGGAGGAAGTCTTATGTCCCTGAGAAAAGCTCTGCTGCCATGTGCCCTGATCGCCCTGTTCGCCAGCACCGCCGCTCATGCCCAGGCGACCCGCACCTGGGTCTCGGGTGTCGGCGACGACGCCAACCCGTGCAGCCGCACGGCGCCCTGCAAGACGTTCGCGGGCGCGATCTCGAAGACCGCCGCCAAGGGCGAGATCAACGTCCTGGATCCGGGCGGCTTCGGCGGGGTGACGATCACCAAGTCGATCTCCATCATCGCCGATCCCTTCATGGGCGGCGTGCTGGTCTCCGGCACCAACGCCATCATCATCAACGCCCTGAGCACCGATGTGGTGACGCTCCGCGGCCTGACCATCGAAGGCCTCGGCACGGGCCTCGACGGCATCAGGATCCTCGCGGCCAAGGAAGTGCACGTCGAGAACTGCCAGATCCAGGGCTTCGTCAACCGCGGCATCATCGTCAACAACTCGACCGGAACCACCAAACTCTACGTCCGCAACACGATCATCAGGAACAACGTCGGCGCCTCGTCGCCCGGCGGCAACAGCGGCGCGATCCTGCTCCGTCCGACCGGCACCGGCGCAGCCAACGCTCTCATCGAGAATTCACACCTCGACCAGAACACCTTCGGCCTGCGGGTCGAGGCCAGCGCCAGCGCGACGATGAGCGACAGCACGGCGTCCGGCAACACGACCTTCGGCGTCCATTCCATCACCGCCACCACCGCGGCGCCGATCGTCCTGGAGCGTGTGGTCGTCTCGAACAACACGACCGGTGTGGCCGCCGAGAGCAGCGCCAACGCCTCGGTGCGCATCTCCAACACGATGGTGACCGCGAACTCGACGGGCCTGACGTCGATCACCGGCGGCCAGATCATCTCGTTCGTCAACAACAGTGTCGCGGGAAACGGGAACAACACGGTTCCCGCCGTCGGCGTACCGACATCCACGACGCCACAGATCTGACGCGGCGACCTGCCTGATCCCTGGAGAGCCGGCCGCGGCGACGCGGCCGGCTTTTTCCGTTTCGTGGTAGCTTCCGGAGCCACCGTGAGCTTCGTCGGCGCGACCATCGGCCCCATCCGCATCGAGGACCGCATCGGCATCGGCGGCATGGGCGAGGTCTACCGCGGATTCCACCAAAGGCTGGAGCGCCGGGTGGCGGTCAAGACGATCCGTGCCGACCACCGGCTGAGCGGCGAGGTCAAGGCACGTTTCCTGCGCGAGGCCCGGCTCCTCTCGAAGCTCGGCCATCCCGGCATCTGCCAGGTCTACGACCTGATCGAGACGCCCGACGCCGACTTCCTGGTCCTCGAGTACGTCGAAGGGCGGACCCTGAAGGAGCTCGCCCTTGAAGAGCTGAGCCTCGAGCGCCGGCTCCGCCTCGCTGAGCAGATCGCCACCGCCCTGGCTGCCGCGCACCGGGAGCGGATCGTCCACCGCGACTTGAAGCCGGACAACGTCATGGTCACCTCGCGCGGCGAGGTCAAGGTGCTCGACTTCGGGATCGCCCGCTCGGTGGCCGAGTCCGGCTCACGGCCCAACATCGACGCCACGCCCCCGAAGGGGATGCAGATGCCCGACCGGCCCCAGGCGTCGGACCTGACGCAGCTCGGCGACCTGATCGGCACCGCGAAGGTCATGAGCCCGGAACAGGCGCGGGGCGGGCGCGTGACCATCGCGAGCGATCTCTATTCGCTCGGCATCCTCCTTCAGGAGCTGTTCACCGGCGAGCCGGCCTACGAGGCGACGCACCCGGTGGCGGTGCTCGACCAGGTGATGCGCGCCGAGACGCGGCCGATCTCCGGACTGGACCCGGACCTCACCAAGCTGATCGAGGACCTTCAGAACCTCGACCCGCGGCGCCGGCCCTCCGCCGAGGCCACGGCCGGGCGCCTGCGCTGGATCCTCGACAAGCCGCAACGCCTGCGCCGCCGCCGGCTGGTCACGGCCGGGATGGTCGCGGTCATCGCGGCGCTGATCGCGGTGCTCGGAGTGGTCTCCTGGCTGGCGGTGCAGGCGAGCCGCGAGCGCCGCGAGGCCGAGGGCCTCGTGGACCGCGTGCGATCCCACTTCGAGTCGATCCCCGAGAGCCGGCGCACGGCCGAGGAACGCCGGCTGCTCGAAGAGATCCGCAGGAAAGATAGAATAAGACCATGAGATCCACGCTGCGCCTCGTCCTGCTCGCCCTGCTCCTGGCCCCCTGGAGCGCCGCCGCCCTCGACTTCTCGGTCAAGACGCTGGACGGCAAGCCGCTGTCGTCGAAGGACCTGCACGGCAAGGTCGTGCTGCTGGACTTCTGGGGTACCTGGTGCCAGCCGTGCGTGTCCGCGGTGCCGTCCCTGCGCGAGCTGAGCCACGAGATGAAGGGCGAGCCGTTCGTGCTGGTGAGCGTCGCGGTCGAGGAGGACGACGGCCCGGTCCGGAGCTTCGTGAAGAAGTATCAGATGGACTGGCCGCAGGTGTGGGACCCCACCGCGACCTTCGCCCGCCAGTCCGGGATCAGCCGCTTCCCCACCTACATCCTGCTGAGCCACGACGGCACGGTCCTCAGCACCGTCGTGGGCACGAGCCGCGGCGTCGAACGGAGCCTGCGGGCGAAGGTGGAGCAGGCGGTCAATGCCGCGAAGACTGCGAAGACTGCGAAGAAGGCCGGACCGCCTGCCGGAGAGCTGACGCGCTAGCTCAGTGGTGGGTCGTGCCGCCCGGCTCGGTCTTGTGGGTCAGGCTGTCGTAGATGGTCTGCAGCCAGAGATCGGTCTTGATGAAGCCGCTCCCCCAGTCCTTCCACTTGTCCGGCAGCCCCTCGGCCTGAATCGCCTTCAGGTCCTTGCCAGCCGCGATGCGCTGCTGGACGATGCCCGTGGTCTCCTTGAGCATGCCGAGGAAGGTCTTGAGGTCGGCCTTGGTGGAGAGGGCGCCGTGGCCGGGGATGATCTTCACGTCGTCCGGGATCTGGCCGAGCACGGTCTCGACGTTCTGGATGAGGCCCTGCACGCTGCCGCCGCTCGCGAGATCGACGAACGGGAAGCGGCCGACGAAGAAGTCGTCGCCCATGTGGACCACGTTCGAGCCGGTGAAGAAGATGATGCTGTCGCCGTCCGTGTGGCCGTGCGGGAAGTGGATGGCCTTGATCTCCTCGCCGTTGAAGTGGACGGAGACGGAGTGATCGAAGGTGATGACCGGCAGGGCCTGCGGCGGCGAGGCGGGGGTCTTTTCGCCGAAGACCACCTGGTCGGTCGAGAGGCGCTTGCGCACGTTCTCCTGGGCGATGATGGTGGCCTCGCGGCCGAAGGCCTCGTTGCTCCCGGTGTGGTCGCCGTGCCAGTGGGTGTTGAGGACGAACGCGAGCTTGCCGTCGTTGAGACTCTTGAGGGCCGCGCGGATCTTCTCCGCCAGCGGCGCGAACTGGTCGTCGACGATCAGGATGCCGTCCTTCCCGACCGAGACGCCGATGTTGCCGCCGGACCCTTCGAGCATGTAGACGTTTCCGGCGACCCTGGTCGCCTTGATCTCCACCTTCGAGAAGTCCCGATCCTGCGCCGCCGCCGGCAGCGCGGCCAGCGCGAGGCCCAGCAAGGCCGCAAGCCCGGCCTTCCGCATCGTTGTCATCGTGCTCCTCCCGCGGATCTGTCCCGCAGACATTCCGGCGCGGACTCTAGCATCAGACGGAGTCAAGCGTATCCAGAGCCGTCCGGAGCAGAGGCCGGCAGACCAGACCCTCGGCTCGCGCCTTCCGGCTGTCGATGGTGTGGAAGCCGTTCTTCTCCTCCGGAATCCAGAAGGGGATCTCCGCGTCCGGCTCCGGCTCGCGCCAGACGAAGGTGGCGTCGCTACCTGTGGCCCGCCGCAGGGTCTCCAGCATCTCCCCCATCGTCAACGGACGATCGGGACCGGTGGTGTTGAAGATGCCGGTCCGGCCGCGCTCGACCATCCCGAGGAGCCAGACCGCGAGGTCGCGGACGTCCAGGACCTGTACCGGTCTGCCCGGACGGCCGGGGGCGACGACCTCGCCGCCCTTCTCCACCTGCCGGAGCCACCAGGTGAAACGGTCCGTGTAGTCGTGGGGACCGGCGAGGATGCAGGGGCGGACGACGAGCGAGCGCTCCGGCATCTCGTCCTCGCAGAGGGCCTTGAGCCAGCCGTAGGTCTCCGGCGTGACCTCCTCGGTCCGCTCCTCCTCCGGCGGCGGCTGCTTCCGCGGCGACTCTTCGGTGATGCCGAGGACCCCGTAGTCGGCGTAGACCGAGATGGTCGAGGCGAAGACGTAAAGGCCGGCCTCGATCTCCGCCACGGACTGCCGGACGACCCGCGGGACGTAGCCGCAGGTGTCGATCACGGCATCCCAGCTATGCCCGCGCAGGACGCCGAGGCCGCCGTCCCGGTCGCCCAGGATCTCCCCAGTTCCCGGGATCACTCCGGGATTGGTTCGGCCGCGGTGGAACAGGGTGAGATCGTGACCCGCGGCAACCGCCGCCTCGGCCAGATGCCGGCCGAGGAAGCGGGTGCCGCCGAGGATGAGAAGTTTCATGCGTCCCATCCGGGCGCCATGAATCACGCCCCTTATTTCGCCGGTGCCGGCGCGGGCTTCACGATCCCCTTGTCCTCCTGGATCGTGACGATCTGGTTGGCGGGCACGGGGCCTAGCTTCTGCTTCACGCCGCTCGGCCAGTCGACCTCAATCGAGGTGGCGCCGGGGTCCTTGCCGAGGCCGAAGGTCAGGGCGAGGTCGCTCTGCGAGCAGTAGCTGGAGCCGCTCCGCACCATGCTCCACTGCTTGCCGGAAGCGCTCGTCACCCGCACGACCGTTCCGATGCCGTCGCGGTTCGACTTCGCTCCGACGGTCCGGATGCGCAGCCAGCGGTTCGCGTTGCCACCGTCGTTGCGGTACAGGCGGGCCGGTCCGTGATTCGTGGTCAGCACCACGTCGAGATCGCCGTCGCGGTCGATGTCGCCGTAGGCGGCGCCGCGCGCCACGAGCGGTTGACTGAGCTGGCCCGCCGCGGTGACGGGCTCGAACTTGCCCTTGCCCAGGTTGCGGAAGAGGAGCGGCGGCTGCCGGTACTGGATGCGTGGCTGGACGCGGTTGATCTCCTCCTCGATGTGGCCGTTGGCCGCGAAGATGTCGAGCAGGCCGTCGAGGTCGTAGTCGAAGAAGAACGCGCCGAAGGTCAGGGTCAGCAGGCTCGCCCGGCCGACCGAGGAGGCCGGCGCCTCGTCCACGAACACGCCGCTCCCCTCATTGTGGTAGAGGGCCAGCATCTCGTTCGAGAAGTTGCCGACCAGCAGGTGCGGCCGGCCCGAGCGGTCGTAGTCGGCCGCGTCGACCCCCATGGCGCCGCGCGCGACACCCTCCTCGTTGAACGCGACGCCGGCCTCCAGGCCCTCCTCCACGAAACGGCCGTCCTTGTTGTTCCGGTAGAGCTTGTTGGGCTGGGTGTCGTTGGCCACGAAGAGGTCCGGCCAGCCGTCCATGTTGAAGTCGAGCACGGCCACGCCGAGCGCCTTGCCCGGCTCGGCCATGCCGGCCTTCTGGCTCACGTCCTGGAACTTGCCGCCTCCGGCGTTGCGGAAGAGCTTCGAGTTGGTCGCCTTGTACGACTCGGGCGTGCAATAGGACTTGGTGGAGCCGTCGAGCGAGCACCAGAGGTCCTTGTCGGCGCTCCACTGCACGTAGTTCGCCACGAAGAGGTCGAGCCTGCCGTCCTTGTCATAGTCGAGCCAGGCGGCGCTGGTGCCGAAGTTTGCGTTGCGGATGCCCGAGGCCGCGGTCACGTCCTGGAACTTCCCCTTCCCTAGATTGCGGAAGAGGCGGTCCCCTTCGAGCGCGGTGATGTAGACGTCCTGCAGACCGTCGTTGTCGTAGTCGCCCACGGCCACGCCCATGCCGTAGAGCTCGACGTCGAGGCCGCTCCCCTTGGAGGCGTCGGTGAAGGTGCCGTTGCGGTTGTTGCGGTAGAAGGCCTGGAGCGACTTGCGCCCGGGCTTCCAGTCGCGGCCGTTGACGAACAGGATGTCGAGCCAGCCGTCGTTGTCGGCGTCGAACAGGGCCACGCCCGCGCCCATGGTCTCGGGCAGGAGCTTCTTGCCGGCCCGGCCGCTGTTGTGGACGAATTTGATGCCGGCGGCAGTCGTGATGTCCGTGAAGCGGACGCCTTTCGGTGCCGAAGGGGGCGCCGCGGGCCGGGTCTTCGGAGCCTGCGGCGCAGCAAGTGCCATGGCCGCCGCCAGAACGACGGCCGAAGAGATCAGGATTTTCTTCACGTCAACCTCCCGCGCTCGCGGCCACGGCCGCGCTGTTGTCCGCAGGCACCGGCTTGGCCGGCGTCAGCGGGACGCTCTCGTGCTCATGGATCGGCTGCCGCTCGTTGTTGTCCTCGGGACTGATCCGGCGGCGCACGGCGGTGATGGCCTGGGAGGACTCGTCCGCCTTGAAGCGCCGGAACAGCTTCGCCTCGCGGGCCGCCTTCTCCTGGTTGCCCAGGGCGCGCCAGCACAGCATGGAGGTGTAGTGCATCTGGAGGTCTTCCGGGTCCACCATGCAGACCCGCTCGAGGACTTCCAGAGCCTCCTTGTACTGGCGCTTGAGGAACAGGATGCGGGCCATCTGGTTGAGAACCACCCGGTCGCGCGGGTACTTGGCCTCGACGGTGCGCAGCGACGCGAGCGCCGCGTCGTAGTTGCCCTCGGCTTTCTCGATCATGGCCTTGAAGAAGTGGATGCGGCCGAGGCTCGAATCGATCGACAGGGCCTTCTGGATGAACGGCTTCGCCCGCTCCACCTCGCCCTCGCGGATGAGCGCGCGGGCCACGTTGAGCCAGCCGTCGGCGTAGCCTGGCTCGGCCTCGGTGGTGCGCAGGAAGGCGTACTCCGCCCCCTTGAGGTCGCCCTGGAGCAGCAGGCCGATGCCCCAGTCGTTCCAGCGCTCCCGCTCCTCCTTCGTCTTGATGACGACCGGCTTCCACACTGTATCGGGATCTCCGGGCTTGCCGATCCGGAGCGTCGCTTCATCCTTGGCGAGCGTCACGATCGGCAGGTCCGGGATGCGGCCCTTGATCTTGCCCGACACGTTGGCCGGGATGTTCGCGGGGTCGAACGACCACTCCTGGCTGTTGTGGTGGGCCGAGACCAGGCTCGGGTCCTGGCCCGGTTTCGGCTTGCCGGCGTAGGCGAACTGCGTGTAGGAGTGCGCGAACTTCCGGTAGTTGAGCTTCGCGGTGAGCGTGAGCGGACCGCGGGCGTTCTCCGGGATCTTGATCCGGTAGTGGGCCACGTCGGCGGCGCCGGGCGGGATCAGGCGGACGTAGAGCACGCTGCGCGCCTGCCAGGCGTTGCGCTTGTCGATCGGGTTGCCCGCGCCGTCGAGCGCGTAGGAGCGGTAGAAGTGCGCCCCCGCCTCGACCGGTCCGCTGCCGCCGTTCGGATCGTCCTCGACCTTGCCGCTCCAGAACACGACCTTGCCGTCCGCATCCTTGGCTTGGAGCTCCAGCCAGACGTCGAAGGCGTCCACGGTGCCGCCCGGGAAGAAGTGGCCGATGGCGCGAGTGCGGACGACGACGTCGACGCGCGCCGTGGAGCCGGGACGGAGCACGGGGTCGGCCTTGTCGACCGGCGCCGCCACCTTGCCCACCTCGCGGATGAAGACGTCGCCGGTCTGCTCCGCCTCCTCGCCGACGGCGAAGGTGGACATGAGCTGCGGCGCGTCCGTGCCGGCGCGGCGGCGGACCATCTGCGTCTCGCCCGTCTGCTCCACCGGCGAGACCGCGAAGATGTCGACCGTGATGAAGCCGGAGGTCAGGAACTTCTCGATGACCTCCTTCTGCTTCTCGTCCTGGTTCACATGGGCGAGAGCCATGTTGGCCGCCGGGAACCGGTGGCTGTGGACCTTGCCGTCGACATTGCCGGGGTCGTTCGAGTCGACCTTCGGCATATGGCAGGCGGCGCAGGTCTTGGTCTCGGCCGGGTAGTAGAACGACCGCGCGCCCTGGCCCGAGACGGCGCTCGCCTGCCAGTTGTCGTAGTCGTTGAAACCGCGGAACCAGCGGTAGGAGTTGACCGGCACGTCGAGATGCACCTTGTGGCAGGTCGAGCAAAACTCCGACGAGTCCATCCGCATGAAGGGCTTCATGAAGGTCTTGCGGTGCGGCTCCGGATCGGTGTAGGTCAGAAAGCGATCGATCTGCCGGATGACAGGGTTTTTGCTGTTGGCCAGCTTGTGAAGCGGCGGGTACTCGATGGTGAAGCCGCCGTTGCCCATGGAGCTGTCCACGTGGGTGATGGCGTGGCACGAGGTGCAGGCGAGACCGGCCCGGGCCTCGGGCGTGTCGATCTGCTCCTTGATCGGGCGCTCGAAGCGGCCGTTGAAGAACACCGCGTGGTCATGGCAGCCGGCGCACCACTTGCTCGGCTGCGGACCCTTGACGTCCTGCATGTACTCGATGGATTTGCGGTAGAACTGATTGTTGAACGAGGCGAAGTGGTGGGCCGAGCTGTTCCACTGCTGGTAGATGTCCTTGTGACACTCGCCGCAGGTCGCCGAGTCCATGAAGAAGTTGGACGGGATGATGTCCTTGGTGTTGGTGTTCGCCGAGGACGGGAAGAACGGCGACTTGGGACCGCCTCCTTCCTCGTCCATGGAGGTGGGGACGACCAGCGGGTTGTAGATGCGGTTCGACGGGTTGGGGTTGGCCTTTCGCCAGGCGGCCGTCGCGAGCGGCCAGGCGACCAGCAGGGCGAGGGCCACGGCGAACGCGGTGCGGAACCGCCGCCAGCCGCCACGGTGTTCGCCGGGTTCATTCGCCTTGCGCCAGACCCACGGCGCGAAGGCGACCACGGCCAGGGCCGCGGTGACCACGTGCGCCCAGAAGACCCAGCGGTTCTGGAGCACGTTGCCGCGCAGCACCAGGTAGAGACCCGCCAGCAGGGCGGCGATGAACAGGACCGCCGCCACCGGGAACCCCCGTCTCAGCTCCGGGTTTCGGACGAGCATCCACACCAGTCCAGCCGCGACCGCCAGGCCGAGGCCGAGGTGCAGGAGCACGTTGCCCATGTAAAAGATCGTCGGCGACGCATACGACGCCAGGTAGGCCGTATTGACCAACAGCACCAGGAACAGCGCCGCCATCCACTTTGCAAATCTGCCTTGCATCATGACCCCAGACCTCCCCGAATTCTCGGGGGGATGATACCTCAGTCCTGTGACAGCTCAGTCGCAGCCGCCGAGGGCGTTCGTATCCGTCACCGCCGGGGACGAGCGGCCCAGCGGATTGGTCCAGGTTGCCACCTCGCCGGTGCGGGTATCGGTAACTTTGAGCGTGTATTCGACCGTGGTCGTAGCCGCGGAGAACACCCAGTGATGGCCGTTCACCGCGCAGCCGTCCAGAACCTTGACGAGCAGCTCCCAGTTTCCCGGGTCGAAGAACCAGAAGAGGCCGGAGGAATCCGAGGCTCCCTGGACCACCGTGCCCTTCCCCACGTTCCCCTGGAAGTCCTTCCAGGAGACCTCGACCTGGAAGCGCGCGCCGCCGAGGCAGAGGACATTCGGCGTGGGCACGCAGAGGGTGGGCTCGGGCTCGGGACCGTCGACCCCGATGGGATGGACCTTGGAGGCCAGGAACAGGAAGCCGTTCGCCATGGCAAGCGTGGGCAGGTTGTTGTGGCCATAGCCGGGCTGCACCTCGTCCTCCCAAGGCACCCCGAGGCGGCTCCATTGCTGCTTCAGCGGCTCGTAGGCGGTGAGATAGTTGGGGTCCTCGGTGCCGTAGTAGAGGCGGATCGGCGTGCGGTAGGAGGAGTCCGCGAGCGCGTCGATCTGGTAGAAGCGGGCGGCCATGGAGAAGACCGCGCTGTAGCCGTTCGGGGTCGTGTAGGCCAGGAGGTACGCCCAGGCTCCGCCGGCCGAGTGGCCGCCGATCGAGACCCGGTGCGGGTCGATGGGCAGCTCGCCGCGCACGGCGGCCAGGCTCTCGGCCACGATCCGCGTGTCCTCCGAGGTCCCCCACCCCAGGTCCGTGGAGGACTTGGGCAGGATCGCGACCATCTTGGCGCGGTCAGCGGCGCCGGACACGAAGGCCCGGTACTTGTCCGGGATCCCGCCCGAGCCGTGCAGAAAGATTACGGCCGGGACCGGATGAGAGAGGTCGAGCCCCGGCGGCAGGTAGCGCCAGAGATAAGAGCCCGACGGGAGATCCACGCGCGTCCACCCTGTGGCGGGGGCAGCGGCGACGGGCAGTGCTGTCAGGAGGAGAACGGCGAGAAGGACGAACGGCGTACGGCTGTGCATGAGGACCTCAGTGGCCCCAAGAGTACCACGGACGGTCAACCGGCCTCTTTCAGGACCTCCAGGAACGGCCTCCCCCACCCCTCCATCCGCTCTTCGAGCTTCGCCGTGCAGTCGCAGTCGCAGCAGGCCCAGGGCTCGCTGCCGTCAAGGTCGCGGCACTTGCGGCGGCTATGGGCGTCCTGGACGCGGACGAGCTCGAAATACTCCTCCCAGTACGGGCGCTCCTCGTCCAGGGGCTCCCAGCAGAAGCAGACCTCGACCCAGCGCACGTCGCCCTCGTCGGTCAGGCGCGCCTGGGCCATGTTGTGGAGATATTCGTCGCCCGCGACCGATCCCGATCCCAGGGTCCCGTCCTCGATCGCCGCGAGCAGGTCCGCCTCCTTGCCGGGGCGGACGCGGGCCGTCACCAAGTACCTCATCGTCTATCCGGAACAGAATCGATACGGAGATGATTTCAACAAGATCGCGATCACCCAGCTCAGGCTGATCAACGTCTCCGAGTATGGCGAAGACGGGGAGCGAAGATCGGGCTCAAACCCCCAATCTCGATAATATGAACTGGCTGGAAAGGTGTTGTGGTGACCCGAACCGATTGAATGCGATCGAGTCGATAACCGCGCAGCTCCCGGGTCTGGCACTTGATGGCGAAAAGCAGAAGATGCCCGGCCTTGGTGCGCCGGAATGAATACGGCTCAATCAATCGGGCCGTTCCCTGGTATCCCAACTCTATACAGAGGTGGTTCGAAGCCGCAAACCGGATGGCTTCCACGGGCACTCCCATCCCCCAGTTCCAAAGGGTCGCAGGAGGCTGCCAGACTTCGTCAAGCTCTTCAGCGATTGCAACCGGTTCGAGATCGTTCCCGCCACTCTCTCCGGCCAGCCAGGCGAAGAGAGTCGGCAGTTCCGACCAGAAACTCTCGAATGGAGGAAGCTCCGGCAGTTGATGGGCAAGCATGTTGGCCCACTCGTTTTCGAGGTCTCCACGATAGGGCGATTCCGTCAGCCGTTGAAGAGAGGGCACCGGCACTGCTTTGTGTGCGCACTTCTCTGCCAGGATGTCCTGCACCAGGCTCGAATGGTGCCGAAGGTCCCGGCGGCGAAAGAGATGGACGATGTCGTACAAGTCCCGCGGGCGGCTGCGTTCCCCCATGGCCCGGACCTTCTCGGCAAAGACCTCCTCGAAGCCATAGCAACGCACCGTCGCGGGCTCCGGCAGAGTGTCCGGATACGCATGTGCAATGGGCCGCAGGATCGTGGGCCGGACCACCGCTTCGTTCGCCAGGAGATCGATACGGATGCTCGCCACTGTACGAGCATTGCGAGGGCCTCGATAATAGATCCGTCCCTCCGTGTAGTTTCCGGATGCATGCGTCGTGAGACGCGGCGCCTGCCCGTCAAACGTGATACCGCTCTCATTGTGAACGCGCTGCAGCAACCGGTCGAGATAGGGCCGCACCTCCTCGCTCCGTACCGGACCTCCTGGAAGAACGCTGAAATCGAGGTCTTCGGAAAAACGAAAGGTTTCCAGGTAGCACTTCTTGAGACAGGTTCCGCCCTTGAACGCCCAGAACGTGGAGAGGGCCTCGTCCGATCCAATGCCCCAGAGAACCCAGCCGAGGACGTAGTCCTTCTCGACAACGTCCTCGCGCAGTCCCCATTCGCGAACCCGCTGATCGAGATCGAAGCGTGAGATCAAAGGCGCTCGATCCGCAGCATCACATTGAGCCGCAGGTTCCAGCGCTTGAGCACCGGCCCTTTGTTTTCCGCACCCGGATCGAGTAGCGAGACTCCGGTGCTCATCCCCTCCCGGCAGGCCTGGATCAGTTCCGGCGCCTCGATCCCTCCGCTCTCGAGCAGATAGCCAAGACGCTTCCAGACGGTTCGGTTGCTCAGCCTGTGCACATAGCCCTGCAGAAGCCGGTCGTCGCGATGCTCGCTAGAGAAGTAGGTCTCGACGATCTGAGCAACGTGCCGGATGCCTCCTCCGAGAGCCGGATCGCCGAGAAGGTCGGTCAAGGTGCGGGACGGATCGGAGACCTCAACGCGGCTCTGTCCTCGCCAGACCGACCTTGTCCCGAACAGCCGATCCGGGGCCACCGTCCGGGCCTGGAACCGTGTACCCTGAATCTCCTGGACTCGATGGCGAAGGCGCCTTGTCGTGACCACCTGGATATCGCGAAAGATCTGCTCGGTCAGCCCCCAGTGCTCGCACGCGGTCCATCCGGCCAAGTAGCCTGGAGCGAAGACCCGTGCCGCGACCACCCAGGGGTCCTCACGCCAGTCGGCCGGGCGCTCCGCCCCCAAAGGAACGGTGATATAGGCGTCCCGGCGTACCCGGCTCAGCCATCCCCGCGAGGCCAGATGGGCGAGGAGCCGCCGCTCTTTGGCCCGGTCAGTTCCGAACCATTCTGCGGACTCGGCAACCGAGAACGGGCCCTGGAAGCGCCGATGAAGCTCATCCACCCGCCTGCGAAGAGCCTCGGAGATACCACCGGTCGCAGCCATGGCGGGATAATGATAGCGCAGAAAGTTCAATCTGGGCGAACGTTCTGCGTGTTCAGTAAACGCAGAGTCCATGTGGTGGCATCCCCATGTGTATCGTAAAATGCTCTAGACATGATACCATGATCTTGTGACGCCACGCAAAATGCCGTCAAGACTCAGACACTTATTGGGTGCTCCCGGATTCAGCTCACCTCATCTCTGACAGATGCTCCGCCTTCCAACGCATGGCCATCAGGATGCGGTTGCGGCCGCTCGGGTGGTCGAAAAAAATGAATTCTTCCAACGGGCCTGGCGAGAGCTTGCGGTCTTCGGCGTGCTGGAGGACGACTTCCGCCCGGCCGTCGGGTTGACGGGCGGCGTTCAGGCCGAAGAGATCGGCCTCGGCTTCCTGGGTGCGGATAATGGTATTCGTCACCGGCGTCAGCAGGAAGAAATAGAGCGCTCCCAGGGCGACCAGCAGCGGCAGGCCCGCGGGATCGGCGATTCCGATGATCCGCCAGCGCTCGCCGCGGCGCGCGAGCACCGCCGTGAACGCCCAGCGAAGAAAGGCGAAGCCGAGCAGGAACAGCACGCCGAAGGCGACGATGGACTGCTCGACGTGGTGGAGGACATAGTGGCCGATCTCGTGTCCCATGACCGCCTGCACTCCTGCCGGTGAGCTGCGGCGCAGCAGGTTGTCGTTGAGCGAGATCCGCATCGTGCTTCCCAGGCCGCTGACGTTGCCCCCCACCCGGTTGCTCTGCTCTGACATTCCCAGGACCCAAACGTGATCCGTCTCCACGCCGTTCGACCGTGCCATAGCCAGGATCGGCCCGCGCACCGTTTCGTCGGTCAGCTCCGTCGATTTCAGAAACAGCGGCAGGAGGAAGACCGGTACGATCAGAATGAGGACCATGAGGAAAAGCACGCTGACCGCCGTGCCCCAGATCCACCAGGTGCGCGGCGCCCGCCGGAAGACCGCATAGAGCACGGTCACCCCCAGGCCACCGAGGACCATGGTCACGAGGAGGCCGATGGTCTGGTCGCGCATCCAGGAGCCGAAGCCCTGGTTGAGCAGGCCGTAGGCGCGCTCGCGGAAGAAGCTCTCATAGAGTGTGAGAGGAAAGATCAGGATCGTCGCCAGCAGGATGTAGCACGCGGCATAGAAGAAGATCTGGAGAGTCCGGAAGCGCGTGAGCCGTGCCACGCGGTCGCGCAAGGATGCCGAGAGGCCGGTGGTCAGGAAAATCGCGGCCACCGCCATGGCGGCGAGGAAATCCCACAGGATCAGCCATTCGCCGCCCTCGAAATAGGAATCCGACCGGGCGCGCACGTCCGGTGGGACCCGTGCCAGCCAGGTGTCGGTCGCGGCTTCTGGATCGAACGCAGGCTGAGCCGCCGGCGCCGGAGAGGGCACGGCGGCGAAAGCCAGCAGCAACAGGACGGCACACAGAACGCGGCGCATCGGAGCCTCCAGTCGGGATGGGTCGTTCCCTTCTCCGCCAGTACGCTGAATCGCCGGGTGATGTTTCTCATGCTCTTTTCACTGTTGGGGTGGAAATCTCTTTGAGCCTAGAATCGGGTGACGCCTGGTCCGGAGGAAGCTTATGAGCATGGATAGCCCGCCCAAACAGCGTGCACTGGCGGCAGCGGCGGCGGCGCTCCACGCCGAGTGGTCGGCCGCGCTCGGCACGCCCCGGCCGGGGATCGACGGCGCCGGACGGGTGATGGATTGGGTGGCGCACCGCGCCGGCGAGCTCGGCCGCGCCCTCGCCGACGGCTCGCTCTCGACCGAGGAGCACAACGACCAGCGGTTCGCCATGACCCTCGCGCTGCGGCGCTTCATCGACGCCGGCGTCGATGAGCCGACGGCGCGCCTGATGTCGCGCGCCATGTACGACCTCGTCGTCGACAGCCCGGCGCTCCCCCACCCGCGCTACCGCTTCACCTACGACTGGGCGAGCCAGCACACCGGCGCGTGGCGGCGCGAGCTCGCACACCTCGCTGCCCAGCCCGCCGTGCGCGGTCTCGAAGTCGGCTGCTTCGAGGGGCAGTCGGCCTGCTGGTGGCTGGAGAACGTCCTCACCCACCCCACCAGCGCGCTCACCTGTGTCGACCAGTTCGGTACCCCGATGGGCAGCATCTACCTGAACTACTACGAGCGCCACTTCGACCACAACGTCGCCGCCTCGGGCGCCGGCCACCGCGTGACCAAGCTCATCGGCCTCTCGCAGGTAGTGCTGCGGACGCTGCCGCCATCGTCGTTCCACTTCGCCTATGTCGACGCGTCGCATCGGGTCGGCGACGTCCTCCAGGACGCGGTCCTCGTCTGGGGCCTGCTGCAGCCGGGCGGCATCGCCATCTTCGACGATTACGACCTCGTCGAGGACGCCGCTCTCGGGCTTCAGGCCCGCGCTCCCCGCCTCGCGCTCGATCCCTTCGTGGCGATCCTCGGCAGCTCCGCCGAGGTGCTGCGCCGCGACTGGCAGTTGGTGCTGCGCAAGCTGGCCCGCTGACGCTGGAGTATCATGGATTTGATCCACCCAGGGTCGACATGGCGGCTACGACGGGCCGAGGTTCACCATGCACGACATGAAGGAAATTGCCATCGGGCGTCTCGCCGCCATCCTGGCCCGCGTGCTGCCAGTCCTCCGTAACGCCGGTCTCACGGACGTCGCGATCGGCGGTTCGAGCGCACCCGCGCTCCTCGACCATCTGTTTGCCGGCCGTGCGCTGCAGATGCGCGACTTCGACCTCATCGTCGTCGCCGGCCGTCCGGTCGAGGCCGAGCTGTTGCGGCGGATCGGCAAGGCCCTCGACGCACCCGACTTCCGCTTCCTGCCGCGCTACGTCTACCCGCGCCGCCGCGCCCGCGGCGGGCCCGAGCTGTGGACGGCGGGGTGGGGCGCCATCTGGGACGCGCTCGGCGTCGAGGTCGACGTCAGCGTCTTCCACGACGAGGCGGCCCTCGAGCTCAACGGGCTGATGAACGTCGACCGCATTCGCATCCCGGTAGGCGAGGCGCCGGGCCTCGTCGACGTCGTCGCCGGGTTGCTGCACTGCGGCTCGGGCGCTGCCGCCCTCGCCGCCGGTCTCGTCGTGGACCGCAGCGATGGCTACGCCGGCTGGACGAATGCCGCGCCGTCGCTCGTCGCCACCCATGCCGTGCTCGCGTCGCCCATCGAGTGCGCGATCCGCGTCGTGCGCACCTGCGCCGCCAAGCTCGGGCTCGAGCACCTCGACGAGCGTCTGGCGTCACCGCTGCGCGCCGCCATCCGCGACGGCCACCAGCGCGGCGACCGTTTCCTGCGCGTACGCAACGTCGTCAAGCTGCTCCACGACGCGCAGGCCGGCGTCGAGCTCGAGATGCTCCACGAGTTGGGAGCCTTCGATCGTTGGCTGCCCGAGATCGGCGACCTCGTCGATCGCCTGGGACCGGGCAGCCTCTCCAGGCTGTTCGCCGAGGCCGATCGCGCCGAGCGCTGGACTCCGGCGGATGACGCAGCCTTCGCCGAGGCCGGCGAGCAGGGCGGCGATGTCGCCAGCCGCCTCCACCTCGAGGCGCTGCTGCTCACGATGACGCCGGCGGCTCGCGAGAGCCTGCTCGACGAGGTGGCCGTGGCCGAGCCGACCTTCGCGGCGCTGATGCGCGCGAAGCTGCCGGTCGCCATGGCGCGGTTCACTGGGCTCGGCCGAGGACTCCAGCGCAATCGTCTCATACCCGGGAAAGACGGAAACGGGCTCGCCGATGTCTCCTCAAGGGAGTGAAGATGTTCCGGAATAGCCGAAGGGCAGCCCCTGCCCCGGTCTTCGATTCAAGCAGGTGCCATGGTTTTCCTGAGAAGAGCCACCCTTTTCCAGGGATCGGGTCCGTGTCGATTTTCCTGAGCTTGGTTTGCCTCTTTGCCGTCACGGGTGTGACGGCCCAAGGTTCCACGTTGAAGCTGGTACCGCAGCCGATCCGTCTCACGGATGGCCGAGCTTTTACCTTGAACCTGCCCGAAGGGTTCGAAATCAGCGTTGCTGCACAAGGGCTGAGGCGGGTGCGTTTCTTTGCCCGAAGCCCCGACGGCAGGATCTTCGTGACCGACATGCACAGCCTCGCGGACAATCGGCTGGGCGCCGTCTACATCCTGGACGGATTCGATCCGGCTGCAAAGAGCTTTCAGCGTGTCATCCCTTATCTGACCGGCCTGCGCAATCCGAACAGCATCGCCTTCTACACGGATCCGAAGGGCGAGGTCTGGTTCTACCTGGCCTTGACGGACCGCCTGGTGCGCTACAGGTACGTCGCGGGAGAGAGCGCACCGGCAGGGGAGCCCGAGGTGCTCGCGACCTTTCCCGATTACGGGCTGAATTACAAGTATGGCGGCTGGCATCTGACGCGCACGATCGCCGTCGGCGACAACGGCAAGATCTACGTCTCGGTCGGCAGCAGTTGCAACGCCTGCGAGGAGAAGGAGGAGGTGCGCGCCAGTATCCTGGAGATGGATCCGGATGGCAAGAATCCGAGATCTTTCGCGCGCGGCTTGCGCAATGCGGTGGGACTGCGCTGGATCGAAGGACATCTGTTCGCCACCGACATGGGGGCGGACCATCTGGGAGACCACAGGCCCGCCGATACTCTGTATACCGTCCGAGACGGAGCGAATTACGGCTGGCCCTACTGCTACCAGTCCGGCCCGGGGGTGTACTCCGACAGGAAATACAATGTGGGCGGGAAGAAGAGGAATTGCCGTCAGGTGCCCAAGGCCTTCACGGCTTTCGACTCCCACAGCTCGCCGCTGGGGCTCGAGGATTTCGACGCGAAGACGCATGCCGAGTTGGGCGGGTTTCTTCTGGTCGCGCTGCATGGCTCGACCAAGAAGAGCCTCGGACACGGCTATCGCATCGTGCGCGTGGCACGGCGGCAGGGCGGCCCGCCGGAAGATTTCATCGACGGCTTTCTGCAAGCGGGAAAGGTGTACGGGCGCCCGGTCGACATCTTGGCTGCCGGCCCGGACGCCTTTTTCTTCAGCGACGACTACGCGGGTATCGTCTACTATGTCGACAAGAAACCCGCCCAACCGGACAGGCCGACGCCGCCCGGGTGAGCGCCAATCGGCTCTTTTCACTTGCACTCTGAAAAAAGACGAGGGGGCGGAGAGACGGCCTCGCCCCCTCGCGAGAGTTTCAGGCGACGCTAGCCAACCGTCGGGGCGGCTTCGGCCGGGGCGGCTGACTCCGCTGACTGGGGCGAAGGGTTCCGCCTCTTCCGGCCGCGGAAGGGCTGGATGCCGAACTCCACCAGCTTCTCCGAGCTCCGGCCGTAGAACTGCTTCAGCGAGAAGCGCAGCACCGTCGCCAGTTGCAGGGAGTCCGTCAGCAGCGATACCAGCTTCTGCGACGCCTCCTGCTTGCTCGCCGCCAGCGCGGCCTGGGTCTGGAAGATGTCCCCCGCCTGCTCCACCAGCGCGTCCAACTGCGCCCGATGCGTCTCCAGGTGCGGCAGCTCCGCTTGGTTCATCTCCAGCGCCGCCAACAGCCGCTGGAGCTCCCCCAACTGACCCGATCTCGACTTCTCCCGCATGGTCCTTCTCCTTTCCGAGCCCCCCTGGGCTCCTGTCACCCCGGCTCCTCATGGCGCCGGACGGTCCTCTCAGAGGAAGGATGATAAGGAGCCTCAGCCCGATTTGAGCCGGTCCCTCCAAAAAAGCACTTTTTTGACCAAAACGAGTGGGTCAAAAATTCTCCACCTGGCGAATTCCGTCCCTGTCGTGCGGCCGAACGATCCGAGACGGAAGAAACGGCGCCGCCCCTCCGTTTCGTTCTCCGCGGGCCGGTAAGCTTCTCTGCCGCAATGGAACCTTCCTTTGCGGCATAGAACGTTCCGTCGCGACGTAGAACCTTCCGCTGCGACGTAGAAACGTTCCGCGACGCTGGAGAACCTTCCGCCGCGACATAGAACCTTTCGTGACGCCGGAGAAACGTTCCGTCACGGCGCAGAACGTTCCGTCGCGACCTAGAACCTTCCGTGGCGGCGTAGAACCTTCCGCCGCGACGTAGAAACGTTCCGCGACGCCGGAGAACCTTTCGCCGTGGCGTAGAACGTTTCGCGACGCCGGAGAACCTTCCGTGGCGACATAGAACCTTCCGTGACGCTGGAGAAACGTTCCATCGCGGCGTAGAACCTTCCGCGGCGGCGTAGAACGTTTCGTGGTGGCGTAGAACCTTCCGCCGGCGCCGGGAACACTTCAACGGCTCATAGAAGGCTACATCGCGCCATGGAAGCTTCCATCGGCCTGGAGAAGCTTCCGTCGCCGCGCAGAACGTTCCAACGCCTTGGAGAACCTTGGAGGGCGACAGGGAAGTCTGCGTTGCGGCACGGAGCGTTATTTGATCTTGTTGGCGCGCAAGGTCTGCCCGTGCTCGACCCAGTCCAGGTGCGTGATCCGTCCCTCTTCTTTGACGAATGTCACCTCGGCCGGTCTTATCTTGAAGAAGAACGTCGAGGGCGACGCGGCGAACATCTCGGTCTGAT
>DATANP010000118.1:0-3717 GCA_036266195.1 Thermoanaerobaculia bacterium | reverse complement strand
GAGCCAGGTGAGGAACAGCGGCCCGCCGCTCTGCGGCTGGAGCTGGCGTGCCTCGATCGTCCTTCCGTTCCACCGCCAGGCCACGCGGCGCAGCGAGGCCTGGCCGGAGCCCAGCTCCGGCTCGACGACCTGATCGTAGACCGGCGTGCCGAGGTGATGGCTCACCCGGTCGACGAGCCAGGGGAACAGGGGGCGCTCGAACCGTTCGGCCAGGCGCCAGCGGACGCGGTAGATCTTCCCCTGGAAGAGCTCGTACTCGGCATAGGCGAGGTCCGTCCCCGGGAAGCGCCGATGGAAGACGGAAAACCCGGAGCCCGGAGCGGGCGCCTCCGGCCGGCTGAGCAGCCCGGTCTGGAGCGCTTCGCCGGCCCGGGTCCTCAGCCCGGCCTCGTCCAGACCGAGACGGACCGTGTCGGGCGACGCCGGCGGAGGGAGCGGAACCGTATGGCCGCGCGCCGGCGAGGCGAGAGACAGGAGCCCCGCCAGCGTTCCTCCGAGAACGCCCGCTCCCAGCCTCATGGCAGTCCCGGGGGCGTGTATCCGTTGCCGTCCCGGTCGACGTAGACCGGATTGGTGAAGGCCAGCGGCACGACCGAGGGCTCCACCTTCCAGACCGTCTCCAGGAGCTGCGGCGAGAGGGGGTTCCCCTGGGCGTCGAGGCGGACGCCGGCCTCGACGGTGAAGTAGGAGTCCGCGTCGATCCCGGTCAGCTCGATGCGCCGCTGGAAGCGGAGGGCCGGCCCTCCGAGGACGCGGCCGGGCGCGATGTCCTGGGTCAGGATCAGCTCGCCGTTGCGGAAGATCCGCACCTCTTCCACCGGGATCCAGGGCGCCGCCTCCACCCGGATCTTCAGCGCCACGGTCGGGCGCGTGGACACCACCGTCCGGCCGATGCCGTCGAAGAAGCGGTCGACCTCCTCGCGGTCGGGTTTGCCGCGGTCGTCGTCGTCCAGGATCTCGAAACGGACGATCGGGCCGGTGGTGCCGAAGACCCGCCCGGCGAGCACCGACTGCGCGAGGTCGTCCTCGTCGATCTCGTCCGGAGCCTGGGTCGGCGAGGCGACGTAGGTACGGCCGTACCCGGGGTTCTCCAGGACGGGACGGTGGGAGTCGGAGTTGGCCATGCCGGTGCGGTGGATGCCCTGGCTCAGCAGGCTGAACCAGTCCCGCCTCACCTGGAGATATTTGCCCATGGACGTGCCGTTGATGAGCTCGATGGCGTCGAAGCTCAGGCCGGTGGAGTTGGTCCCGGGCGGTCCCACCACGGCCTTGTTGTAGAGCGACGGCAGGCTCATGAGGCTGTTGGGGAAGGCGGTGATCGGCTGATCCGGGCGGTAGCCTCCGGTCAGGGGATCGCCGCCGGGGTTGGCCAGGCTGTTCAGCAGGCCGATGACCACGGTGCCGGCGAGGCCTTCGCGAGGATGGTTGAAGACGATCACCTCCTGATCGGCCGGCAGGCTCGCGCCCGGCGTGCCCGGCTGGCCGGCCTGGATGGCCGCGAGCCACTGCGGCAGCGTCGCGGTGTCGGGGGTGGCTCCCAGGAGAGGAAGCGAGTCCATCCCGCGCAGCCGGTCGATGGCCGTGCCAGGGTTGAGGAACTCGTCCGAGGGAGCCCCGTTCCTGCGCGCCCCGGGGATCACCGACAGCGGCCAGGCGTTCCAGTGGCCGATCGCCTCGGGGAAGGCGTCGATGTTGCCGGTGGCCGCGCTGGGAGGCACCGGGATCTGGCCGGAGAGCTCGTCTCCCACGATCGCGGCGATCTCGTGGCCCGCTCCGAGCTGGGTGATGATCGGCCGGTAGTCGGAGGTGAAGTCGTGATCGCTCGCGACCATCACCTTGACGCCCGAGGCCATGTAGGCGACCACCCGGTCGGTCATGGGAACCGAGGCGTCGAAGCTCTTGGTCGAATGGATGTGCCCGTCCATGCTCACGTAGCCGGCCGTGGTGACCTCGCGCTCCAGGTTGAAGCGCGCGAGCGTGACCTCGCCCTCGGTCACGGTCACGTCGCGGACGTCGACGCTGTACTCGATGCCGCGGGAGGCGTAGATCCGGTACCGGCCCGGCATGAGGTCCACGACTCCGAGGCCGTCGTGGTCCATGATGACGTTGAAGGTCCGGGAGCCGGAGAAGGTCTCGCCGAGTTGCTTCGAGTTGCCGGCGGTGACCGGGGTGAGGCCGTCGCCCGGCCGCTTGGACAGGGTGGCGAAGTTGCGCAGGCTGAGGTACTGCCGCCCGAAGTCCGGGTTGTCCGTGCCGTCGAGGCCGTAGATCGTGAGCTTGGCCGGACTGTCCACCCGCGTGTTGCCCTGGAGGACCCGGCTGACCCGGTAGCGCAGCTTGCCGGTGCCGCTGAGCGCGATGTCTCCGAGGTCCTGCGGCGGGCCGGTGATGGTCGCGAGGCTCACGGTCAGGGGACCGATCTCCTTGGTCTCCCGGTTCTCGGCCTGGATCCGGGCCTGGTAGATCGACGGCGCCGAAGTCGGGTCGCGCAGGGCCTGCAGCCGGACGGTGAAGCGGCCGTCGGCACCGGTGACCGTGTGCGTCATGGGCAGCGGCTTGCCGGCGGAGGCCGGGATCACCTCCTCCGGGATTCCGTTGTCGTCGTCGTCCACCACCGTCACCAGCGGCGAGAAGTCCATGGAGCCGGGGGCGGTGTTCTCGAAGACCAGATGGGCCCCCGGAACCGGATCCCCCTTCGAGTCCACCACCCGGCCGGTGAACGAGGCGCGGGCGTCGAGGCCGCCGAAGACCGGCTTGAAGAGCAGGGGCAGGGCCACGTTCAGGCCCGCCTCCACGCTGTTCTGCGGCGCGACCACCAGCTTGCGGACGTGGGTCAGCGAGGCCCCGGGCGCGAGCTGGGGAGGATGGCCGCCCGCCACGGCCGCCAGGTCGAAGAAGTTTCCCACCACGGCCGCCAGGGGGGCGCCGATCCCGATCAGGGGCTTCTGCACGGAATCCGCCACGAAGACGTAGCTGACCTCCCCGGACGGGGTCAGGTCGTTGTTGGCCGGACCGTCGGCCGGACCGTTGTTCGCCGGCACGGCCAGGAAGGGCCACACGCCGATCGACGGGAAGGGATTCGACAGGTCGAACGGCGGCGACTTCGGGCCGCGGCCGGGAAAGGGCTGGAACGGCAGCGGACCGCGCGCCACGATCACGTCCACGTCGGCGACCGAGAAGACGGGCGCCGATTGCGCGCCCACGTTCTTGACGGTGGTCGTCAGGTCGATCCACGAGTTGCCGTCGGTGACCGAGTAGGTGGTGGTCACCATGAGCGTCGGGTTGCTGGTGCTCGACACACCCTCGAGCAGGGCGATGCCGCGGACGGTGATCGAGGCCGTAGCCCCCCCGCTGACCAGCACCGGGTCGGGAAACCCCTGCTTGGAGCCCAGGTAGAGGACCACGCTCGACGGCGAGAGGTTGATGACGTGCTGGATCTCGGTCAACTGGTCGTTGCGCTGCCCGCGGTTGCCGACGTCGATGAGGACGCCGCGGGACGGCAGCGACTCTCCCGAGAAGGGGATGTTGAAATCGGGCGTGGCGCCGATCGCATGAACGACCGCCTCCACCTTGTCGTTGCGCAGCAGGAGGTCGCCGACCCCGCCGTCGAAGTCGGTCCCTCCCATCTGCGACAGGTCCGCCATGGTGAGGAGCCGGGCCTCCGCGGCCCAGGCTGAAGAAGACGACGCCAGCAACACGGCCATGCCCAGGGCGATA
>DATANP010000117.1:0-9085 GCA_036266195.1 Thermoanaerobaculia bacterium | reverse complement strand
GACCCGGTCCGTCCTGGCTTCCCAGGGATTTACCACGGGTGGCGGATTGGCGGCCGGAGATCTGGATCGCGATGGCGACCTGGACGTTACGGTGGGCACCACCTGGTTCGAGAACCCTCGTTCATCCGGTCCCTGGCCTGTCCATCGAATCGTCTCCAATCAGGAGGTGGAGGAGGTGGCGATTGCCGATCTCGACCGGGACGGCAAGCTCGATATCGTCATGCGCGGGGGAGCCGGTTCGGCGGTGACGCTGCTCAGGCAGAACGGATCGCGGTCCTGGCTCCGGCGCGACCTTGCGGGAGGCGCGACGCAGGGGCTGGCACTGGCCGATCTCGACAAGGACGGGTTTCCCGACATTGTCCTGGGAGGGCGATGGCTGAGAAACCCGCGCGGCAGGATCCTCTCCCGGTCGTGGCCGCGGCGGAGCTTCGGTTCGTGGAGCCCGCAGGCGGCTCTCGACGTGGGCGATCTGAATCGGGACGGTCGGCCTGATATCGTGATGACGGTGGCGGACGGGCAGGGGAGGATCTCCTGGTTCGAAAACCCGGTGAAATCTGGCAAATCTCCCTGGAAGGAACGGGTCATCGACCCCGGTCCTCTCGATTCGGCGCAGAGCGTGAGGGTTGCGGATCTCGATCGCGACGGCGATCTGGACGTGGTGGCTTCGGAGATCCGGGGAGAGGGGCGCCTGCTGATCTACCTCAATATGGGGCAGTGGAGCCGCCAGGTGCTCGGCACGCCAGCCTTGCACAACATCCGGATTTCCGATGCGGGGGATATCCTCGGCACCCTGCCGTTCGGGAAGGGGCCTGTGGAGCTTTGGGAAAATCGTTTCGAGCCGCAGACCGGTGCGGACCGAATCCTGGTGTTCTCCAAGACCGCGGCCTTTCGCCACGACAGTATCGAGGAGGGGATTGCCGCGATCCGGAGCCTGGGTACCGCGAACGGCTTCGAGGTCGATGCCACCGAAGACTCGGGTCAGTTCACCGCCGCGAATCTGAGCCGGTACAAGGCTGTCGTCTTTCTATCCACCACCGGAGACGTCCTCAACGCCGAGCAGCAGACCGCCTTCATGAATTACATCCACGGCGGAGGCGGCTTCGTGGGAATCCATGCGGCGGCGGACACGGAGCACGGCTGGCCCTGGTATGGAGACCTGGTAGGAGCGTTCTTCGCGAGCCACCCGGCGCCGGCCCAGGCGCGGATTCGCGTGGAAGAGCGGGACCATCCTTCGACGAGATCGCTGCCGGATCCGTGGACCCGTTTCGACGAGTGGTACGACTTCCAGCGCAACCCGCGGAACCAGGGCGTCACAGTGCTGCTCACCCTGGATGAGACGACGTACTCCGGGGGGCAGATGGGGAACGATCATCCGATCGCCTGGTATCACGATTTCGAGGGCGGCCGGGCCTGGTACACGGCGGGCGGCCACACGGAGGCGGCCTTTTCCGAGCCGGCGTTCCTGGAGCACCTGCTGGGTGGAATCCGGTACGCGGCTGGTCTTCAGTAGGCCTTCAGCACCTCGGCCGGCCGGGCGTCCGTCTTCAATCCCTCCCGGACTCCCTGCAGCTTGGCCATGGCCGCGGCCTGATTTCCTTTCCGAAGCTCGCGCACGTAGGCCACCAGGAAGGCGGCGGTGGAGAAGCCCAGGAAGGAAAGCCAGTTCCAGGGCCGGCCGTAGCGCCGGACGTAGATCGTGCTGCTGCGTCCGAATTGAAAGTTGCGGCCCGGGCTGTAGCCTCCGGTGGTGTAGGCCACCATGTGGTAGAGCACGGCGCGATGGACGTAGACGCACCGGAAACCTTTCTGTTTCGCCCGGGTGCAGAAGTCCGCGTCGTCCACGCAGATGAAGTAGACCGGGTCCCAGGAGCCCGCGGCCTCGGCCGCCGAGCGTTTGATCAGGATCGCGCAGCCGTTGATGTAGTCCACCTCGGCGTCCTGGTCGTACTGGCCGCGATCGATCTCTCCGTAGCCTCTTTCATGGGTGATCGATTCGCGGAAGCGGAGCTTACCGCCCGCGGACCACAGGCGCTGCCGGTCGCTATGGAAATAGCACTTGGGACCCACGACGCCAATTTGCCGATCGCTCTCCGCCACTTCCACGAGGCGGTCGAGCAGGTCGGGCTCCACCTCGATGTCGTTGTTGAGCAGGAAGACGTAGTCGTAGCCGTTCTCGAAGGCCCAGCGGAACCCGGCGGCATAGCCGGACGAGCTGCCGCGGTTCACGTCCACCCGGAGCTGCTTCAGGTCCGGGAACGCCTGGGCGAGCGCCTCGGGCGAGCCGTCGGTCGAGGCGTTGTCGAGGACGATAAGGTCGAAGGCCGGATAGGTCATCTTCCGGAGGCTCTCTACGGCCTGCCGGGTGATGTCCTTGCCGTTGTAGTTGACGACGACGGCCGCGACCCGCGGCGGACTGGCTGTCATGCCTATTTTCCAGCGCCGCTGAGATAATCGATCGCGAGGTTCGCCATCGCCCGGACGCCCACCAGCAGCGCATCCTCGTTCACGTAGAAGCGTGGCGAGTGGTTCGGCTCGGCTTCGCCGAAGCCCACGCCCGGTTTGTTGATGCCGAGGAAGAAGTACATCCCGGGCACCTTCTCGCGGAAGAAGGCGAAGTCCTCCGACACGGTCACCGGCGGGTAGTCCATGAGACCGGCGCCCGCGACCCGGCGGAGCGTCGGCTCCATGGCCCTGGTGAGGGCCGGATCGTTGGTGTTCGGCGGCGAGTAGGAGCTGAACGTCACTTCCGCCTTGGCGCCGGCGCTTTCGGCGATCGACTCCACGGTGCGGCGGATGCGCTGCATCAGGTCGTCTTTCTTTGTGGGATCGAGATAGCGGACCGTGCCTTCCATCGCGACCTCGTCCGGCAGGATGTTGCTCCGCACGCCGCCATGGATCATGGAGATCGAAACGATATTCGGCAGCGTCGGGTCCACCTGGCGGTTCGGGATCAATTCCAGGGCGAGGACCATCTGCGCGGCGAGGGCCACGGGATCGACGCCGAGCCACGGCAGCGCCGCGTGGGTCTGACGGCCCTTGACCTTGATTTTCAGGTTTTCCTCGCCGGCGTGCGTCGGGCCGGAGCGATAGGCGATCACTCCGGCCGGGAACGCGGCCAGGTGGAGCGCGAACATGGCGTCCGGTTTCGGCGAGTCGAGGACCCCTTCGGCCACCATCAGCTTGGCGCCGCCCTCTTCCCCCTCCGGCGCGCCTTCCTCGGCGGGCTGGAAGATCAGCTTGACCGTGCCCGGCAGCCGATCGCGCATCCCGGCCAGGATCTCGGCGGTGCCGAGAAGGATCGCCGTGTGGCCGTCGTGACCGCAGGCGTGCATGACTCCCACCTGCTGGCCTTTATATTCGGTGCGGACCTTGGAGGCGAACGGCACGTCGGTCTCTTCGGTGACCGGCAACGCGTCCATGTCCGCCCGCAGGGCCACGACAGGGCCGGGCCTGGCGCCTTTCAGGACTCCGACCACGCCGGTGTGGGCGACGCCCGTCTTCACTTCGTAGCCCAGCCTGCGGAGCTGCTCGGCGACGAGCGCGGCCGTGCGGGTCTCGCGGTTGCCAAGCTCCGGATGCTGATGGATGTCGCGGCGCCAGGCGATGACCTTCGGCATGACCTCGGAGGCGCGGCGGTCGGCCTCCTGGCGGAGGGTGTCCACGTCCGGAGCGGAGAGGGCGAGCAGGAGCAGGGCTGCTGTGATCATGGCGCGGACGTTAGCACAGGCCTCGCCCTGTAACGTTTCCGCCCTTTCCCACACCTGAAGGGTGATGCTCTACAATAGTCCGAAATGATTGAGCCCGTTGTTGAATCCCTGACGGCCCAGGGCCGTGCTTTCGAGCGCCGTGTCGGCATGCTCTTCGAGCTGCTCGGCTACCGCGTGGAGACGAACCGCCTGATCGCCGGGCGGCAGGTCGACCTCTTTCTCGAAGACCGCAGCGGACCGCTCTCGCGCAGCTATATCGTCGAGTGCAAGGACCAGGCGAACCCGGTCAACACCTCCCAGTACGACGCCTTCCGCGGCCGGCTGAGCGCGGCGCGCCACGAGATCTCACCGAAGCTCCGCGGCATCATCGTGGCGAGCGTCGGCTTCGTGAAGGAGGCCAAGGCCCAGGCCCTGCACGAGGACGTCGAGCTGCTCACCATCTCCGAGCTCGAAAGCTCGGTCATCGACTTCCGGCAGTACGCCCGCGACCTGATCCGGCGCCTGGAGGACGACCCGGCGCTGACCCACTTCGTGCCGCCGCGCCTGGTGCGCGAGCACCTCACGCTGGCCGAGCCCGCGTCCTCGGCCGTGGCGGGCTGGCTGGCCGATTCCGAGGCCAACCAGCTCACCCTGCTCGGTGACTACGGTACCGGCAAGACCACCTTTTTGAAGCACCTCGCCCTGGAGATGGCCCGGCGCTACGAGCGCGAGGTGATCGAAGGCGGAGCGCGCGGCCGGGTGCCCGTGTTCATCGACCTGCGCGAGTACACCCAGGCGCTGTCGCTCAAGCAGATCATCCTCGACCTGCTGGACAACCACGGCATCCGCGCCGCCTCCTACGCCGCGTTCGAATACGTGCTGCGCGAGGGGCAGGTGCTGCTCATCCTCGACGGTTTCGACGAGATGGCGAGCCGCGGTAATTATCGAATCACGCTGCGCAACTTCCGCGAGCTGAACCGCAGCGCGCTCGGCCGCGCCAAGATCATCCTGTCCTGCCGCAGCCACTACTTCACGGACCTGCGCGAGGTGCAGCGCTTCCTCGGCCGGACGACGCTCGCCACGATCGCCGAGATGCCGGTCTCCTACACCGACCTCTACCGCGAGATCGCGGGCCGGCCCAACTTCCTGATCTCCTATCTCCAGGAGTTCGAGCCCGACCAGGTGCGGGCCTACCTGGAGCACCGCTGCGGCGGGCAGGCCGAGCGGGTGAGCGGCTTCATCGCGAACACCTACAACCTGGAGGAGCTGTCGCGCCGGCCGGTGCTGCTCGACATGATCGTGACCTCGGCGGACCGTCTCGGGCAGCAGACGCAGCCGGTCACGCCGGCCATCCTCTACCGCATCTACACGGACATCTGGCTCTCCAGGAACGACTGGAGCACCATCCTCGAAGTCGAAACGAAACGGGAGCTGCTGGAGCGGTTCGCCGCCAAGGCGATCCAGCAGGACGACGCCCAGCTCCACTATTCGGAGATCCCGCGCCTGATCCGCTCCTGGCGCCAGGGTGTGAACGGGCTGGACGAGGAGGAGATCGACCGCGAGCTGCGCGCCGCGAGCTTCCTGGTGCGCGACCAGGGCGGCCACTATCGCTTTTCCCACCGCTCGTTCCTGGAGTTCTTCTACGCCCGCTTCCTGGTCTCGGCCGCGGAGCGGGGCGACTTCGCAGCGTGGACCGAGGCGCCATTCCGCTCCGAGATCTACCGCTTCGTCCAGGACCTCCTGTCGCTTCCCACCCAGCAGGATGCCCTGCACCGGCTCCTGGAGCTGGTGCAGGACCCGTCGGGAGAGCTGGCGGCGCGGGGGCACGCGGTCAAGTGCGTGAGCCGCGTCCAGAACCCGGCGGTCCCGGCGGCACTCCTCCACGTGCTGCGCTCGGACGAGGAGAGCCAGGTGCGGCGCTTCGCGGCCACGGCGTTGGGGCACCACCGCGAAAGCGAGGTGGTCGAGGCGCTGGTCGCCGTCGCCCGGGATCCGCAGCAGGACTTCTGGGTCCGGACGAACTCGCTGCTGGCCCTGGTGCGGCTGGATCTGCCGGAGGCGACGGGCTTTCTGGTCCGTCTCCTCGATGCGAGCGAGGGCGAGCGCGACCTGTGGACGCCGGAGGCCAGCTCGATCCTGCGCGAGGTCCACACCTCGTCCAACATGGACCTGGTGCGCGCCTGCCTGCGCTACGTGCGGCGCCGGATGGACAGCTCGCAGATCGTCGCCCAGGGCCTGGAGCTTTGCGCGGAAAGGCCCTGCGCCGAAGGGGAGGAGCTCTGCCGCGAGGTTCTCGGATCGACCCGCAATCTGCGGCTGGCGCGCCTCGCTTTCGCGGCCCTGCCGGTCGAACAGAGGAAGGAATGGCTGCCGCGGATCGTCGAGCTGCTCACGATCCCGCCGAAGGGACAGGACCTGCCGAAGGCCGCCGAGGCCCGAAGCCTGGTGCTGGCGCTCAAGGGGCTGGGCTGCGCCGAGGTCTCGGATTTTCTTCTGGGTCTGATCGACAAGTCCCAGGGCCCGAGGCGCGGACGTCTGGGCAAGGTCCGTTTCAGCCCCCTGGAACAGGAGGCCCTGGCAGTCCTTGCCGAGGATTACCTGGAAGTCCTGTCGCGGTTCGCGCCCGGCTGGCTCCGCCAGCGGCGCACGCGGGCGTTCAAGGTGATGCTCGCCCAGGCCTACGTCCGGCAGCGGCCGGAGGATGGCATCGAGATCCTGCGCTCGCTGTTCACGCCGCTCCAGAGGCCGGCCCACAAGCACACCCTGCTGGACCTGGTCGTGCAGGTCTATCCGGAATCCTTTCCGGACTTCGTGCGCGGCATCTGGCCGCGCGAGCCCACGACCATCATCAAGAAGCAGGCACTGGAGCTGCTCCTGCAGGTGGACCGGGAGATGGCGATCGAGCTCATGCTGACCAGCGCCATCCGCGAGAACCGGATCGGCACCCGCGTCGCGGTCTGCGCGATCCTGGCCGCGGTTCACCGGGAGGAGGCGACCGCCGCGCTCCTGGAGCGCCTGCGCAACGACCCCTCCCGCTGGGTGCGCCTCCAGTGCCTGAGGAGCCTCGCCGCGCCCGGCCGCGCGCTCGACCGCGCCCAGGTCGTGGAGGCGACCCGGGGCGAGAAGGACCCGGACGTGCTCACGCTGCGGCAGCAGTTGCTGGGGGTGTGAGGCTCAGTTCGAGCCCGAATTCTGCATCTCGATCAGCTCCTGCCGCTCCTTTTCGAGCTGGTTGTAGGCGTCGATCTTCTCCTGCTCGGTGCCCTGCATGTTGCGGATCTCCTCCTCCTTGCGGCGGATCTCCGCGGCCTTCTCTTCCATCTTGCGGGTCTTCTCGGCCTCGCCCGACGAGGCCGTCGTGGTCGAGGGGGTGCTGGTGGACGGCATCTCACAGGCCCAGAGGGTGGGGAGGAGGAGCAGGCACAACAGGACCAACCACGACGCACGCCGGTTGCGGGACTCGCTCATGGGGCTCTCCTTGTCTCGAGAAATGACCGGCTAAGGATAGCCGATGTTCCGCCGGGAGTCGCGGGTCTTCGGCAGGAGGCTGCGGACGGTCCGTCAGTCCTGGCGAAGGATCGGCAGGCGCCAGCGGACTCTCCGCCGGCGTTGGCGGACCATCGGCCAGCGTCTGCCGGCCATCCGCCAGGCCTGGCCGATCCTCCGCCAGGGATAGCCGAAGACCGGCCAGGACTGGCGGACGATCGGCCAGCGTTGGCGGAACACCGGCCAGCCTCTGCCGATCACCGGCTAACGTTGGCGGATCACCGGCTAACGTTGGCGGATCGCCGGCTAACGTTGGCGGATCATCGGCTAACGTTGGCGGATCGCCGGCAACGCATTGCCGAAGGCTCAGCTCTTCATTCGCGCCCTCAACCCCAAGTTGCTGATCAGCCGGTGCAGATAGTTGGGGTGCAGCCCGAGTATTTCGGCGGCTCGGGTCACGTTGCCGTCGGCCTGTTCGACGGCGGTCAGGATCAGGCGCTTCTTCCACTCGTTCAGGGCGTCGTGGTACTTCGCCATGGGTGCTTTCCGGCCGATCGCCGGAGCGGCTTCGAGCACGACCTCGGGCAGGTCCTCGGGCTGGATCAGGTCGTCCTGCCCGAGGACGACCGCGCGCTCGACGGCGTTGGCCAGCTCGCGGATGTTGCCGGGCCACGGATAGCGGAGCAGGCAGGCCCGGGCTTCCGGCGTGAAGCCGGCCACCTGGCGGCCGAGCCTGCGGCTGAAGGTCGCCGCAAAGTGGCTGGCGAGCAGGGACACGTCCTCGCGCCGGTCGCGCAGAGGAGGCAGGGTCAGGCTGATCACGTTCAGGCGGTAGTAGAGGTCGTCCCGGAAGCTGCCCTCGTGGATCGCTTTCTCGAGGTCCCGGTTGGTGGCGGCGATGACGCGCACGTCCACCTGGATCGTGCGGGTGCTTCCGAGCCGCTCGAACTCCCTTTCCTGGAGGACGCGGAGGAGCTTGGCCTGGAGCGGGAGCGTCAGCTCGCCGACCTCGTCCAGGAAGAGGGTTCCGGAGTCGGCGGCCTCCAGCTTGCCGGTCTTCCTCTCCATGGCGCCCGTGAAGGCGCCGCGCTCGTGGCCGAAGAGCTCGCTTTCGAGCAGGGTCTCCGAGAGGGTGGCGCAGTTGATGGCCACGAACGGGCGGCGCGCGCGCGGGCTGGCGCGGTGGATGGCGCGCGCCGCGAGCTCCTTGCCGGTGCCGCTCTCGCCGAGGAGGAGCACAGTCGCATCCGTGGGCGCCAAGCGGTTGAGGAGGCGCCAGATCTCTTTCATGCGCGGGCTCTCGCCGACCATGTCATGGTCGAAGGCGGCGTCCAGGCGGCTCCGCTCCTCGTCCAGCCATTCCATGTGGCGGGTGTTGGCCAGGGCCGCCGCGGCGATGCCGGCGATGGCGGTGACCATCTCCAGGTGTCCCTCGTCGAACAGAACGTCCTCGTCCCGGGTGTCGAGATAGAGGATGCCGAGGAGTGCGCCCGGGCCGGGCAGGGGAGCGGCGAGGAGGGACCGCACCCGGGAGGCGAGGAGGCTTTCGACCTCCGACAGCTCCGGCAGATGGAGCACGTCGTTCGCCAGGGCGGCGGAGCGTTCGTCCATGACTCTGTGTACCAGGGTGCGGGAGACCTGGAAGGGATCGGTCGAGCCGCGGCGGTGGAGGAAGAAGGAGGTCGGCTCGTCGGTGCCGCGGTCGAGCAGGAGGAGCGCGGCGCGCTGGCCGGGCACGGTCTCCAGGGTCAGCTCCAGGAGACGCCGGGCCAGGGAGGCGGTGGACCGCAGGGCGTGGAGCGCGGTGCCGATGCGCAGCAGGGCCTGGAGGTTGCGAGTGGTGCGACTGTCCGGCGGCAGGATCCCGGAGCCGAGATAGGTGGAACCGTCCAGGGTCAGTTGAGCCGAAATCT
>DATANP010000116.1:0-13757 GCA_036266195.1 Thermoanaerobaculia bacterium | reverse complement strand
TGATCCCCCACCCGCGCGGACCACAGCGTCGAGCCGGCGGGCAGGGCGATTTCGAGCGCCGCCCCCGGCTTCGTCACCGGTCCCAGGGTGAAGCGGTCGCGGTGCAGCAGCGTGCCGTCCACCGTGAGCAGGGTCGTGGTGTCGCGCTGACGCACCGGCTCGTCCTGGCTCGGCGCCGGGGCCAGGGCCTGCACCGCCAGGCGGGCGGGCGCCGGACTGGTCAGCCGCCACGCCGCCGCCAGGTCGATCACCTCCAGCGCTTCGGAGAGCGACGGCGGCAGGTCGGTCAGGTCCACCCGTGACCACGACGCCTCGGGCAGGGGCTTCGCCTCGGCGGCCACGGACGACGCCACGGCCAGGTAGCGGGAACGGACGTCGATCCCGGACGGCAGGGCCGGGACGAGGTCCGTCCCGTCGCTCATCACGTTGCCCGCGGGCGTCGAGGTGAGCACGAGGTAGCCCGTGCCCTTGAGCTGGCGATGGCGATGGACGGTCAGCTTGCCGCCTTCGACCGTGGGCACGGCCGCGCCCTCGTCCGTCCCCACCTGCTCCACCTCGACCCCCGGCGGCAGATCCACCGTGAAGCTCGGCAGGCTGCCGCGGGAGACCTCGTAGAGCACCACGTCGTGCCGGCGCGGACCCTCGGGACGGAGCTGGAAGAGGGTCAGGACCACCGCCTGGGCCAGGAGCCGCTCGGAGTCGGCGCTGTCGAAGCGGCGTTTGATCTCCAGCACCTGGACCTCGCCGCGCTTCGAGGCCAGCCGCACCGTGCGGCGCGCACCCTGCTCGCGATCCTCCACCACCACGCCGCCCGGCGCGGTCCAGGAGGACTCGGCGGGCAGGTCGATCTCGGTCACCGAGACCGGGGCCGCGGCCGGCGGGAAGGAGAGACGGCCGATGCCGCCCAGGTTCTCCACCGCGGTGCGGCCCTGGACCGTGACCGCATACCGCCCCGGCAGCGGCGCCACCAGGAGGACACCGCCTTTTCCACCCGAGACCGAGCTGACCGCCGCGCCCGGCTCGGGCCGGCCGTCGCGCAGCACCTCGACCGTCGCCGGGTAGCCGGCCATGGGCAGGGCCACGGGCCGGTCGGGATGGCCCTGGATCAGGACCTCGAAGCGCGAGGTCACCCGCGCCTCGCCGTCCTCCAGGACCGCGGCCGTGCTCTGGGAGACGATCTCGGCCAGCGGAGCGGCCTGGAGCTTGATCCGCTCCGCCCGCGCCTTCTGCGCGGCCTCGGCGGTGTCGACCAGCGCCAGGTAGTCCTTGAGCGGGAGGAGGACCTCGCCCGGCGCCGGCTCCTCGGAACGCGCCGGCACCGCAAGCAGGGTCAACAGGAGACCGATGGGAAGGAATCTCTTCAGAACCATGCGTTGTCCTCCTTTTCGCTCTCGACGCGGACCGCCAGCGGACCGGGGGTGGCCGACAGGGCGCTCCACACCGCGTCGATCCGGCGGAACCCGGGCGGCTCCGGGAAGAGGCCGGCGGCGCTGGTGCCGATCACGGCACCGGGCATGTCCAGGACCTGCTTCGCGATGTTGTTGGCGTTGACCACGGCGTCCCGCCGGGCCGCGCGCTCGGCCTGGCCCGGCGGCGGCTGGGCCGTGCCCGACCGGGACGGGTCGGCGATCGTGTAGGAGCGGCCGCCGGGCAGAATCAGGCGCACCTCGACCCGGGCCGCCGGAGCGGAGAGCGCCGGCAGGGGCAGCGAGAAATCGCCCTTCCCCTTCGGCACCTGCAGAGGCATCAGGCCGGCGAGGTGGACCACCTGCGCGGCCTCTCCGGAAGAGAGCGGCACCGCGAGAGAAGCTCCGGCCGCTCCCGGACTGACCCGCTCGCCGTCGCGGTGGCCGGCCACCAGCTCGAAGCCGGCCGGCGGCGTCACCACGAGCTGCTGCGAGCCGCGGTTGCGGACCTCCGCCCAGACCTGGTACGCGGCCCGGCCGGACTCCCCCACCACCACGTTCACGAGCAGCCGGTCCACCTGGGCCGCGAGCACCTGCGTGCGGTCCGCCCACTCGGCCCGCCAGCGCGGCGGCCGGGCCGGATCGAGCACGGCCACGAGCGCTCCCGGCGCGCCGCGCACGTCATCCGAAATGCCAGTGGTCTCGGTCTCCGACGTGGCCCGCACGGCTCCGGGATCGGTCAGCTCGAGCAGACCGTCCCCGCGAAGCGCCGCCTTGGTGAGCAGCAACGTGCGGTGGCTGTCCGCCGGCACCAGGAGGGGGCTGGTCAACTCATCCGAGGGCGGAGCCGACAGCTCCACCTCCACCGCGAGGCTGGTCTCGACCGGCTCCAGGGGGGTGACGACCAGCCGGCCGGCGTCCACCTTCCAGCCCGCGATCGGCCCCTGGACAGACACCACCTCGAAGCCGGCCGGCAGGGGCACTTTCAGCTCGGAGAGCCGGCCCTGGGCCACGCGCGCCTCGATCGAGCCGTACACCTGGAGGCGAGTCCGCGACAGGACCGCGGCCGTGGCCGCGGTGGTCTCGAAGCGCAGAGGAAGCTGGGCGCGCTCGGGCAGGGTCCGCCGGCCGCGCAGCGTGAAGCCGACCGGCTCCGGCGTGGGCGCGGCGACAAAAGCCCATGCGGAACCATCCCGGCGGACCAGGCCGGCGCCCTCGATCTCCACCTCTTCAACGGTCGCGGGCGCCTCGATCCGGCCGCGCACGACCGCCGCTGGAGGCAAGCGCAATCCGACCTGCCACGTGGGCCGGGTCGCAGTCTCGTCGCGCTTGACCGGCACCACGGATTCGAGCGTCACCCGATGGCGTCCGCGGCCCCGCACCTGGAGCGCCCAGCCCTTCTCATCCACATTGACCCGGCCTTCGAGGTCCCCGAACCGCGCCTCGATGAACGAGCCCGCCTCGCCGAGCGGAATCGCCTGCCAGCCGTCGGCGAACAGCGACAGGTCGAGCGTCTGGACGATCCGGGCGCTCTCCGGTCCGGCCGTGATCGCGAGGTCGGCGGACTCGAACGCGTACGGCGCCGGCGGCGGCGGATCGGCGTCCTGGTCCGGGTTGGCCCGGGCGCGGAGCTGGTTGTAGTCCGACAACGGCATCTTGACCTGCTGCCCCGCCAGCATCGGCGGGATCAGCAGGACACACCACGCACAGACGAGAGCGGCCATGGCTCTTCGCATCGTTTGGACCTCCTCGATTCGCAAGGAGGCAAGGGCAAGAAGGATGCCGGGGGGCTGAGAGGAGGAGAAATCCGTTACGGCAGAGGAGCTTGGATCAGGAGGAGGGGGGAAGGACCGGTCGCGCCGCGTCCAATTTCTTGGACGCGGCTACGGTTCCGTGGATGACATTCGGGAATCTGGATCAGGCGGTAGCGGGGACCGCGCCTTCGGCGGTGCGGCGGCGGGCCTCGGCCAGCTCCAGCAGCGGACCGGTCATGAAGGTCGTGCCGAGGGCCATGATGACCATGATGGCGAACACCTTCTGGGAGAGGATGCCGAGGTCGTACCCGATGTTGAGGACGATCAGCTCCATGAGACCGCGGGTGTTCATGAGGGTGCCGATCGAGAACGAGTCGAGCCAGCTCATGCCGGTCCAGCGCGCGGCCATCATGCCGCCGCCGAGCTTGCCGGCCACGGCCACGGCGATCACGGCGCCGCAGACGAGCCAGGTGCGGCCGTCGTTGAGCAGGCCGACCTGGGTGCGCAGGCCGGTGAAGACGAAGAAGAGCGGCAGGAGGAGGACGGAGACGAGAACCTCCAGGCGCTCGCGCAGCGCCGCCCGGAACTCTCTCTGCGGCGGCGCCACGACGCCGGCCAGGAAGGCACCGAAGAGAGCGTGGATGCCGATCATCTCGGTCGCCCAGGCCGAGGCGAAGGCGAAGACCAGCGTGCCCGCGATCAGGCCCTTGCGGTGGTGGATCTCGCCGACGAGCTTGCGCTCCACCCACGGCCGGACCACGAAGATCATGAGGGCCACGAAGCCGACGGCCAGGCCGACGGTCAGGAGCGCCGACGCCATGCCGCTCGCCTGGACGATGGCCACGACCACCGCGAGCAGGCACCAGGCCGTCACGTCGTCCACGGCCGCGCAGGCGATGGAGGCGTTGCCCAGGGGGGTCCTCATCAGGCCGCGCTCCTCCAGGATCCGCGCCAGCACGGGGAAGGCCGTGATGCTCATCGCGACGCCCATGAACAGGCTGAACGAGCTGAAGGCCACGCCCGCCGGGGCGTAGGAGCGGTAGAGGAAGAGCGCCAGCGCCACGCCGAGGAGCAGGGGCACGAAGATGCTCGCGTGGCTGACCATCACCGCCGAGTGCGCCTTCTCGCGCAGGTGGCGGAGGTCGAGGTCCATGCCGACCAGGAACATGAAGAGCACGACGCCGATCTGGCTGAAGAGCTTGAGGGTGCCGAGGGAGCCCGCCGGGAAGAGGAAGTCCATGGTCCCCGGGGAGATCATGCCGAGCAGCGAGGGGCCGAGCAGGATGCCGGCCAGCATCTCGCCGATCACCGGCGGCTGCTTGATCTTCGTGAACAGCATACCGGCCAGGCGGGCCACGACCACGATGACGACGACCTGGAGGAGGAGCAGGCTGAGCGGCGCCTGCACGTGCTCCTTCAGCGCTTCGACGGCGCCTGGGCCCGGGCTTGCCGCCGCCTGCGTCACGGCCACCGGGGCCTGCAGGTGCGAGCCGACGTTGAGCAGCACTGAGAGACCGGCGATGGATACGAGGATGAGAACTGCGTAGGCCAGCAGATTCTTGTTCATGAGCCTCTCCCTCCGAAAAAAAAGACAAAACAGCAGATCAGACGCATCAAGAGTGCGGCGACCCTGGAAAACCGGGACAGTCTGTCCTGGCACGATGGCCGACAGCCGGTCTCGCCGGTCCTCGGGGTCCCAGGGGAGAAGGAGCTCGGCAAGGGGCTGGCCGGGGAGGACCTGGAGATTGGGAACGACAATCCGGCGAGCGACCGCTTCGACGGCCCCGTCGATCTCGACGACCGTCTGAAGAAGCGCTGGATGGTTTTCGCCTGCCTTGCGCATGACAGTGTGGCGCCCCGGACCACGCCCGCGTTACCCGATCCTATACCAGCCTGGGCCGGGCCGGTCAGGCCACGGTCCGGGCTGTCTCGGAGACCCGCTCCTCGGAAGCGGGGATCAGAGGCAGGGTCACCGTGAAGGCGGCGCCGCCTTCGGGCGCGGCCGTCTCGACCCGGATCTCCCCGCCGTGCGCCTTGACCAGGTTGCGCACGGTGACCAGGCCCAGACCGGTGCCCTGGCGCTTGCCCGTGGTGGCGAAGGGCTCGAAGAGGTGGTCCGCCAACTCCCCGGGGATGCCCGGGCCGTTGTCCGCCACGCGGATCGCCAGCGCGTCCTCCTCCTCCACCCAGGCGCGCACGAACACGCGCCGGTCTCCGGGCATCGAGGACACCGCCTCCCGGGCATTCTTGAGGAGGTTCTCCAGCACCCGCTGCATCCGGTCCTGGTCCAGGTTGATCCGCAGCTCGTCGTCCAGCCTCAGGTGGACCTCGGTCGCGATCCCCCGCTCCTCCAGGTCGGCGGCGAGCGGCGTCAGCGCCTGGTCGAGGAAGCGGCGCACCGCCACCGGCTCGATCTGCAGCCGGGGCGTGCCGCCGCGGGCGAAGTCCAGGATCTCCTCCGTCATCCGCCGCAGCCGGTCCGAGGCGGCCTGCACCTGGGCCAGCTCGCCGGCGATCACCGTGTCGCCGCTGCGCAGGGCCATGCGGTAGGCCAGATCGGCGTAGCCCTTCAGAAGTGTGAGAGGGTTGCGCAGATCGTGGACCAGCGAGCTGGTCATCTGGCCGATCGCGACCAGCCGGCTCTCGCGTTCGTGAAGCTGGCGCTCCGTCTCCCGCGTCCGCAGATGGGCGGCAATGCGGGCCTCCAGCTCGCGCAGGGCGAACGGCTTGACCACATAGTCGTCCGCCCCCACCTCCAGCCCCTCGACCACGGCTTCGGCGCCGGCCCTGGCGGTCACCAGGATCACCGGCACCGCCGCGAGGCTCGGGTCCGAGCGCAGACGCCGGCAGAGCTCGTAGCCGTCCATCACCGGCATCATGACGTCGGCCACGATCAGGTCGGGCGTGGCCTGCCGGGCCGCGGCCAGGCCCGCGGCGCCGTCCCCGGCCTCCTCCACCCGGTACAGGCGGGAGAGCCGGTGCGCCAGGAAGCTCCGCAGCTCCGCGTTGTCCTCCACCAGGAGCACCCGCGATGCGCCTTCCGGCGGCTGGGGCCGGGGCTCGCCGTCCCCGCGCAGGAGCGGCAGGTCGACGTCCGCCAGCAGGGTCTCCCGCAGCGATCGCCGGGCGACCTCGCGGACCGCGATGGCCTCGGCCCGCGCGTGAAGGAGCTGGTCCTCGCGGCGGCGCGACTGGCGGCGGCGCTCCGGCTGCGCCGCGGTCTCCAGGGGCAGCTCGACCCGGAACGCCGATCCCCTGCCGTCCGCGCTCCGCACCGTGACCTCGCCGCCGTGGAGCCGCGCCAGCTCGCGCGACAGCGCCAGCCCCAGGCCGGTGCCGCCGTGCGCCGAGTCCCCCTCCACCTGGTGGAACCGGTCGAAGATCCGCTCCAGCTCGTCCGCGGGGATGCCCGGGCCGGTGTCCTCCACTTCGAAGGCCACCCGCTCCTCCGCGATCTCGGGGGTCTCGGCGCGCCGGACCGTCACCCGGCCGCCCGCGGGCGTGAACTTGAAGGCGTTCGAGAGCAGGTTCGAGGCCACGATCTCTATCTTCTCCTCGTCGAACGAGCCATCCGGAAAGCTGTCCAGCCCCTCGGTTACCAGCTCGATGCCGCGCCGCTCCGTCAAAGGCTGGGCCGCGGCGACCAGGTCGACCAGCAGCCGGCCGAGGTTGCCCGGCGCCGGCTCCAGCCGCAGGCGGCCGGACTCCAGGCGCGCCGTCTCCAGCAGGGCGTCCACCTGCCGCAGCAGCCGGCGGGCGTTCGTGATCATCGACTGGAAGAGCCGTTGCTGCCCGGGGTCGGAAACCTCGCCCAGGAGCGACTCCAGCGGACCGAGGAGCAGGGTCAGCGGCGTCCGCAGCTCGTGGCTCACGTTGGCGAAGAACCGGCTCTTGGCCCGGTCCAGCTCCTTGAGATCCGCGTACGCCATCTCCAGCCGCAGCCGGAGCGAGAGGTCGCGCCGCCGGGTCCGCCGGCTCGACAACGCCGAAAGCCAGGAGAACACCGCCGAGCCCGAGAGGAAGAACAGGGGCCCGACCATCTCCCGGGAAGGCCCGTACGCCGCCAGGTTGATCCCGAGATCCGTGGCGATGATCAGCCCGCTCATCAGGGCCGCCGTGCCCAGCTCCCACGGCAGGAAGAAATTGATCACGAACAGGACGATCATGTTCCCCGCGAAATAGTTGCTGGAGAACCCGCCGAGCTGCGCGGACATGATCGAGATCCCCGCGGCCGACGCCAGGGACGAGGCCATCACGAACGGCTGGGCCAGGCGCTCCGCGTGCCGCGAGTGGACCGCGGCCAGAGATACCAGGTAGAGGACGCACACCGCGGCCCGGATCTGGAGGAACTTCCACGCCAGGTCCGGCGCCATGGCGAGGTCCAGCAGCCAGAACGCCGGATAGAGCACCAGCACGATCCGCAGGAGGAAGCGGGCGCGCTCCACGAGCAGTTGCCGCGTCTCCTGCCGGAACGACTCCTCGAACCCCGGCAGCCGGAGCGAGCGCCGGGAGGACCTGGAGAATGGCAAGTCAGGCCTCCGCCCGGATCAGGATGGCCGTGGGCGGCGATCCGAAGGCGTGGAACGCATGGGCGCGGGCGAACCCCGCCTCGCTCACCAGCGCCGTCAGCGCCGCCGCGTCGAGGAACCGGAAGCGGCCGTCCTCCTCCAGCTCCATCAGCCGGCTCACCATGTTGCCATAGTGCCGTAGCGCCTCCAGCTTGCGCTCCGACTCCGCGTCCCCGGCTTTCGACAGGATCTCCACCCCCTCGGTGTACAGCTTGGAGGGATCGAAGTTCGGTTGGATCGAGGAGACCACCAGCGTCCCGCCGGGCCGCAGCAGCCGGCGCATCTCGCGCAGCGTGGCCAGGGGATCGCGCAGGTACGGCAGGACGAGCGAGCAGCCGATCCGGTCGAACGAGCCGTCGGCCAGGGCGTCCAGGCCCGGCCGCTCCGTCGAGGGAGGGACGTCCAGGTCCGCCACCACCCCGCGCCACTCACCCCGCTCCGGTACCGCGCCGCCGCGCTGCGCGTACCATGCCCGGACCTTCTCCTCCGTCCGCGCCACGCCCTCCGGCACCAGGTCGATGAACGTGATCGACCGCGGTCCGGCCCCCGAGCCGTACGAGTCGAGCATCGCGAGCGTGAGATTACCGGTGCCGCAGCCGAAGTCCGCCACGTCCTCGCCCGGCCGCGGATCGAGCAGCTCCACCTGGCGCGCCAGGAAGCGCGGGTACTCCGGATGCTCCAGGAGCACGTCGTACCCCACCTCGTCTCCGGGAGCGCCGAGCAGGTGCTCCTTCCAGAACTCCCCGGCGTCGCCCAGCTCCTGGCGCCGCACGCGCGCCCACTCGGCATCGTTCTGAAGGGCGAAGCGGGCGAGGTCCGGATCGCGCGCCGGCCGGTCGCTCTGGAACAGGTGCTTCGAGATCGACTCGCTGACCAGCTTGAACAGCTCGATCGCCTCGGCGCCGGTCTTGAGGATGTGCCCCGTGGCGCACTCGAACACCTCGCGCACCCCGCCGCCGGGAGCCTCCAGCATCGCCCGCACCCGCGAGCGCGTCACCCAGCAGTCGTACGTGCCGACGATCCACACCACCGGCGCCTGGATCTGCGACAAGTCGCGCCGCGCATCCTCCAGGAACGCGAGGCCGTCCGCCATCGCCTGGCCGTAGAGCGACACGCCGCGCATCGGCCGGCCATGGATGAGGACCGTCTCCGGACCCTGTCCCTTCCGATACGCCTCGAACAGGTCCAGCCCCGCCAGATAGTTGCGCATCACGTCCTGCGCGTCCGGGCAGCCATAGGGAGAGATCCAGAGATCCACGGGCGGAGTCCGCTCGTTCAGGATCACCTTGCGCGCCGGGATGGCCGAGAGCGACACGCTCACCAGCACCCGCTTCGCCGGCCGGAACCGGCGCTCCAAATAGTGCAGGGAGGCCTCCGTGTCCGCGCCCAGGTGGCCAAACGTCCAGTGATAGTAGGGCCGCCCCTCGGCCACGAGACGCGGGTCCATGGCGCTCTCGCCCACGATGTGCGAGGCGTCGAAGCGCAGCACCACCACCTTGCGTCCGTCGCGCCCGAGGTCGTCCACGATCGTCCGCGCCAGGAGACCGAAGACCTCCTTGCGCTTCAGGATCGCGGGCGCGATCACCACCGCCACATCCGGCCGGGCGTCGGGGTCGGACGTGTCGAAATTCGCGTCCACGATCCCGGCCACCTTGTCGCCCAGGCGGTTGCGGTAGCGCACCACCTCCACCCCGGACGAGTCCGGCCGGCGGATAAGCCCGGCGATCTTGCCGCCCAGGAAAGAGACCGTGCGCGACAGCCGCGCCGCGAGCCCGTCCCGGAGGGGTCGGCGCTTCAGGTCCTGGAAGGTTTCACGGTCCACCTCGCCGCCGAACCGCAGCCCGGCGCGCAGCGAGCCGTCGTCCGCGAGAGCCACGTAGCGCACCGCGGCCCCGGGCACCCGGAGGCGCTCGCCCGCCACGTCCAGAGTGAACGGCGGCAGGTGCGTGCCCGGCACCCAGGCGGCGTGAGCGGGCAGCCGGACCGAGGCCCCACCCTCGCTCATGTCCAGGACCGGGAACCGGAGCCTGCCGCCCAGGGCGTGCGGCGCGGCCAGTTCGCACCAGGCATTGTCCGGCTGCAGCGACCGGCGTCCGGACCGGCGCTCCGTAAGATAGATCCGCTCCGGCACCAGCAGCATCGGCCGCGGCCCGGGCTCGACCACGATCCCTTCGAACGCATAGTGGAGCGGCGGATCGGAGAACGCGAGATAGACCACCCGGTGCTTCGAATCGAGAGGGAGGTCGAGCCGGAGGACGTCGTCCTCGAACGCGATCAACCGGCATTCGAGTGGCTTGAAGCCGCGCCCGGGCTGGACCGCGGTCAGCGCCAGGCCCCGATCCACCGCGGACCGCAGGATCGCCTCCACCTCCGAGCGCTCGCCCAAGGGAAGCAGGTTGCCGGGGATCACGTCGCCCAGGGCGCGCTGCAGGCGGACGATGGCCTCGTCCATCTCATAGAACCCGGCATGGGCGCGGAGCCGGGCGCGGTCGCGGGCCGAGACCTCCTCGAAGCGCACGCCGACGCCCTCGGAAGTCACCCGCACGATCCGCGCGGACAGCTCGATCGGCTGCGGATCGGTGGGGATCTCCAGGCTCAGGCGCAGCCGCTCGCCGCGCGCCGCCCGGGCCGGACGCGTCGCCCGATTAGCGCGCAGGAACGCGCCATCCGCCGAGACGTCCGTGGCCACCGTATCCTCGCCGAGGGCCGGCCCTTCGAACAGGCGCACACGGGCCAGCGTCCGCCGCCGGGGCGAAATGCGGCCATCGCTCGACCGCCCCGGCTCCCACCGGACCGGGCTCTCTTGGACCAACCTCTCCATCCCCACACCCCCCTCAAAAGGAACGAGGCCGCCTCAGGACCCCGGAATGAAATCGATGCTCAGACCGTCATGACGCTGGAAAAGCTCCGGACCGCCGTCCGCCAGCGGATCGGTGAGCCGCTGCCGGATGCCGTCGAAGTCCTGGTGGCAGGCCAGGAAGCCGTCCACCAGGATCGGATCGAAGTGGTGGCCGCGGTCGGCCGTGATGCGCCGGATCGCCTCCTCGTGACCGAACGCGCCTTTGTAGGGCCTGCGGCTGGTGATCGCGTCATAGGCGTCCGCCACGGCCACGATCCGGGCGGCGAGCGGGATCTCGTCGCCGGCGAGGCCGAAGGGATACCCCTGGCCGTCCCAGCGCTCGTGATGACTGTAGGCGATCTCCATGCCCATGGTCAGAAACGTGTTCCCCCGGAACTGCTCCACGACCGAGCGCAGCGTCTCGCCCCCGATCTCCGGATGGCGGCGCATGATCTCCCGTTCCTCGGCCGTGAGCGGCCCCGGCTTGAGCAGGATCGAGTCGGGGATGCCCACCTTGCCGATATCGTGGAGCGGGCTCGACTTATAAAGGTGCTCGACGAAGCCGGTTCCGATACTCCGGGAGTAAATGCCATCCGCGAGCTGCTCAGCGAGCCGCCGGCTGTAGGCCGCCATCCGTTCCAGGTGCTGGCCCGTGGCATGGTCCCGCGACTCGGCGAGCCGGGCCAGCGTGATCAGCGCGATGTCGCGCGTCTGGCGGATCTCGACCGTCTGCTCGAGCACCATGCGCTCGAGGTTCAGTTGATACTCCTCGTTCTGGCGGATGAGCCGGGCGCGCTCCAGGGCGCGCTCGACCGTATTGAGGAGATCGTCGGGATCGAACGGCTTGACCAGGTAGTCGTAGGCGCCTTCCCGCAGGCACTGGCGGACAGTCTCCAGGTCCTGCTGGCCGGTGACCATGACCACCTGGATGTTGGAGTCGAGCCCCTTGATCCGCTTGAGCAACTCGACGCCGGAGAGGCCGGGCATCTCGATGTCGGACAGCACGAGGGCGGGCCGGGGGGCCTCGGCGAGGAAAGCCATGGCTTCGGCCGCATCGCGCGCCTCCAGCGCTTCATAGGGGAGGCACGACAGATGAGCCCGCAGGAGCCGGCGCACTCCCGGCTCGTCGTCCACGATGACGATTCGTTCCCGCACGGTATTCCGGAGATGAGTTGGGCCTCGGTACCCCGGGTCCTTGGGATGGATATCCGCCATGCGGAGGGACCTTCCACCACAGTCTTCACCCGAAAAGAGACCTACAGCACAACAACTGAAACGAATTGTAGCATCGGAAGGCGCCCGCGCCTTCACGGGATCAGGACCACCTTCGTACACCCCTCCGCCCGGCGGTCGAAGAGATCGTAGCCGCGCGGGCCTTCCTCCAGCGTCAGGCGATGAGAGATCAGGGTCCCGAGGTCATACTTCCAAGAGCGGATCAGCGGCAGCAGCCGGTCCATGTAGGAGCGCGCCGGGCAGCGGCCGGCCTTGTAGGTGAGATTCTTGTCGTAGATCTCTCCAGGCGTGAAAGCCAGGCGGTCCTCGACATGGACGCCTACTGCCGCGATCGTGCCGCCGGGACGGACCAGCCCATAGGCCAGCCGCGATGCCTGCGGCGACCCTACCGCCTCAACCACTCCATCGGCACCTCGGCCTTCCGTGGCCTCACGGATGCGCCCAGCCGCATCCTCTTTCTGAAAGTCGACCGGCTCCGCCCCCCATCGCTCGGCCAGGGCCAGCCTCTCCGGCAGCGCATCGATGCCGAAGACCCGCTCGGCTCCAAGCTCGCGGGCGGCGATCACCGCCATCAGCCCCACCGGACCGCAACCCACCACCGCCACCGTTCGACCAGGAGCAGCACCCGCGCTCTCTGCACCGAACCACCCCGTGGCCAGCACGTCTCCGGCGAAGAGCGCCTCCTCCGGCGGAGCCCCCTCAGGAATCGGGACCAGAGTCGAGTCCGCCAACGGCACCCGGACGTACTCGGCCTGTACGCCATGCAGCCCCCTTCCTTTCTCCACCCAGCCGAAGAGCTGGCCTCTCTCGCACCGTGCCGTCAGCCCCAGGCGGCAATAGAAACAGGAGCCACAGCTCGTCGTGAACGGGCTCACCACGAGGTCGCCGGCTCGGAACCGGGTCACCCCCGGGCCAACCTCCACGACCTCGCCCGCCAGCTCATGCCCCATCACCGTGCCGGCATCGAGCCCGGTCTCCAGCCCCCGATAGACATGGAGATCCGAGCCGCAGACCGCGGCGGCCCGGACCCGGACGACGGCGTCGCCGGCCTCTTGGATCGTTGGATCAGGGACGCTGGCGCAGGAGACCCGGCGGACGCCTTCGAAGACGAGGGCTTTCATGGGGCAGGATTATCGCCTGCGAGCCACGGGGTAGTGCGGTCTCTCCCGGCTACCGTATTCACGCTCCAGATCTCCACATAGGATAACCATCTGGAATCGAAATAGTGTAGAATCAATCCATGAGCGCCTCCCCTCGATACAGCAAGGAAGAATTCGCCCGGCGGGGCAACGAGATCTATGACCGCGAGATCCAGCCGCGCCTCAGTGCGGAGGATGCCGGCAAGTTCGTGGCGATTGACATCGAGACGGGGGCTTTCGAGTGCGACGCGGATGAAATCGTCGCCTCGAACCGATTGCTCACCCGCAACCCGGAAGCTCAGATCTGGTTCCGACTGGTCGGTTCTCCCCATACCCGCCGCTTCGGCCCACGCAGCAGATCTGCGGCCTGATCAATGATCGTCGGCGCCATGAACTCACAGCGCGAGGCGATTGTGCGCCTCGTCATTAGCAGCCCCGCAGGACAGGAGAGCCACATCGAAGCCGTCCTGGATACAGGTTATACAGGCTCCCTCACCCTTCCTGCGGCCGTAGTCGCTTCTCTTGGTCTCCCGTTCCGAGGAAGAGGGAGCGCCTTGCTGGGCGATGGCAGCGAAAGTGAGTTCGACATCCATGAAGCGACTATCATCTGGGCTGGCGAGCGGCGCTTGGCAGCGATCGACGTCGCGGAAACCGACCCACTGCTCGGAATAGGCCTTCTCCTTGGAAACGAGTTAATGGTTCAGGTGATGGCTGGGGGAGCGGTTGCTATTCGTAAACTGAGAGTAGCTTGAGACGTCAGGCATCCGCTATCGATCCTCCAGCCATATCTCTGTCCCAATCGGAATGTCTGGCTTGGT
>DATANP010000115.1:0-12213 GCA_036266195.1 Thermoanaerobaculia bacterium | reverse complement strand
CGCCACGCCCGTGGCGCAGTCCGGGCCGCGGTTGCCGAACACCATGGCCTGGACGTTCACGGCGGTGCCGAGCAGGCCGGTGATCTTGTTCAGACGGCGGTAGTCGATGGCGCGCTTGTTGTTCCAACTGTCGAACACGGCCTTGATGGCGCCGCGGAGCTGGTCCATGGGGTCCTGGGGGAAGCGCTGGCCGTTGCGCTCGATGAGCGCGAGGTAGGCCTTGGCGACCTTGCGCAGGGACGCGGGGTGGAGCTCGGCGTCGGTGGCCGCGCCCTGGTCCTTGCGCGCGGCGGTGAGGATCTTCTCGAACTCCTCGTGCGGCACGCCGAGCACGACGTCGCCGTACATGGTGAGGAGGCGGCGCCAGGCGTCGAGCACGAAGCGCTCGTCCGCGCCGGCCGCGATCCAGGATTCGAGGTTGGTCTCGTTGAGCCCGAGGTTGAGGATGGTGTCCATCATGCCCGGCATGGAGCGGGCGGCGCCGGAGCGCACGGAGACGAGCAGGGGGTTGGACGGGTCGCCGAAGCGCTGGCCGAGCTCCTCCTCCATGCGCCGGAGGTGCTCCTGGAGCTCGTCTTCCAGGCCCTCGGGATAGGAGCCTTCGTGGTCCTGATAGAATTTACAAACCTCGGTCGTGATGGTGAACCCCGGGGGCACCGGGATGCCGAGCCGGCTCATCTCGGCAAGCCCGGCCCCCTTGCCACCCAAAAGATCCTTCTGGCTGCCGTCCCCTTCGGCCGTACCTCCGCCGAAGGCGTAGATGTACTTGGGCATCGGTCTCCTCCCGGCTTGCGCGAGCGGCGCAGCAAGAGTGTAGTCCGGACAGGGCCGGGTTGCTGCCACCCCGAAGCACAAGTGCTGCCAGCCCGGCGGGGTGGGACTCAGGCCGAGCGGCGCGACCGGACGGTCGCCTGGATCGCAGGACCCACGTCGCGGCGCGCGATCTTGAGGTCGTATCGGGACTGCAGGTTGAGCCAGAACTGCGCCGAGGCGCCGAAGTACTTCTCCAGACGGAGCGCCACGTCGGCGGTTACTCCGGCCTTTCCCTGAAGGATGTCGGAGATCCTTCCTGCCGGAAGGTCGAGCTCGCGGGCGAGCTGATCCTCGCTGAGCCCCAAGGGTTCCATGAACTCAAGCGCCAGGATTTCACCTGGAGTGATCGGCTCCAGATCGTGCTCGGCCATACCGCCTCCTGCCGACTCAATGGTAATCCACGATCTCGACATTGAAACTGTCCCTTCCGCTCCACTCGAAGCAGAGCCGCCACTGATCATTGATCCGGATGCTGTACTGCCCCTCGCGATCGCCCCGCAGAGCTTCGAGGCGGTTTCCAGGGATCGAAGAGAGATCGGTGAGGCTTGTAGCCGCATCCAGGGCCTCAAGCTTGCGCCGAGCTGTCCTCTCTACGGATTGGAAGCGCCGGACAAACCGATCTTCGAACAGATCCTCAGTATCCCTGCACCGGAATGACTTGATCACCGGCGGGAACTTATTCCCGCCGGACGATCCTGTCAAGACTCACCCCACCGGCGCCGCCACCACCCGGAAGCCGATGAACTCGTTCCAGCCACCGGCCTGGGCGCGGCCCCGGTAGGCGCAGCGGGTGTTGCGGGTGCCGACCAGGAACGGGCCACCGCGGAGGACCCGGAAGACCTCGGGCGGCGCGTTCGGGTCCTCTCTACCGTCGGCCGGGTCGTAGGGATAGAGGAAGGACGGCTCGGCCGAGGCCGGACCCCAGAGGCTGAGCGTCCACTCCCAGACGTTGCCGCTCATCTCCTCGCAGCCGTAGGGGCTCGCTCCGCCCGGGAAACAGCCGACGGCGCTCACCTCGCCGATGCCGGTCTCGGCGCAGTTCGCCCGGTCGGGATCGGGGTCGTCGCCCCAGGGATAGATGCGGGCGTCGCCATCGCCGCGGGCTGCCCGCTCCCACTCGGCTTCCGAGGGCAGGCGGACCTCCCAGCCCTCCTCCAACATGCCGCGCTCGCGCCAAGTCCGGGTCAGCCAGGCGCAGAACGCCCGGGCGTCGTACCAGCTCACGCGCACCACCGGCCAGTTGTCGAGCCCGAGCAGGCTGGAGGAATCCGCGGGCTGATGGCCGGACTCCGCGACGAAGCGCCGGAACTGGGCGACACTCACCGGGAAGCGCGCGATCCGGTAGGGTTTCGGCAACGCGCAGCGATGCATGGGCCGGGCGTACTCGCGCGTGCGGTCCTTGCCCTCGCTGTTGCCCATCCAGAACTCCCCCGCCGCCACCGGGAACAGCTCCATGGCATGGACGTCCGTCACCTCGGGGCGCGGATCGCCGATCTCGGCCAGCGCCCGCGCGGCGGCGGCCCGGCGCAGCGGGTCGACCCGCCCGGCCGCCCGCGACGTCTCCAGGAGCGCCTCCACCACCCGGCGCCGCGAGCCCGCCGAAACGCCACCGGCCCCGGCATCGGCCACGACCTGGCCCGCCAGGACAACCGCCTCTCCGGCGGGGCCGGAGGTGCTCTCGATCAGCGCCTCCAGGACCGCTCCCGCGGCCTCGTCGCGATGCTGGACGATCCCCAGGTACTCCAGCGTGAAGAGACAGATGTCGTGCCAGAAGGGCTCGTCGAGGTAAGTGGCCAGCGCCTTGACGATCGGCTCCACTCCCTGCTGGCCGCGCTGCGCCAGGGCGACCGCGGCCAGGTATTCCTGAAACACCGGGTGGATGAACCCGAAGCGGCCCCCGCCCCAGTTCAACAGGAGAGCGGGATGGTCCCGCAGGTCGTCCACGAACTGGCGCGCGGCGGCGGCGGGGTCCTGGTGGCCGCGCTGGCGGTAGATGTCCTCGAGGTCCCGGACCAGGACGTCCTCGTTCGTCCGATGGACGTCCGGCGGGGTGTCGTACATCTGCAGCGCGACGGGCGCCAGGATCTTGATCGTCTCCAGCACGTCGGGGTCGCGGCCGAGACGCCGCGCCACGCCGCGGTCCTGGTTCCACTGCCGCAGCAGGGTCTCGACGAAACCTTCATAGAGCTCGATCCGGCGCCGGGGCAGGGGCGAGCCCTGCAGCCGCAGCAGGGCCAGGAGGGTCAGAAGGAGGGGGTTGCACGCCAGGCTGCGGACCCCGGGGTCCCGGCGCAGGGCGGCCAGAAGCTCGCCGTTCATCTTCACCCCGGCGAGCTCGGAGCTGCGGGCGGCCGCGCGCGTCCACTTCTCGACGAAGATGGAGATCTGCTCGTCGCGCAGCCCTGGGATGGAGCACTCCAGGACGTCCTCGGCGTCGAAGCGGACCTCGCGGTAGCCCAGAGGGCGGCTCGTCAGGACGATCTGGTTGCCCGCGGCGCGGTGGCGATCGCAGAAGCTGCGGACCTCCTCGATCAGGCGGCGCCGCCGCGGCAGGCCGCCCACCTCGTCGAGACCGTCGAGCAGGAGCAGCACGCCTCCGGCCTGGAGCGCCCGCGGCAGGACGTCGCCGATCTCCTGCCCCCTCTCCTCCCGGAAGTAGCGGACCAGGAACGATTCGAGCGGCTCGTCGCCGGCGTCGAGAGCCTCGGCGTACATGGCGAGCTGCAGTGGCACGGGCAGGCGGGTCGGGAGGCCCAGGGCCCCCTCCTGACCCGAGGCGAGCACCAGCGTCAGGAATTTGAGGAAGGTGGTCTTGCCCATGCCCGGAGTACCGAGGACCACGAGGGCCCCGCAGTCCTGGAGCAGCTCGACCAGCGGGTGCGCCTCGCTCAGCCTGCGTCCCAGGGCCTCGGCCTCGGCGTCCGTGGCCTGCCAGCCGGCGCGGCGCAGGCGGCGGGTCCAGCTCTCCCCCTGCACGGTCTCGACGCGGCCGCCGAGCTCCACGTAGACGTCCAGCAAAGGCAGTTGCGGCGGTACTCCTCCCAGGACCGCCATTGCCCGGATGTCGAGCAGACAGTAGCGGTCGATCAGATACTGAAGATATTGACGGGTCTCGCGGTCGAGCTCCTCGGACGGGGCGTGGCCCGCGATCCGGGTCCAGAGGCGGCGGGGCTCCGTTGCCTTGGCCCGGCTGGAGAGGACAATGGGGTAGCCGCCGGAATCGCGGCCGACCTCCACGCCGCCGATCTCTTTGTATATGCCTGGCCGGGTCGAGTCCAGATCGTTGTCCATCTGATCCGTTCCACGGTTATATCTCGATTCCATCCGGCGATTCCTCCTGCGGCGCCCGCGTCCGCAACCGGCTTCGAGGCCTCCACCTCATTTTAGCCGGATTAGGATTACGAGGGGAAGCTGGACAGCGTCCCCCTCGTCCAGATCTCAGGTCCCGGCGCGGGCTCGGGCCTCCGCCTTGTCAACGACCACTTCGGTGAGACGCGCCGTCCGGGAGACGGTGCGGTGGATCGCCTGGAGAAGGGCGATCCGGTTGCGGCGGATGCGCGGATCCGGGTCCATGACCAGCACGTCGACGAAGAACCGGTCGAGGACCGGCGCGAGGTCGGCGATGCGGCGCAGGCAGCGCTCGTAGTCGCCGGCCGCCGCGGCCTCCTCCACCTCCGAGCGCAGACCCTGGAAGGCCGCGTGGAGATCCTTTTCCGCCGGCTCCGTGAGGAACTGCTCGTCGAGCGTCTCCTCGGGAGCATCCTTGAGAATGTTGACGATCCGCTTGGCCGCCAGGACCACCGTGAGGAAGCCCGGCTCCTCGCGCACCCGGTGCAGGGCGTCCACCCGCGCCTTGAGGTCGGGCAGGTTGGAGCCGCCCATGGCGAGCGCCGCCTCGATCTCGTCGTAGGCATAGCCGGCGAGACCGAGCACGTAACGGATGCGGTCGTGCAGGAACGGCCGCAGGTCGTCGAGGATCTGCTCGGCGCCGCGTGTCAGGCGGTCGCCGTAGAGCACCGCCGCCCGCGCCGCCGCCTCCTCCAGGTCGAGCGGCAGCCCGCCTTCGAGCGCGATCCGCACCACGCCCTGGGCCGCCCGGCGCAGGCCGAACGGGTCCCGGCTGCCGGTGGGGATCAGGCCCAGACCGAAGATGCCGGCCAGGGTGTCGAGCCGGTCCGCGAGACCGGTGACCTGGCCGATCCGTCCGCGTGGGATGCGGTCCTCGGTGGACGCGGGCATGTACTGGTCGTACACCGCTTGCCAGACCTCCTCCGGCTGTCCTTCCTCGCGGGCGTAGATTCCGCCCATTACACCTTGGAGTGAAGTAAATTCTTTAACCATTTCGGTCGCCAGGTCCACCTTGAGCAGCCGGGCCGCCCTGGCGGCCATCGGAGCGTCTTCGGACCACCCCAGCATCTCGCACAGGCTCGTGGCGAGGCCGACGATGCGCGAGGTCTTGTCCGCATAGCTCCCGAGCCGCTCCTGGAAGGTCAGCCGTTCGAGCTGCTCGACGCGCCGGGCGAGGCCCGCGCGACGGTCCTCCCCATAAAAGAAGCGCGCATCCGCGAGCCGAGCCGCCACCACCCACTCATTTCCCGAGCGCGTGCGGCCGATCGGGTCGTCCGGCCGGTCCATCACCGTCAGGAACAGGGGAAGCAGTTGTCCGGAACCAGCATTGCGAGGTTCGACTGTCAGGGCGCTCTGATGGTCGCGGAGACTCGTGGCGAGCACCTCGCTCGGCAGCTCCAGGAAGTCCGCGTGGAAGCTCCCCTCCATCACGCCCGGGATCTCGCAGAGCGACGACAGCTTGTCGAGCAGCGGATCGTCCTGGACGAGCTGGCCGTCCAGGGCCTCGGCCCGGCTGCGCATGGTCTCCAGCAGGACCCGGCGGCGCTCGGCAGGCCGCACTTCGATGGAGCGCGCCGCCAGCTCCCGGCGGTAGCCCTCGACGTCTCTGATCTCGAACGCCTCGGGCGACAGCGTGGGATGGCCGACCGTCCGGTCACCGGCCGCGATGCCGAACAGCTCGAACGGCACGACCTGGCCGTCGAGCAGCGAGACGATGCCGTGGATCGGCCGCACCCACGGGCCCTCGCCGCTCCCCCACCGCATGGTCTTGGCCCAGGAGATGCCGGCCAGGATGCGCGGCACGATCTCGCCCAGGATCTCGCGGGTGGCGCGGCCCTCCGTCTTCTTCGTAGCCGCCAGGTACTCGCCCTTCTCGGTCTGCACGCGGGCGAGCTGATCGGGTTCGACGCCGGTGCGCTTGGCGAAGCCGACGAGAGCGGGCGTGGGCGAGCCGTCCGCCGCATAGGCGGCGCGGACGGGCGGGCCCATGACCTGCTCCTCGCGGTCGGGCTCGCGCTCCGGCAGGCCGGAGAGGACCAGCACCAGCCGGCGCGGGGTGTAGCCGGTCTCGACCTCCCTCGGGCCGATGCCGCGGGCCATCAGCTCCTCGAACACCCGGGTGGCGAGCTCGCGCACGCCGGGCTCCAGCATCCGCGCCGGGATCTCCTCGCTGCGGACCTCCAGCAGATACTCACCGGCCGGCATGCGCCACCTCCTGCGTCCGGGCGAGAAGCGGGAATCCGAGCTTCTCACGGCTCTCGACGTAAGCCCTGGCGCAGCCGACCGCGAGGTCGCGCACCCGCTTCATCAGCGCGACCCGCTCGGTGACCGAGACCGCGCCGCGCGCGTCCATCACGTTGAACATGTGCGAGCACTTGAGCGCGCACTCGTAGGCCGGCAGCACCAGCCCGGCCTCCAGGCAGCGGCCGGCCTCGCGCTCCCAGCCCTCGAACTGCTGCTGGAGGAAGGCCACGTCCGCCAGCTCGAAGTAGTACCTGGAGAACTCGACTTCATCCTGGTGCCGGACCTGGCCGTACTGGAGTCCCTCGACCCAGTCGATCTCGTAGATGTTCCGCGACAGAGAGAGGAACATGGTCAGGCGCTCCAGGCCGTAGGTGATCTCGGCGCTGATCGGCTTGAGCTCCAGGCCGCCGGCCTGCTGGAAGTAGGTGAACTGGGTGATCTCCATGCCGTCGAGCATCACCTGCCACCCGACGCCCCAGGCGCCGAGCGTGGGCGCCTCCCAGTTGTCCTCCTCGAACCGGAGGTCGTGCTTGGTCAGGTCGAGCCCGATCGCCTCCAGGCTTCTCACATAGAGGCGCTGCACGTCGTGCGGCGAGGGCTTCAGGATGACCTGGAACTGGTGGTGCTTGCCCAGGCGGAAGGGGTTGTCGCCGTAGCGTCCGTCGGCCGGGCGGCGGGACGGCTGCACATAGGCCACCCGCCAGGGCTCCGGGCCGAGCACGCGGAGGAACGTGTCCGGGTGCATGGTGCCGGCGCCCACCTCGAGGTCCAGGGGTTGCTGGAGGACGCAGCCCTCCCGCGCCCAGAACTCGGAAAGCTTGAGGATCAGCTCCTGAAATGTCTTCTGCATAGGAATTCCATAGAGGGGGAACCAGCCAGGGGGTCCCGGATTGGCCGGCTAGTCTATCTCAGGGTCTGTTGGATGACTTCGTAGCTCCGCAGCTCGCGCTGGAGGAAGCTCCGCCGCACCCGCCCGCACACCTCCTCCACCTCCCGGAGCGTCCTCACCGAAGGCGGGTTCCGGGCCACCTCCACGAGGCTCTCCCGGCCGAAGCGCCGGAGCAGCTCCAGGGTCTCGGGCCTGGCGATGTAGCCGCTCCGCCCGCCGCAGTCGAAGCAGAGCAGCGTCTCGCCGTTCGGCGGCACCACGGCCCCCTCCTCGCCGTCATCCGACACGAACGGCCGGCCGCAGGACGGACAGGCCTTCGGGGACGGGAACACGCCGGCCAGCCGCAGCATCCAGGTCTCGAAATACCGGGCGGCGAGGTCGCGGTCCACCCCGGCGAGCAGGGCCTCGATCGTCGAGTCCAGGAGGCGGTAGAGAGGATCCGAGGGGTCGCCCTCCTGGGCAAACTCCAGGACATGGTCGGCCAGATAGCTGCCGAGGAGGATGCCGTCCAGATCCTCCTGAAACTGCCGGGCGGTGCGGATCAGCTCCACGGCCGAGATCCGGACCAGCTCCTGCCCTTCCTTCTCATACCAGGTGACGTGGACCTTCGAGAGCGGCTGGAGCTGGCCGCCGAACCGGCTGTGCCGGGTGCGGGCGCCCTTGGCAACCCCCTTCTTCCTGCCGAAGTCGCGGGCCAGGAACGTGACGATCCGGTCGCGGTCCTGGAGGTCCCGGACGTCGAGCAGGATCGCTTCCGCGGTGACCAGCGCCATGACGTCGAGGATGCTAGCATCCCGGCGTGACCGTCAAGGACGCGAGCGATTCGAAGATCAGATCGTCGGACGACCTCAACCGGGACCTCGGCTTCGGCTCCGTCGTCTCGCAGCAGAGCCGCAAGCGCCTGCTCAACCGCGACGGCAGCTTCAACGTCCTGCGGGAGGGTCTGAGCCCGATCACCTCGCTCAGCCTCTATCACGCCCTGCTCACCATCACCTGGCCGCGCTTCCTGGGCCTGATCATCCTGTTCTACATGGTCATCAACGGCGGCTTCGCGGCGGCCTACCTGGCCTGCGGCCCCGGAGCCCTGACCGGCGCCACCGCGGCCACCCAGGCCGACCGCTTCCTGGAGGCCTTCTTCTTCAGCGTCCAGACCTTCGCGACCATCGGCTACGGCGTCATGAGCCCGAAGAGCCTCGCGGCGCACGTCCTGGTGACCCTGGAGTCGCTGGTCGGCCTGCTCGGCTTCGCGCTGGCGACCGGCATCCTCTTCGCGCGCTTCTCGCGGCCGTCCGCGAGGATCCTGTTCAGCGACGTGGCCCTGATCGCGCCCTACCGGGGGATCACGGCGTTCGAGTTCCGCCTCGCGAACGCGAGGAGCAACGAGCTGGTGCAGGTGGAGGCGAGAGTGACGCTCTCGCGCTTCAAGCCCACCGGCTCCGGCCGCGACTTCATCCCCCTGAAGCTGGAGCGCGAAAGCGTCCTCTTCTTCCCCCTGGCCTGGACCGTGGTCCACCCCATCGACGAGACCAGCCCGCTCTACGGCCTCAGCCCCGGCGATCTGGCCGCCTCGGGCGCCGAGTTCCTGGTCTTCCTGACCGCCTTCGACGAGACCTTCTCGCAGACCGTCCAGACCCGCTCCTCCTACCTTGCCGAAGACGTGATCTGGGGCGCCAGCTTCGAAAGCGTCTTCAACCCGCAGCGCGACGACGGCGTGGTCTCGATCGACATCGGCCGCCTGAACGCGATCAAGCGGTCAACGCCGTAGGAATCCCGACCTCCCCAGACCGCCAGGAAGAACAGGAGGAACACCAGCCCGATCCGATCTCTGAGTTTCACGCAGGGATTCTACGTAAGAAGACGCGAAAAGTGTCCGGGCCACCCGGACAGGACGGCCACCACTTCACGGCGCGGCTTGTGCCGATGTAACGACAGACGCAGAAGTGTGATAATAGTCTCCGCCGAAGCTATCAGGAGACTCGGATTGATCTCATCCTTCGGTGACAAGACGACGGAAGCGTTGTTCCATGCCCGTACCGGAGAACCGACGAGGAGGCTTCCACCCCATGTGGTCCAGGCCGCGCTGCGGAAACTCGACCTGCTCAACGCCGCGAGAAGCCTTCAGGACATGGCGTCGCCACCCGGCAATCGCTTGGAAGCCCTGAAGGGCAACCTGCAAGGCTTCCACAGCGTCCGGGTCAACGATCAGTGGCGTATCATCTTTCGCTGGGTGGACGGCGACGCTTCCGAGGTCAGCCTCCTCGACTACCACTGACACACAAGACTGGAGCCCTCATGCTGCCCGAGAACCGCATTCCAACCCACCCCGGAGAGATCCTTCAGGAGGAGTTCCTACGGCCTCTCGGACTGTCTGAGGCGGCGCTCGCGGCCCATCTCGGCATCCCCTTGAAGCGGATCGAGGAGATCGTTCGGGGAAAGCGGGGCGTAACGCCGGAAACGGCCTGGCTTTTCGCACAAGCGTTCGGTACGACTCCGGAGCTCTGGGCCACGTTGCAGACGAACTACGACCTCGCAAGTCACCGCCCCGACAAGGTCGTGCCGCGGCTCAAGGCGAGCTGAGGCGTTGCGCGGACCCCGAGGGCGGGCCGCCGCCACTCCCGCCGGCGAGGAATTTCGCGGGGCAGTCGCTGCCCAACGAAATTGGAGCCGCCGAGCGCCGTGGCGGAGGAGAAATTCGCGGGGCAGCGACTGCCCTGCGAATTTGGACGGGAAATTTCGTTGGGCAGCCGCTGCCCCGTGAAATTGGACGGGAAAATTCATTGGGCAGCCGCTGCCCCATGAATTGGCACGGGAAAATTCGCTGGGCAACCGCTGCCCCGCGAATTTGGAGGCCTCAGTCCCCTATTCCGCGCCGTCCTCGGACCCGGCGCTACGGTAGCGCTGCGGGCGAGGACGCATCGCGTGCGCCACCAAGCGCACGCTCTCCCGGCCGAAGACGCTTCTGAGGAGATTGCGCACCCGCGTCATGAGCTCGTCCCCCTCCGCGCGGGTCTCGCGCAGTTCGCGCGTGAGCCGCTGCTGCTCGGCCCGCAACCGGGCCCGTTCGAGATCGAGGGCTTTCGCCCGCTCGAGGCGCTCCTCCAGCGCATCGAGGAGCGGTCCGATCGTCGGCACTTCCTCCAGGTGCTCTCTTCCCGAGGCAATCAGCTTCATCCATGCCAGGAGCGTCGCCGCCAGGGCATCCTTGCGCATTCCTTTCCTCCAGATCGCAGGCCTCCATCCTAGCCCAATCGGCTGACTTGCTGCTTAGAATGCCCTGTGCCCGTTCCCCCTCTCCCCGTCGCCGTCATCGGAGCCGGAGCCGCGGGCACCGTGGCGGCGATCTTCGCTGCCAGCAGTTCCAGGCGGGTGCTTCTCCTCGAACGGACCCGCGATGGTGGTCGCAAGATCCTGGTGAGCGGCGGCGGACGGTGCAACATTCTCCCGTCCGCTCTCCAACCGCAGAGGTTCGTCACCGACTCCTCTCCGAACACCCTGAAGAAGATCCTCCTCTCCTGGCCGCTCGCCGAGCAGCGGCGGTTCTTCGAGGAGGAGGTCGGCATCCCCCTCGCCCTGGAGGAGGAGACCGGCAAGCTCTTCCCGGTCTCCAACCGGGCGCGGGACGTGCGCGACGGTCTCCTCCGCCTCGCCTCCCGTCGCGGCGTGGAGACGGTGTTCGACTCGATCGTGGAGGATGTCTACCCGTCCGACGGCGCCTGGATCCTTCGTCTCCAGGAAGCCCGGGTCATCCGCGCCTCGGCGGTGATCCTGGCAACCGGCGGCCTATCCCTGCCCGGGACGGGAAGCGACGGCACCGGCCTGCGGATCGCCCGGCGGCTCGGGCATACCGTCCATGAGACCTACCCGGCCCTGACGCCGCTGACCGCCGACCCTCCGCGCCATGCCTCGCTGGCCGGCATCTCCCTCGAAGTGAACCTGGAGGCCCCGCTCCGCAAAGGCCGTTTCGAGACCCGCGGCGGTTTCCTCTTTACCCACCGCGGCTACAGCGGTCCGGCGATCCTCGACGCCTCCCACCTCGCGGTTCGCTCCCGGGTACCTCTCTATATAGGCTGGACTCCGATCGGCCCCGAGGAGTGGGACCAGCGGCTTCGCGAAGGCACCGGCGCCGTCGCGGCCCCGCTACGCCGAGCCCTGCCCGACCGTCTCGCCGAGACGCTCCTCTCCGAGGCTGGAGTCGACCCGGCGCGGCCCCTCCCCCAGCTCCGCCGCGAGGAGCGGCGGCGCCTCGTCGACCTCCTCACCCGCTATCCCCTCCCCTGGACCGGCGATGGCGGCTATCAGAAGGCCGAGGTGACCGGCGGCGGAGTCGCCCTCTCGGAGGTGGACCCACGCACCCTCGAAAGCCGCCTCCACCCCGGCCTCTTCCTCTGCGGAGAGATCCTCGACGCCTTCGGCCCCATCGGGGGCCACAACTTCGCCTGGGCCTGGGCCACCGGACGGGCCGCCGGGCTGGGCAGCTTGCAATGATTATGTAGCAGCTACATAATGTTTCTGCTGCATAATCTTTGCGAGAGCCACCGTGAAGCTTCCTTTCCTCGACCGCAACGAAGAAGCCGCCCGATTCCGGCGGCTCCTCAGCCGGGCGGAGGGTTCGCTCGGGGTGGTCTACGGCCGTCGCCGGTGCGGCAAGTCGCGGCTGCTGCGAGAGATCCTGCCGCCTTCCCAGTCGGTCTATTACGTTGGCGACGACCGGGAAGGCAGCCTCCAGCGGGCCAGTCTGGCCACCGAGATCGGCCGGCTCCTGCCAGGCTTCGACAGTGTCACCTATCCTGACTGGGACTCCCTGCTCGCGCGCTGGTGGCGGGAGGCGCGTCCCGGCACGGTGCTGGCTCTGGATGAGTTTCCGTCCCTGGTCGCGGTCGGCCCGGAGCTGCCGAGCCTGCTCCAGAAGTATCTGGACC
>DATANP010000114.1:0-4632 GCA_036266195.1 Thermoanaerobaculia bacterium | reverse complement strand
GAAGCGATCGAGCACGGCGCAGACCGCGAGCTCGCCCGCGGTCTTGTGGAGAGGGTGGGTAGCCAGTCGCTTCTCACCCTCCGCGTCGAAGGCCGGCCCGCCCAGCGCCTCGCCACGCCGCTCCGCGACCACCGGCAGGCTCTCGACTACATCCTGCGCTGGCTCGTTTCGCCCGAGGCCGCGGTCCCCGGCCTCGCCTCGCTGGGAGATATCCATGCGGTCGGACACCGGGTGGTCCATGGCGGCGAGAAGCTCACCCGGTCCGTGCGGATCGACGACGAGGTGATTGAGCAGATCGAGGACTGCATCGACCTCGCGCCGCTGCACAATCCGGCGAACCTGCGCGGCATCGCGGCGGCGCGCGAGCTCTTCGGCCCGGGCGTGCCGCAGGTGGCGGTGTTCGACACGTCCTTCCACTCGACCATGCCGCCGGAGTCGTTCCTCTACGCCCTCCCCTATCAGCTCTACGTGCGGCACCGGGTGCGGCGCTATGGCTTCCACGGCACCTCGCACCGGTATGTTGCGCACCGCTATCGCCAGCTCACCGGCCGGCCGCTCGAAGAGACGAAAATCATTACATTGCATCTCGGCAACGGCTGCTCGGCCTGCGCCATCCGCAACGGGGAGTCGCTGGAGACCTCGATGGGCCTCACGCCGGCCGAGGGTCTTGTGATGGGAACGCGAAGCGGCGACCTCGATCCGCTCGTGCTCGAATTCCTTCACCACAAGGAGGGCATGAGCATGGAGGAGCTGAGCAGCCTGCTCAACAAGCGCTCGGGCCTCCTCGGCATCTCGGGCCTGACGAACGACATGCGCGAGCTGCTCGCGGAGGAGCGCGAGAACCAGGACCGCCGCGCGCGGCTGGCGATCGACATCTTCTGTCTGCGGGTTCGAAAGTATATCGGCGCCTACCTGGCGCGGATGAACGGAGCCGACGCGATCGTCTTCACCGGCGGCATCGGAGAGAACTCCGCCGAGATCCGCCGGCGCATCTGCGCGGACCTCGATTTTTTCAGAATCGCGATCGATCCGGTCCGCAACGAGGCGCTGACCGGCGGCCAGGAAGGCGAGATCGGCGCCGACGGCTCGTTGCGCCTGTTCGTGATCCCAACGAACGAAGAGCTGCTGATCGCCCGCGACGCGGTACGCGTCATCCTCGACGTGCCGCGGCGATGGTGATCAATCAATCGTCTTCTTCATCGTCCTCATCGCCGCGCGGCCAGGTGTTGAAGACGAGGACCTCGCGCTCGACCAGGGCCTGCTCGTAGAACATGCGGTCTTCGTCGCCCGGAGGGTAGTCCTCGCCGGAGACGATCGCGCCCTCTTCGAGCGACTCGACGGCCCAGCCGTACTCTTCGATCAACTGGGTGGCGCGCTCTTCGGAAGCGTCCCGGTCGTCGCCCAAAATCCAGCAGTTGACGTACGCGCCGCCGGCCTCGTCGAACTCCTGCGCGTCCGGAGTCGGGACGGCCAGGAAGGTAAAGAAGTACATCACCTCTCCGGCACCTTGATCCGGCGACCGCCGAGAATCGTGGCGACGGGGTGGCCTTTGAGCTTCCAGCCGTCGAAGGGGGTGTTGCGCGACTTGCTGCGGAAGGCCGAGGCTTTGATCGTTACCTCCTCGTCCGGATGGAAAAGGGTGACGTCGGCCGGGCTGCCGGTCTTGAGCGTGCCGCCAGGGAGCCCGAGCACGCGGGCCGGGCCGGTCGAAAGCAATTCGATCATCCTCCGGAGCGACAGGATGCCGGTGTGGACGAGACGGTCGAGGATCAGCGAGAGTGTCGTCTCCAGCCCGAGAATTCCGAACGGCGCGAGGTTGAACTCCACGTCCTTCTCGTCAGAATGATGGGGCGCGTGATCGCTCGCGATGCAGTCGACCGTGCCATCCACGAGGCCGTTCACCAGGGCGGCGCGGTCACGCTCGGAGCGCAGCGGCGGCTTCATCTTGGTGTTGGTCGAGAAGCCGCTCTTCGCCACCTCCTCGTCGGTGAGGATCAGGTGGTGCGGCGCCACCTCGCAGGTGACGCGCAGGCCCTGGGCGCGGGCGCGGCGGACCATGTCCAGGCTGCGGGCCGTGGACAGGTGCGCGACGTGATACCGGCCGCCGGTGTCCTCGGTCAGGATGATGTCCCGCGCGATCATCACGTCCTCGGCCGAGCCGGGGATACCGGGCAGACCGAGGCGCGTGGACCACTCGCCTTCGTGCATCACGCCCTTGCCGGTGAGGTTCAGGTCCTCGGCGTGCTGGATGACCGCGACGTCGAAGTGCTGGGCGTAGAGCAGGGCGCGGCGCATCAGCTCGGCGTTCATGACCGGCTGGCCGTCGTCCGAGATCGCCACCGCTCCGGCGCGGATCATCTCGCCGATCTCGGCCAGCTCTTCGCCCTTCTGCCCCTTGCTGATCGCGCCGATCGGATGGACCCGCGCGAAGCCGTGACGGCTGGCTTCGAGGAGGATGTGCTCGGTGATCGACCGGCTGTCGTTGACCGGCTCGGTGTTGGCCATGCAGGCCACGCCCGTGAAGCCGCCGGCCGCCGCGGCCAGGGTGCCGGTGCGGACCGTCTCCTTGTACTCCTGCCCGGGCTCGCGCAGGTGGACGTGGATGTCGATCAGCCCCGGACAGACGACCAGACCCGCGGCGTCGATGACCTCGGTATTTTCGGGTTTGTCGATCCGGCCGTCGATCTTCGCGACGGCGCCGTCTTCGATCAGGACGTCGAAGGTGCCGTCGAGGTCCTGGCCGGGATCGAGGACCCGGCCGCCCTGGATCAGGGTGCGCCCCCCGCTCAGACGACTCACGCCTCCTCCTTGTGGACCAGGGAGCAGAGGTAGAGGACGGCCATGCGGACCGACACGCCGTGGGTGACCTGCTCCAGAATGACCGAGTAGGGCCCGTCGGCCAGCTCGCTCGCGATCTCGACCCCGCGGTTCATGGGGCCGGGGTGCATGATGATGACGTCGTCCTTGGCCCCGCGGAGTCGCTCCGTGGTGAGGCCGAAGAGCTGGAAGTACTCGCGGACCGAGGGGAACGCCATCTTGCCCTGCCGCTCGAGCTGGATGCGGAGCATCATGATCACGTCGGCGTCGCGGATGGCGTCGTCGAGCGTGTAGGCGACCTCGACGCCCAGGGCCTCGATCTCGGCCGGCATCATGGTGCGCGGCCCGCCGACCACCACGGTGGCGCCCATCTTCTTGAGGAGATGGATGTTCGAGCGCACCACCCGGCTGTGCTCGATGTCGCCGATGATGGCGATGCGCAGGCCCGCGAGCCTGCCCTTGTGGCGCCGGATGGTGAAGGCGTCGAGGAGGGCCTGGGTCGGGTGCTCGTGCGCGCCGTCGCCGGCATTGATGACGCCGGCCTTGAGGCGCTTCGCGAGCATGTGCGGGGTGCCCGGGTAGGCGTGGCGGATCACGACCATGTCCGGCGCCATGGCCTGGAGGTTCATGGCCGTGTCGATCAGGCTCTCGCCCTTCTCCAGGGCGGAGCCGGAGGTCGAGAAGTTCAGGTTGTCCGCGGAGAGCCGTTTCTCGGCGATCTCGAAGCTGGACCGGGTGCGGGTCGAGGCCTCGAAGAACAGGTTGATGACGGTCTTGCCGCGGAGGGTCGGGACCTTCTTGATCGGGCGCTCGCCGACCTCGGCGAACGATTCGGCGGTGTCCAGGATGAGCTGGATCTCATCCGGGGAGAGGTCGGCGATCCCCAGGAGGTCCTTGCGGTCCCACCGTGCTTGCGGGCCGGCCATCAGCGGATCGGGCGCTCCAGGATGCGCACCTGTTCGGTCTCGTCGGTGTCGTGGAAGCTGACCTCGATGACCTCGCTCTGGGAGGTCGGCACCATCTTGCCCACGAAGTCCGCCTGGATGGGCAGCTCGCGGTGGCCGCGGTCGATGAGCACGGCGAGTTGGACCACCCGCGGCCGGCCGAAATCCATCAGCTCGTCGAGCGCGGCGCGCACGGTGCGGCCGGTGTAGAGCACGTCGTCGCAGAGCACGACCACGAGGTCGTCGATCGGCGCCGGCAGATGGGTGCCCTTGACCTGGGGCTGGGCCGCGATGGTCGAGAGGTCGTCGCGGTAGAGGGTGATGTCGAGAATTCCGAGGGCGACTTTCTGGCCCTCCATGCGCTCGATCTCGGCCGCGATGCGCTCGGCGAGCGGCACGCCGCGGGTGCGAATGCCGGCGAGCATGAGGCTGGCGACGCCGCCGTGGCGCTCGACGATCTCGCCCGCCATGCGCCGAATGATCCGGGCCATCTCTTGGGCGTCGAGGATGGTGCTCTTCGGCGTCAGATTCTTGGCCATTTCGGCGGGCCTCCCGAGGTCCGGGGGATCGTATGGCTGGCGACCGGCGGTTGTCAACGCGACCGCATCCCGGGTTAAGATCCAGCGCAACTCCCTGGATGTGACTCATGGCCCGCAAGCGACCCAGCGTTCCTGTCAGCCCCTCCCCTACCCCGCAGGACGTTCCCTTCTGGCGGAAGAACCGGCGGGAGCTGACGTTCCTGATCCTGTTCGTGGTGTTCCTAGGCGGGAGCTTCACGCTGGTCTCGCTCAACTGGGTGAACGATCACGTGATCGAGCCGTTCACGGGCGGAGTGGCAAAGGTGAGCGGCGCCACTCTGGATCTCCTGGGC
>DATANP010000113.1:0-3122 GCA_036266195.1 Thermoanaerobaculia bacterium | reverse complement strand
CTGCTTGGCCGCGGCGCGTAGCTGTTGCTCGACTTCCTCGATCCGGCGGTTAAAATCCAGGATCTCCTGGCACGCTATCTCCAGGGTCGGCCGCAGGAGCTCGGGAAGCTGGTCGTCCTTCAGAAGCGCACGGACGCCTATCACGACGTGTCGCGTCCCGACTGGAATCGAAAACCCCAGCTCGCGAACGATGCCTCGAACCAGGTTGATCCGGGCATTTCGGTCCCTCATCCAGGCCGAGCGCAGCCGGTGCAGAGCAGCGATGGTCTGTTGAAACACCGACTTGACCGGTACCTCGCGGATGCGGTCATTGCGGTTGGCTTCGAGCAGTCCTTCGGCATCGGCCCGGTCTGTTTTGTTCCTGTAGACATAGCTGCGCACTGCATGCGGCGGTAGAAGCCGAACCCGGTGGCCGAGTCCCTGGATCTCCCGCGCCCAGAAGTGGGCCGTCCCACAGGCTTCCATCACGACGAGAGCGGGTTGCCTCTCGGCGAAGAAGCGAAGGAACTGGCTTCGGCTCAACCGGTGGGATTCGGAGACCTTTCCCGGCTGCGGGAAACGGCGATCTGGAAGACGCTCTTTGCCAGGTCAACTGCGATGGTCGTAGACTCCATGGTGGGCTCCTCCTTCCGGTTCGTCCGGCGACTCTGGCACACCCGATGCCGTACACAGTCGCAGGAGGAGTCCATTCCATCCCGCCTGAACGGGGGAGTGGCCGAGGGGGCGAAGGGCCCCCTTGGCGGGCGAGGGCTCACTGTCGGAGAGTCTTCAGCAGGAAGTGACGGCACCTACTCCCGGGCAACAGGTCGTGCCGGTTGCCCGGGAATACTACCGCTCTCCTTTTCTTTACCGGACCCGAACAAGAAAAATTACGCCCCGGCGAGGGGGCTCTGGTAGGTCCGTTGTTAGGTTGGCATTACCCAAACGGTGCTTGTGCTGACACGCCTGCTCATCGACGTTGACTGAGTCCCAGACATCGCCTTGTTGGTTGGGGAAAAAATTCCTGGCTTCGTGATCCCACGGCGAGCACGTGGTATGTTGCAGTTCACCGGTATCGCCGCCGAGTTGTACTCCCTGATCCATGTGAAGAGAACCGCTGGTCATCGAGGCATTGTCGGAGGCATCCTGGTTGGGTGGTACCCCGCGAAGAAATCGACCGTTCATGTCCGGAAGTATTCGTTTATCCAAGGGAGACTGAGAGTCATTCACGACCCGACCGTCCGCTGGAAGCCACTCGGGAGCGAGCCTAGCGACTTCCTCAGGTTTCAATACGAAGCCAACGATAGCGCCAATGGGCGGGAGCATCCGCTTGAGAAGGGCAAAGTCATTTACTATATGCTGGGCCAACTTCTCGGGAAGGGGTGGTTCGGTTTCCTCCGGAAAGAAGAGCTGGTACGGATCACTCGCCGTGCGGACCGAGATCGTCGCGGCAGCAAGCCACTTGTACTGCTGCCCTCCGACGGTCTTGATCTCGATTTTCCGTTCACAATGGACGGAGATGGCGGCCGGGCCTAAATCGATCGGCACGCCGCTTCCCAGAGTTGCCTTAACTTGCGCGGCCTTCATTTTAGGCACTTGAGTGTCGCATGAGAAATTAGTAGGAGTAACACCATAGAACTGGATGGCACCGGCGCCCGTGTTCGACACGCTAAGGTCGACGATCTGCTGATTTCCGCTTATGCGTGGCTCGGTATGCACCCCTCTCGCTGCAAGATCAGTGCAGTGCGACCAAGCCGAAAGCGCTTCCGCCATGATCGTCTGGGACTCCACATACTGATCCTGGGCTGATTGGGCATATTCGCGATTGGTGATGCACCACTGATCGAGGCGTTGTTCACGCTGGGCGCGGGAGAAACCACCATTTCCAGAGCCGTAGCCGAAGATCTCGACTTCTAGAGTCGCGAGAACCGAATCCGAGATGTCGGAGAACTTCATTCCGCAGTTCCGGTAATACTTGGTTGCAACGGCAGCGCTGCTCGACTTTTGGATTTCAATGTTCCGTAGGCCGTGGGCGATCAGCGCATTGCAATCCTGTGCAAGCGCTGCTGAAGACACCATCCCGAAAAAAATGAAGGCCAGACCTGCCAGAGCCTTGCTCAAGCACCGCGAGCCTTTTCCCCTCACGTTACTTACTCGCATTTGAACCTCCTTTTCCAAGCTCTGTAGACGGACGGGAAGTCTAAATTCCCATCGGCGCTTCCCTGGGGACTCGGCGGCCGTTTGCCGCTTGCCGCCCTTATTTTGGCGCCTTCCTAGGCGGCATCCTCGTGCCCTATGTACCTGCCGGAGCGCTCAAAATCGGGCTGGGAGCCATCCTCATCGTTTCCGCAATCCGCATCTTCCGGGCACGACCGGACGGCCAGGGACGGTCCCCGGCTCCCGGGGCCAAGCCCTTTGGCGGGACCTGACGATCGGGATCAGTGGATCTCCTGGTTCGGTCTGTTGGTGGCGCAAGTCTCTGGGCGTTCCTGTATCAGGCGCTCCGCCCGGGGTCTCTCGGCAAGGATTGACCTTCCCTACTCGGGCGGGGCCGCTAGGCCGGCGGGGTGCCAGGTACTTCTTCCGATCGGGCCGGGTGTAGAGAAATGAGCAACGAAGTACGACTCCGCGACATCGAGCCCAACGACCTCCCCATCTTCTACGAGCAACAACTCGACGACGACGCCACGCGCATGGCCGCCTTCCCCGCCCGCGACCGCGGAGCCTTCGACGCCCACTGGGCAAAGATCCTCGGCAACCCGGCGTTGGTCAAGCAGACGATCCTCTTCGACGGCCAGGTCGCGGGCCACATCGGGAGCTGGCTCCAGGACGGTATCCGCCTCGTCGGCTACTGGATCGGCAAGGAGCATTGGGGCAAGGGTGTCGCGACCCGGGCGCTCGCCGCTTTCCTGCACCTCGTGACCGAGCGTCCCCTCCAAGCGCACGTGGCCAAGCACAACGTCGGCTCGATCCGCGTCCTGGAGAAGTGCGGCTTCAGCCTCGAGCGCGAGGAGAGCATCGAGGTCGCCGGCAAAGACGTCGCCGAGCTCGTGCTCGTCCTACGCTGAGGCCTCTACCCGCAGGAGGGAGCCCGCTTGCCGAAGAAGATCCGGGATTCGCCTGGCGCCTCCTCCGGCAGCGCC
>DATANP010000112.1:0-7995 GCA_036266195.1 Thermoanaerobaculia bacterium | reverse complement strand
CGGCGCGGCGGCATCTGCTCGCCGCAGGGGGTGTCCATGAGGGTGAGCAGCTCCACGGTCTCGCCGGCCTCCCGCAGCCGGTGTGCCATCTCGAAGGCGATCATGCCGCCCATGGAGGCGCCGCCGATCCGGTAGGGGCCGGACCGCTGGACGCCGCGCACCAGCTCCAGGTAGTGCTCCGCCATCTCCTCGACGGTGGCGAACGGCTCCTCGCCGGCTTCCAGGCCGCGGGACCGCAGGCCGTAGACCGGCCGGTCGCGGCCCAGGGCCTGGGCCAGGACGCGGAAGGTGTAGACGTTGCCGCCCACCTGGTGGACCATGAAGAGCGGCGGCAGGCCGTCGCCCTTCTGGAGTGGCACCAGGCAGGAGGAGCGCGGACGCTCTACTGTCTCTCCTTCCTGAGGCCGCAGCCGGGCGACGAGCTCCGCCTGGGCGGCGACGGTCGGGGCCTGGAAGAGGAAGTCGACGGGGAGGTCGACGTCCAGCGCCTGCCGGAGGCGGGAGCCGAGCTGGACGGCCATGAGGGAGCTGCCGCCGAGCTCGAAGAAGTCGTCGTGGACACCGAGCCCGTTCACACCGAGCAGGTCGCGCCATACGTCGGCGACCGCCTGCTCGTCCGGCGTGCGCGGCGCGGCGCCGCTCGGCACCGTCTCTTCGGCCGGAGACTCCTCGGGCTGGACCGCTTTCGCAGTCTTGCCGAAATGGGCGCCGAGGCCGGTGGACAGGTCGACCCAGTGCCGGCGGCGCTCGAACGGGTAGGTCGGGAGCGGGATGCGCCGGCGGTGCTCACTGGAATGGAAGCCGGCCCAGTCGATCCCGGCTCCGGCCAGCCACAGGCGGCCGAGCGCGCCGAGGACGGCCTCGACGTCGGGCCTGCGGTCCTTGACGTGGCTCAGCGAGGAGGCCACGGTGGGCTTGTCCGGGTGCTGGCGGGCGAGGGTGCCGAGAGAGCGGCCGGGGCCGGTCTCCAGCAGGACCGGGTTCGGCAGGGCCAGCAGCCCGGAGACGCCGTCGGCGAACCGCACCGTCTCCCGCAGGTGCCGCACCCAGTGCTCCGGATCGGTGGCCTGCTCCGCGGTGATCCAGGTGCCGGTGACATTGGAGAGGTACGGGATCGCGGGCGGCCGCAGGTCCACCCGCCGCACCCGCTCCCGGAAGGCGTCGAGGGCCGGGTCCATCATCGCGGAGTGGAAGGCGTGGGAAGTGTGGAGAGGCCGGGTCTCGACCCCCTCGGCCTCCAGGGCGGCGCGGAAGGCCTCGACCGCCTCCGCCGGCCCGGAGACCACGCAGGCCCGCGGCGCGTTGACCGCGGCGAGCGAGAGATCATCCAGACCGCCGAGGCGGGGCCGCAGCTCGTCCTCGGAGAGCGCGACGCCGAGCATGGCGCCCGCCGGGAGACCCTGGATCAGGCGTCCCCGGGCGGCGACCAGGGAGAGGGCGTCCTCCAGCGAGAGCACGCCGGAGAGGCAGGCGGCCACGTACTCGCCCACGCTGTGGCCGAGCAGGGCGGCCGGGCGGATCCCCCAGGACATCCACAGCCGGGCGAGCGCGTACTCGACGGCGAAGAGGGCCGGCTGCGTGACCGCGGTGCGCCCAAGGCTGTCGTCGGACCGAAGCAGGTCCAGGAGGTCGCAGCCCAGCTCCGGCCGCAGGAGCTCGCGGCAGCGGTCGAGCGCGGAGCGGTAGACCGGCTCCGCCTCGTAGAGGCCGGCGCCCATGCCCGCGTGCTGCGAGCCCTGGCCTGGGAAGAGGAAGGCCACGGACGGCTCCCCCGATGCCGCCGATCCCGTGATGGGAGCGCCGCGCAGGGCGGAGACGGCGTCCTCCCGACCCGTGCAGACCACGAAGCGCCGGTGGCGGAAGGGCTCGCGGCCGACCTGGAGGGTGTAGGCGACGTCGTCGAGGCACGCTTCGGGATGCGCCTCCAGCCAGTCGGCCAGGTTGGCGGTGGCGGTGGCGAGGGCAGTGGGGGTCTTCGCCGACAGCACCAGCAGCCGTGCCGGCCGGCGGGACGGCGCGCTTCCAGGGGCCTCCGGAGCCTCCTCCAGGACGGCGTGGGCGTTCGTGCCGCCGATGCCGAAGGAGCTGACGCCGGCCCGGCGCGGCGCGCCGTCCGACGGCCACTCGCGGGTGCGGGCGTTGACGTAGAACGGACTCTCCGCGAACGAGATCTTCGGGTTCGGGCGCTCGAAGTGGAGGCTGGCCGGGATCGTCCGGTTCTCCAGCGCCAGGACGGTCTTGATCAGGCCCGCGATCCCGGCGGCGGCGTCGAGGTGGCCGATGTTGGTCTTGACCGAGCCCAGGGCGCAGAAGCCTCTCTTCCCCGCTGTATTCCCAATACTTCCAAAGGCCTGGATCAGGGCCGCGGCCTCGATCGGATCGCCCATGGGCGTGCCGGTGCCGTGGGCTTCGACGAAGGTGATCGACCCGGGCTCGACCCCGGCGGAGCGGTGGGCCTCGCGGATGGCCTCGGCCTGCCCTTCGACGCTCGGAGCCGTGAAGCCCGGCTTGCCGGAGCCGTCGTTGTTGACCGCCGAGCCGCGGATCACGGCGTGGATCGTGTCGCCGTCGGCCAGGGCATCGGCCAGGCGCTTCAGCACGACGGCGCCGGCGCCGCTGCCGCCCACGACCCCCTGCGCGCGCTCGTCGAAGGCGCGGGTATGGCCGTCCGGCGAGTTGATCCCGCCTTCGCTGTAGAGGTAGCCGCCGACCTCCAGCGGCTTGACCGAGACGCCGCCGGCCAGGGCGATCTCGCACTCGCCGCGGAGCAGGCTGAGGCGCGCCAGGTGGACGGCCACCAGGGAGGTCGAGCAGGCGGTCTGGACGTTGAGGCTCGGCCCGCGCAGGTTCAGCTTGTAGGAGACCCGGGTGGGCAGGTAGTCGGGGCTGTTCGAGATCTGGATCTGCATCCGGCCCACGGAGCGCAGGACGTCCGGGTCGAGCAGCAGGTTGAGCACGTAGGTGTTGCCGCTGGTGCCGGCGAAGACGCCGACCCGCCGGCGCCCGGCCGCGGCGCCGTAGCCCGCGTTCTCCAGGGCCTCCCAGGCGCACTCGAGGAAATGGCGCTGCTGGGGGTCGATGATCTGGGCCTCGCGCGGCGGGTAGTCGAAGAAGGCCGCGTCGAAGAGGTCTGGACCGTCGAGCGCGCCGCGCGCCTTGACGAAGCGCGGATCGAGGATCTCGTCGCCGTAGCCGGAGGCGCGCAGCTCCTCGTCCGTGAAGGTGCGGATGGACTCGACCCCGTCCCGCAGGTTGCGCCAGAAGGCCTCCACGTCCGGGGCGCCGGGGAACCGTCCGGCGAGGCCGATGACCGCGACCTCCTCGCTTGCGGTCGCCGGGAGCACCGCGGTCGCCAAGGCCTTCGTCTCCGCCGCCGGGCCCAGGTGGGCGGCCAGGGCCGCGATCGTCGGATACTGGAAGAGGTCGACCATGGAGACGCGGAGGCCGAGCGCCTCCTCCAGGCGCACATGGACGCGGGCCATCAGCAGCGAGTGGCCGCCGACGTCGAAGAAGTTGTCGCGGACGCCGACCTCGGCCAGGCCGACGACCTCCTTCCAGATCTCTGCGATGGCCGTCTCCAACCCGGCGCGGGGCAGGGCCGGGGCCTCGGTCCTGGCTTTGGCGCCTTCGGGAGGCGGGAGCGCCTTGCGGTCGAGCTTGCCGGTGGCGGCGAGGGGCCAGGACTCCAGGGCGACGAAGGCCGACGGGGCCATGTACTCGGGCAGCCGGTCGCGGACGAACCGGCGCAGCTCCGGGGCAGCCGGGGCCTCTCCCTCTGGAATGAAGTACGCCACGAGCCGCTGGTCGCCCGGCGTGTCCTCGCGCGCCAGGACCACGGCCTCCCGCACCGCCGGATGGGCGCAGAGGACGGACTCGATCTCGCCCAGCTCGATGCGGTAGCCCCGGATCTTGACTTGATTGTCGAGCCGGCCCAGGAACTCCAGGTTGCCGTCCGGCAGGTAGCGCGCCCGGTCGCCGGTGCGGTAGAGCCGGCCTCCGGCCTCCCCGCCGAACGGGTCCGGGAGGTACTTCTCCGCCGTCAGCGCGGGCGAGCCGGCGTAGCCGTCCGACAGGCAGAGGCCGCCGATGTGGAGGTCGCCCGCAACGCCGACCGGGCAGGGATTCAGACCGCCGTCCAGGACGTGGTAGCGGGCGTTGTCGATCGGCCGGCCGTAGGGGATGCTCGTCCAGTGCGGCGCGACCTCGGCCACCGGGAAGACGTTCGACCAGACCGTGGCCTCGGTGGCGCCTCCCAGGCTGACGAACTCCGCTCCGGGGAAGGTCTGCCGCACCCGGTCCGGCAGGGTGACCGGGATCCAGTCGCCGGAGTTGAAGACCAGGCGTAGAGCGGCCGGCTGCGGACCGGCCGGCAGCCAGCGCACGAGCTGCTGGAGGGCGGCGGGAGCCGAGTCCCAGAAGGTGACGGGCTCGCCGAGCAGGATGCGCACCAGCGCCTCGGGGTCGCGCAGCTCGGCCTCGGAGGCGACGCGCACCGTGCCGCCGGCGGCCAGGATGCCGAAGACGTCGTAGACCGAGAGGTCGAACGACAGCGCGGTGACGAAGAGCAGCGTGTCGCCGGGGCCGACCCGGAAGCGGCGGTTCACCCAGTTGACGAGGTTCACGGCCGGGCGATGGCGGACCACGACGCCCTTGGGCCGGCCGGTCGAGCCGGAGGTGAAGATGACGTAGGCCGGGTCCTCCGGACCTGCGCTCGCCGCTGGAGCGCTCGGATCGTCTCCGCCGTCCTCCACCCGGATCACGTGAGCGACCGGGGGGACCTCGGCGAGGGCTTCCAGCCGCGAGGCGCTGGTGATCAGGTGGGCGATCCTCTCGCTCTCCAGGATGTAGCGCAGGCGGTCGAGCGGCCAGCTCACCTCGATCGGGACGTAGGCGCCGCCGGCCTTGTGCACGGCCAGCACGGCCGCCAGCGTCTCCAGGGAGCGCTCCAGGTGGACGGCGACGAAGCGCCCGGGGCCCACGCCCAGGGAGCGCAGCCGGTTCGCCAGGCGGTTGGCCTTGCGGTCGAGCTCGCCGTAGGTCAGGCTCCGGCCCTCGAAGACCGCGGCCACGGCCTCGGGCGCCACCGCCGCCCGGGCCTCGAACGGCTGGTGCAGGCAGCCATCCGAAGATGCCGGCGGGAACGGCGCCGCGGTGTCGTTCCACTCGCGGAGCATCTGGTGGCGCTCGGCCTCGCCGATCAGGGAGAGGTCCGAGAGCCGCCGCCCGGGGTCCGCGGCGAGGCCGCGCAGCAGGGTCTCGAAGCTGCCGAACAGGCGGAGCGCCGTGGCGTGGTCGAAGAGGTCCGAGTTGTACTCCAGCGTGCCGAGCAGGCGGCCGCCGGTCTCGGCGAGAAGCAGGTTCAGGTCGAACTTCGAGGTGCCGCCGCCGGTCTTGTAGGCGGTGATCTCCAGGCCGGGCAGCTCGAAGCGGCGCGGCGGCAGGTTCTGCAGGGCGAACATCACCTGGAAGATCGGCGAGTGGGTGAGGCTGCGCTCGGGCTGCAGCTCCTCGACGAGCTTCTCGAACGGGACCTCCTGGTGGGCGAAGGCGCCGAGGGAGGATTGCCGGGAGCGGGCCAGCAGCTCGCGAAAATCGGGATCGCCGGCCACCCCCGCCATATTGCCGCGCACCACCAGGGTGTTGAGGAAGAAGCCGATCAGGCCCTGGACCTCCGGCCAGTTGCGGCCGGCGATCGGGGTGCCGAGGAGCACCTCCGCCTGGCCCGAGATCCGCGACAGCAGGGCCGCGAAGGCGGCGGCGAACGCCATGAACGGGGTTGCGCCCTGCTGGCGTCCCAGCCCGACGACCTCGGCGACGAGACCGTCGGGCAGGAAGCCCTGCACCTGGCCGCCGCGGAAGCGCTGCACCGCCGGCCGCGGCCGGTCGGTGGGGAGCTGGATCAGGGCCGGAGCGCCGGCCAAAGCCTCGCGCCACCAGGCGATCTCCCGGTCGAGCGCCTCGCCGCTCAGTCGGCCGCGCTGCCAGACGGCGAAGTCCGCGTACTGGATCGGCAGCTCGGGCAGGGCCCGGGCGCTGTAGAGGTCCGACAGCTCGGAGAGGAACACGCCCATGGACCAGCCGTCCGAGGCGACGTGGTGCATGGCCACGACGAGCGCATGGTCGGTCTCCCCCAGCCGGAGCAGCAGCGTGCGGAGCATGGGGTCCGCGGCGAGGTCGAACGGCCGCCAGCCCTCGGCGCGGGCGACGCGGGAGGTCTCGCGCTCGCGCGCGCCGTCCGGCAGGCCGGAGAGGTCGACGACGGGCATGCCCACCGCGGGCGGATCGACGACGACCTGGAACGGGCCGGCGGCCGAGGCCGAGAAGACCGTGCGCAGCACCTCGTGGCGCCGGCGGATCGCGTCCAGGCTGCGCGCCAGGGCGGCGATGTCGAGAGGCCCGGCGAAGCGCAGGACGTTGGTGATGTTGTAGAACGAGCTGTCCGGATCGAACTGGCCGAGAAACCAGAGCCGCTCCTGGGAGAACGACAACGGACGCGGCTCGCCCGGCCGCCAGGCGCGGCGCGGGATCGACGAGGATGCCCTGCCGGCGCGGGCCTCATAGCCGAGCGCGGCCGCCATGCGGACCGTCTCGTCGCCGAGCGACTCCTCGGGCAGCTCCTCGCGCCAGCGCTCGGCGACCCCGGCGTCGATGCCGGAGTGGGTGTGGAACTTGACGTCCCCGAGCATGCGGGACTCGGCGCGGAGACCGTCGGTCATGCGGCGACCGTCGTACGGCCGCAGCATGGCGGGCTCGAAATCCAGCCCGAGGAAATTGCAGAGGCCGCGCAGGACCGGCTCCGGGTCGCGCAGCAAGTCCTCGAAGCGGACGGCGTGGCGCCGCTCCTCCGGGATGTCCTCCAGGAAGCGCAGGATGTTCTCCTGGCTGATCAGCCAGAGCAGCTCGGCCAGCTCGCGCCGGGTGAACGGGTGCGGCCGGCGGAAGAAGATCCGGTCGAGCTTCGCCTCGTCGAACGAGCGGATCATGCCGCCGGGGTGGCGCACCAGGTGGACGTAGAGGGCGCCGTCGAACCCCGCCTCGGCGCGGCGGAGCACGCCCGGATTGAAGGCGTAGGAGGGCGTCTTGTCGACCAGGATCCGGTCTCCCAGCCACTCCTGGAGCTGGCGGTAGGCCCGCTGCACAGGCCAGCCGTCCCGCTCCCAGCCTTCCGTGACCGCGGCCGCCTCGTCGGGGCCACAGCCGCGGATCTCCATGACCGCCCGCACCAGGCCTTCCAGCCAGAAGGCTTCGCGCCCGGTGTAGGCCGCCCGCCGCTCCGCCATGGTGTCGTGGGTGAGCAGCTCCAGCTCGGGCGGGGCAAACAGGCGCGGGTGGCCGCCGAGGAGGACCCGGAGCAGCGTCGTGCCCGAGCGCGGCGGCGCTAGCACGAACACCGCCGGCGGGTTCTTCGACTCGCCGGCCGCGAGCGGCGGCAGGGGGTGGATCAGCGCGCGCATCTGCGCCGCCTTGGCGGCGTCGATGCGGTCCTCGCGCCGATCGCCGCCAGCCGCGAGGCCCCAGATCCGCTGCACGGTCCGGGCGTGGTTCTCCAACAGATAGGCGGCCATGCGCTCGACCGTGGGCGCGTCGAAAATGACGACCACGTGGACGATCTCGCCGAGCTTCTCCTGGATCTGGTTGATCAGGATGGCCCCGGAGATCGAATTGCCGCCCAGCGCGAAGAAGTCGTCCTCAATGCCGACTCGCTCTACGCCAAGCCGCTCCTGCCACAGGCCGGCCAGGTAGGCCTCCAGCGGCGTGCGCGGCGCCACGGGCTCGCGGGTCCCCTCGGCCCTGGCCTCCGGCGCGGGCAGGAGCTTGCGGTCCACCTTGCCGTTGGGCGAGAGTGGCAGGGCCGGCAGGACCACGAAGGCCGCCGGGATCATGTACTCGGGCAGCGAGGCCGCGAGGTGCCGGCGCAGCTCGGCCGTCGCGGTCCCCTCCCCCGTCAGATAGGCCACCAGCCGCTTGTCGCCCGGCCGGTCCTCGCGGGCCAGG
>DATANP010000111.1:0-4669 GCA_036266195.1 Thermoanaerobaculia bacterium | reverse complement strand
GGCATCCACCCCGGCCTCGGCCAGGGTGCGGTCGGCGAGCTCGGCGCCGCGCCGGGCGTGCTCGTCCTTGAAGGCCTGATAGTCCTTCGCCTGGTGCTCGACGCGGACGTCGGCCTCGGAGATCAGGCGCTCGACGTCATGGAACAGCGCGGCGAGCTGGACGGCCAGCCCGGCGTCCGGATCGAGCCGCAAGGTCCATTGCCAGACGTCCACCGAATGCGCCCAGTCGGCGCGGACCAGCGGCTTGGAAAGATCGTGGATCGCGCAGTGGTGTTCCAGCACCCGGTCGAAGAGCGGGATGGAGGAGGCGGCGTTCCGGCGTCCGACCAGCCGCTGGCAGCGGGTGAGCACCTCCAGGGCCATGCCCGGCAGCCGGCAGCGGTCCGCGGCAAGGTCGAGGCGCCAGGGGCCGTCGGTCGAGCCGGCGAGGTCGTCGAGCCGGGCGTCCAGCTCATAAAAAGGGAAGCGCGGCGACTCCCACTCCTGAGCCCCGAGGGAGAGGGCCGGCACGTTTGTAAGCTCTTCCATGCTGAAACCCACGGTGGGGAACTCCAGCCGGGCCCGCTCCAGGCCCGGCAGGCCGGCATCCCCGCTCCCGCCTCCTCGAATTACTGTCGAAAGGTGTACAGCCCCCATCCGAGGTTACGGAAATGCAAGTCGCGAGCCAGCAAGTAAAGGACAAAAAGGACTGCAAGGACCTCAAGGACCCAAGGACAGCCTTTGGTCCCTGCTGTCCTTGCAGTCTTTTGGGTCCTTTATAATCCGGCCCCGTGAAGACCCAACTCACGGGCATTCTGCTTTTCCTCTTCATCCCGCTGGTGCTGTTCCTCTTCGTCCGGCACCCGGAGCCGATCGGAGCGAGCCTGGTGGGCGGGGTGGTGCTGATGCTGGGGCACCGGTTCCTGGCCCGGCCCTACATGGAACGGTCGGTGCCGGTGAAGTGCGTCTGGTGCAACCGCGTTCTCCCGGCCGGCGAGGGCGACACCCTGGACCTCCAGGCGGGCGAGCGTGTGATCCAGGCGCGGTGCTGTGCCGGCCACCGGGAACCGGCCGCGAAATATTTTTCGTTCCTGGCCTCCTGGCGCTGGGTCCTGCGCGCCGGCATCTTCGGGCCGCTTCTGATCCTGCTCGGCACGCTCGCCGCTGCCGCCTTCGGCCGGCAGGTCCCGGTGGACGATGCCACCGCTCTCTTCAAACTGGTCGTGGGCATCACGGTCAATCTGGCAGCGTTCGGCTATTTCGCCATGCCACCGGTGCCCGGCCGGCTGCCCACGGCCGTCCCGTTCCCGGTCCACAACTTCTTCCTGCTGGGTGTCCGCAACCTGCTCTGGGTCTTCCGCCTCGTCGGCATCTGGTGGATCTGGCAGGGCCTTCGCTACTTCCTCCACCTATAGACCTTCCCCGGGGCACGGGCATTGCAGACATGCGTGTCCGGCTATAAACGGCTGCCTGCGGCAGCCAACCACCAACGACAACCCAAGGAGGTCTGTCATGCATCCGAGAATCCACAACCACGTCTTCCTGGGGCTCGTCCTGGCGTTCGTGATCGGCTTTGCCGCGCAATCGGCTCCGCTCCAGGCCCAGACAGCCTGCGTGCGCGACAACGACTGCGGGAGCGGCTCGTTCTGTCAGTTCGCGGCCGGAACCTGTCCGAAGAAGAGCTCCGGCACGATGGGCACCTGTACCGCCATCCCCCAGAACTGTACGCAGCAGTACGACCCGGTGTGCGGCTGCGACAACAAGACCTACAGCAACGACTGCGTCCGGCAGATGGCCGGCGTCTCTCTCCAGCACACCGGCGCCTGCGGCGGCGGCACGGCCTCGGAGCAGGTGGGCCAGACCTGCGGCGGCATCGGCGGTCTCCAGTGCCCGGCCGGTGAGGGCTGCCTCTATCCGTCCGGCCAATGCAACCAGCCCGACCTCGCCGGAAGCTGCATCGCGGTTCAGGACCCCTGCCCGAGCGGCGGCCCGAAGATCTGCGGCTGCGACGGAACCACCTACGCCAACAAGTGCGAGATCGCGAAGGCCGGCGTCCGCCCCGCCCACAACGGTCCCTGCTGAACGCTCAACCTCCCAGATCCTGATAAAGGGCGTCCAGGATCGCCCGCACGCGCCGCTCGTGGCTCTCGTTCGACGGGGTACCGTTCAGAACGAGGGCCACGGCGAGCCCGTGCTCCGGGTCGGCGAACGCCACCGACGACCGGTAGCCGCTGTGGCCTACCGCCCGGCGCGAGGCGTGGTGCCCGTAGGCGTACGGCACCGTGTCCGGCCCGTAGTGGGCGGAATTCGGGATGAAGCCCAGGCTCCAGTCCATGACGTGCTTGAACGTGGCGTCGAGCATCCCCACCCGGTGCGGCGCGGTCAGGGCCTCGACGGACTGCGGTGAGAGGATGCCGGCTCCCCGCTGGAGGATCATTTCGTAGAAGCGGGCCAGGTCGCGCGTCGGGCCGTATCCGTTGCCCCCGGGGTGGATCGAGGTGCAGCGCTCCTCCGTGTCCCACCCGTGCGGCTCGGGCTGGCCGCCCGCCTCCAGGTTCCACATCGTGCCGATCCGGCCGGCTTCCTGGTAGGAGAGATACCGATCCTTCGGCATGCCCACCCAGGAGTCGGCCATGCCGAGCGGCTCGAAGATCTCCTCCCGGATGTAGCGGTCGAACCCACGGCCGTCCACCCGGCGCACCACCTCGCCGAGCACGAACCAGCTCGACGCCTGGTTGTACCCCGCCTTCTCGCCCGGCACCCAGCGCGGCTCGGGCTTCATGGCACAGATTCGCTCAAGGATCTTCTCCCACGGGTCCCGCGGCCAGCCCACGTCGAGCATCCGGATGCCGGCGGTATGGGTGAGGAGATGACGGAGGGTGATCTGATCCTTGCCGTTTGCTCCGAACTCGGGGATGTGCCGGGCGACCGGGTCGTCGATCTCCAGCTTTCCGCGCTCCCAGAGCTGGGCCAGGGCCACCGCCGCCACCGGCTTGGTAGAGGAGAGCCAGAGCATCAGATGATCGGGAGTCAGGGGGACGCCGGGCCGGTCCTCGCCCACGGCGCCGCTCGCCACGATCTCTCCATGTTGGGAGACGTGGAGCTGGGCTCCGAGATGGAGCCGTTCCCGGATGCCGGATTCGAGGGCCTGGAGAGTGCGGGGGGTGCGTTCCAGGGCCACCCTTACCGCGCCTTCCGCTTGTCCAGCAGCCGCATCGTGGGCCGGGAGACGAACGGCATGGCGCCGCCGAGATAGTTCAGCGCCTTGAGCATGGCTCCCGGCACCCAGTGGACCTTGCGGCTGTGGGCGGCCTCCCAGACGAGCCCGGCGATCTCCTTCGGGGTCAGCCTGGCGCCGAACGTCTCCAGGCTGCCGGCGCGGTAGGTCTGGCTGCGGACCATGGGCGTGTCCACGTAGAGCGGCATCAGGTCGGTCACCCAGATGCCGTGCGGCTCCAGCTCGATGTTGAGCGCCTCGGTGAAGCCGCGGACGAAGAACTTGGACGCCGAGTAGGTGGCGAGGTCCGGCACGCCGTAGACCGCCGAGGCCGAGCACATGGAGATGACGTGCGCGTCGCGGGTCGCCTTCAGCAGCTCCAGCGAGGCATGGACGCCATTCATCACTCCGAGGATGTTGACCTCGACCGTGCGCGCGTGCTCCGCCATGGGGGTCTGGTCGAAGGGGCCCATCTTCATGATGCCCGCGCAGTTGAACAGCGCGTCCATGCGCCAGCCGCTCCAGGCGCCGAAGTCGCGGATGCGCTCCTGCCAGGCCGCGTAGTCGCGGACGTCCAGCTTCGCGGTCCAGCACCGGTCATCGCCGGCTGCGCCGATCTCCTGGGCCAGCCTCTGGAGCCCGGCCTCGTCCACGTCCACCGCGCCGACCCGCCAGCCCTTGCTGGAGAAGAGGAGGGCCGTCTCGCGCCCGATGCCCGAGGCGGCCCCGGTGATGAAGATCGTCCTGCCCTTTTCGTCCATTTGCCGCAGCCTCCTTCCCCACAGTCTATACCGCACTGCGGCAAGATGCGAGGTCAGGGAGTGGTTGTGGCGCCGCTCTGCGGCACGAACTCCTCCAGGACCGCCTTGCGCAGGAGCGACGGCGGGAGCAGGCCCTGGGCCAGGATGAAGTCGTGGTACTTCTGGCGGTCGAATTTCTTCCCCAGGATGCGCTCGGTCTCGGCGCGCAGCTCCATCAGGCGGTTGTAGCCGCAGAAGTACGAGGTCGCCTGGCCGGGGGAGAGGAACGTGTAGCGCTGCACCTCCTGGAGGGCCATACCCTCGGAGAGGCCGACCTCCTCGCGCAGGACGCGCGTGGCCTCCTCGCGGGTGATCTTCCCGGACTGCAGCCCCGGGTCGAGGAACGCGCGGGCGGCGCGCTGGAGCCGGCTCTGGAGGGCGGCGAGCTGCGCGTCGAGCGGCAGATAGGGCTTCACCTCGGCTTCGGCGTAGAGCGCCCAGCCCTCGACGTTCACGCTGTTGAACGAGAAGATCGCGCGCGCCTTCGAGACCCCCTTCTCCACGATCGCGGACATCTGAAGCTCGTGCCCGGGCCGGCCCTCGTGCGCGGTCAGCGCCCAGGAGAGCGCGTCATACGTGAAGTCATCCAGCGCCAGCTTGCCCTGGCCCTGCTTGCCCGGGATGCGCAGAGGCAGCACGAACTCGCCCATCTCGCCCTTGTTGCCGATCAGCC
>DATANP010000110.1:0-2019 GCA_036266195.1 Thermoanaerobaculia bacterium | reverse complement strand
ACGTGCTCTACGCGCTCCAGGACCTGGACTTCGACCGTACGAGCGGCCTCTTCTCGATCCCGGCGCGCTTCGGGGTGGTCGGATCGCTCTGGATCTCGGCCGTGCTCCACGCGCTCATGCTCGGCCTGCTGGCGCTGCTGCCGCGGATCTATCCCGGGCTGGGGCCGGGGTTCTGGATCGGGTGGGCCGGCTGCCTCGCGCTGATCGGCTGGCAGCACTGGGTGGTCCGGCCGAACGACCTGTCCCGGCTCAACGCGGCCTTCTTCACGGCCAACGGCGCGCTCTCCCTCTGGCTCTTCGCGGCGACCGCCGCGGACATCCTGTGGTCACCTCCTGTATAATGGCTGACCCGGCAGTCCGCCGCTCCCCTGAGAATTGATCCGGAGACGTATCTGATGCCCCCGAAAGCCCGTGTAGCCGTCGTCAAGACCCGGCCCGAGACCGTCCTGGAGGACGTCGGCCGGACCATGGAGCTGGCCGAGGTGAAGAAGCACCTCGCGCCCGGCGCGACCACCATCCTCAAGGACAACATCTCCTGGCACTTCCCGTTCCCCGGGGCCAATACCACCCCGTGGCAGCTCGAAGGGACGATCCAGAAGCTGAACGCCGACGGATACACGGACCAGGTCTGCGTCCAGAACAACACGGTCGTGACCGACCCGAAGAAGGGCGAGCGGCTCAACCGCTACCTGCCGGTGCTGGACAAGTACGGCATCCCGGTGCGCTACAACTGCTTCGAGGACGACCTCAAGTGGATCCAGTACCAGCCCAAGGGCAAGATGCTGGTACTGCCCAAGATCTACCCCGAGGGCATCACGATCCCCGAATTCTTCCTCGGCAAGAACGTCGTCCACCTCCCGACCGTCAAGTGCCACATCTACACCACCACGACCGGGGCGATGAAGAACGCCTTCGGCGGCCTGCTCAACACCCGGCGGCACTACACGCACTCGTACATCCACGAGACGCTGGTCGACCTGCTGACCATCCAGAAGGAGATCCACACCGGCCTCTTCGCGGTGATGGACGGCACGACCGCCGGCAACGGGCCGGGCCCGCGGACGATGATCCCGGTCGAGAAGGACATCCTCCTCGCCTCGGGCGACCAGGTGGCGATCGACGCCGTGGCCACGAAGATGATGGGCTTCGACCCGATGTCGGTCCCTTACATCCGGCTGGCGCACGACGCCGGGCTGGGCGTCGGCGATCCGCGGGACATCGAGGTGGTGGGCGAGGACGTCTCGAACTGGAACTTCCGCTTCTCGGTGGGGGACAACGCGGTCTCGCGCTTCGGCGACCTGGTCTGGTTTGGGCCGCTCAAGGGTCTCCAGAAGCTGCTGTTCCGGACGCCGCTGGTCTACTTCTTCGTGTTCGGCTCGTACTTCTACCACGACTTCGCGTGGTACCCCACGGTGGGCAAGAAGCGGATCGAGCAGTACGCCAGGACCAGCAAGTGGATGCGCCTCTTCGAGCAGTATCCCGAGGCGTCTGAAGCGGTCGCGAAAGAGAAGGTCGCCTGAGCCCTTCGGAGAAGCAGGTTGAAGCCTCCGGTCTCGAGCACCTCGGCCGGAGGCTGATGATCCCGCTCGGCCTCGGGCTGCTGGCACTGATCGGCCTGATCCTGGCCTCGGACGCGCGCAAGCTGGCCGGCCGTCTGGGCGACTTCGATTTCCGCCTGCTGGCGCCGGTCCTGGGTCTTTCGCTGGTCAATTACGTGCTTCGCTTCGTGCGCTGGGAGGTCTACCTGAAGGCCCTCGGCGTACGGTTGTCCCGCGTCCGGAGCCTGGCGGTGTTCCTGGCCGGCTTCCTGCTCTCGGTGACGCCGGGCAAGGCCGGCGAGCTCGGCAAGGCGTGGCTGGTGCGGGAGATGGGCGGCGGTCCGGCGCTGCGCGTGGTGCCCGCGGTGCTGGCCGAGCGGGTCACCGACCTGCTGGGCGTCCTGATCCTGCTGGCCTTCGGAGCCCTGCCGTTTCCCGGAGGCCGCTGGATCGCGGCGGCCGGCCTGGGAGCGGTGGCCGT
>DATANP010000109.1:0-3749 GCA_036266195.1 Thermoanaerobaculia bacterium | reverse complement strand
GGTGCCTCCGGACCGGGTCCAGGCGAGTTGCTCGGGCGACGACTGCGGCTGCTACTTGCTGTATGACCCCTGCGCAGAGGATTGTCCTTTGGAGCCAGCAATTACGAGAGGCAAGTGCATTATGGCCTGTCACCGCGCGGTAACACGATGTTCGATAGACTGCTGCGCTGTCTACTAATACTCGCTAACTGCGGGGCCGGCCACTCCGGCCCGTCGCTCGCTCGCCAAGGCCAGCGGGGCCGAAAACAGAGCCCTGGTGCGCCATCTGGTCCACGGCTGCCCCCGATGCCAGAGGCTGGCCCGTAAGAGTCTGGCCGAGACCGCTCCTGCCGGGGAAGCGGGGAAAGAAGCGCCACAGGTTGGCCGCGCCGAGTGATAACGATTCGCTCCCCGGCTTCAGCCGCCCACATAGCGGGTCAGATGTTGATTGACTTCCCGCAGGCCCTGGGCCAGGAGATGGGGGACTCAGGCCTTTCAGTATGCCGGCGCCCGATCGGTCCTTGCCTCGTTGTGGAGCGTTTCCGACATCTCCACCGCCGACCTCATGAAGCGCTTCTACAGTCTACGCCAGGGGGAAAGCAAGGACCAGGCGCTGCGCAGCGCCCAGAACGAGATGATTCACAGCCAGGATTTTACCCACCCTTACTACTGGGCGGCTTTCCAACTTACCGGCGACTGGAAATAGCATTCCAGATCTGGAACAACGCTGACCGCGAGCGGTTCCGAAGATGGAACCCGTGGCCCAGGCCGCGCGTGGGCAATCCTTTCTTCTGAATCACTTAGGGTTCCGATCTCGCCTGGTCCAGTCGCTGCACTCTCTGGGATCGAACACCGGAGAGTCACGATGAAGATGGCTGAAGAGAAGCATCCCGACCCGAAGCAGATCGAGCGCTTCGTTCGCGGCGAGTCCAGTCAGGCCGAGAACAGAGCCCTGGTGCGCCACCTGGTTCACGGCTGCCCCCAATGCCAGAAAGTAGTCCGCAAGCACTGGGACGATTGGGCAGTACAGATCGACCAGATCCGAAGGAGGTTATTAGATGAGCTACAGACGTGTCTCCATGTTGCCGTGGATATTCGCCGGTCTGGGAGCCCTGGGCGTCCTCACCTCGGTTCAGGCCGAGCCCTCGGCCCACACAGATTCCTTTTCCGACGATCGCCATGAGTTGATCGTGCTCCTGGCTTCAGAGCCCGGTGTTCCAACTCCCGAAGAGGTCGTGGGCCGAGCGAGGAGCGGACTTTCGCTTCCGCTCGATCTCAGCATCGGAGGACCGACTCAGGTTCGATTTGTAATTCCGCCGAGAGACCGGCACAAGGATAGCGGCCAATTCGATCGCGATCCTGATGCGCCGGGAGCGTTCCTCGAGCGTTATCTGGTGCTTTCCTATCCTTCTATCGTCAAGGTGAGCGCGATCCAGTCGGTCCTCGAACGAAATCCTCAAATCCTATACGTCGGGGAGAACCACCGCATTTTTCTCTCGGTCACACCTTCCGACCCACTGTTCCCATCTCCCATCGACCCTCCGAACGAGCAGCAGTGGGGGAGCTATCTGCTCCATCTGCCGGACGCATGGGATCGTACGAAGGGACATGGTTGGGTAGGAGTGATCGACCTGGGCATCGAAGTGAACCATCCGGATCTTCGTGCCTTCCACACGTCGGGCACTTCCACGCTCTACTACGATGGCGGCAATTTCCGGCCCCAACTTTCCTATGACTATGGTTATGACGACACCAATGTCGACGAGGGACAGCCGCAGGTGGAGGGCGGAGAACTTCGAACCGTGGGCCGGGCCGGGCATGGGACGCATGTCGCCGGGATCGTCGGGGCAACCTCCAACAACGGGACCGGAGTTGCAGGCTCGTGCTGGAACTGCAGCCTGATCATTTCCAAGATCAGTCATCTCAGGTGGTACAGCACATATCAAGCGTGGTTCAACGTAGGCGTGGATGAGGCCGATTGGGTGGCTGGAATCTACGGTGCAGTTGACAGGGGCGCCCAGGCGCTCAACATGAGCCTTGGCAAGCGGCCCAGCGAGAACCCTCCAGACTGCTCCATTCAGCCGACGGCGCCTCTTTGCATGGCCCTGCAGCATGCGCAAGACCGGGATGTCGTGATCGTCGCAGCCGCCGGCAACGACGGCAGCAGTCAGATCGACTTTCCCGCCAAAGATCCTCGGGTCCTGGCGGCTGGTGGGCTCGCTCCGGGCGGCGCCTTCTGGAACGAATGCGCCACGACCTCTGTCGAATGTGGCTCCAACTATGACCCCAACCAACTCAACACGCCCGCCAAGCAGGTTCTTTCTACCTTCTACGAAGGGCTGCCCTACTGGCCCGAGGGTGGCTGTGATGCGAGTGCCCTCCCTTTGCCAGGTTATCCGGGTTATGGACCCTGCACAGGTACGTCGATGGCGTCCCCTTACCTCGCAGGCTCCTCTGGCCTCCTGCGTTCGATCAACCCGCTGCTGTCGAAAGACGATATCAAGAACATATTGCTATCCAGCCTGGAAAACCCGCCTGGCTGGGACCCGCAGTACGGAAAAGGGAAGCCCAACATCGCAGCCGCGGCCGACAAGGCGTTGGGCAAGGTGGCAAACGCCGTTCTACTCAACCGCTTGACGCCTCTTTTCAGCCTCTACAGCCCGCCTGCTGAAGACCGCTTCTACACCACGGTGCCGCAGATGGGAGCGGCGGCCGAATGGGCGGATATCTACTACACCGACGTTGACCCCGACGGTGTGCCCGTGCCCGATGTGCCAGGGTACGGCTACTTCCCAGGTGCAGGCTGCCAAGTCGGACCATGCTTTCCTGAGCCCAGAGCGTCAGTCTACATTTTTACCACCGACCGCTCACCCAATGGTCGTCCCCTTGTGCCGCTCTATCGAATGACGTTCCAAGGAACCTTTCCCGGGGGGCCGAGCAATCCGAACAACCGCGACTCCACCTACACCACGGAAACCGCAGGTATCCTGGCGTTTAAGAATGTAGGCTACGAGTTGGACGGCATCGAGGGCTATATTTATCAACGCTGCACACCGGAGCCGAGCTGCATCCCGGCCGGCGCCGTGCGCCTTTATCGTATGTACAACTCCGCGCGGGACGACTACGCCATCTTCCCCGAGTCGGAGGTAGCGCAGATGCAGGCCGCCGGGTATACAGCGCCGCCCGGGCTGAATCTTTGGATCGGTTACGTCTATCCCAACGTCGATAGCGATTCCGACAACGCGATCGACGGTTTCGAAGAGCTGATCGGGACCAATCCGTTGCAGGCCGACACCGACTGTGACGGGCAATCGGACGGCGCAGAGATCCTCGCCTATGGCAGCAACGGTTACGGCGATCCGCTCCAAGGCTCCTGCATTGCCTTGAACCGCCTGATCTTCGACTCCTTCTCGAGTACAGGCTCGCTCAACGGCCGTACCAGCGAGGTTGGCGGCGTAACCTGGACCGCCCAACCGGCCGCCATGTTCTCGGGAGGCCGGATCGTCGACGGCGCAGCCGTCGGAGGTGTGCCGTTCAATCCATCGACTCTCCCTGGAACCCCCAAGGTTGCCGTGAGCGGCGACATCGATCCGGCGCTCTCCGCTTGGGTCGGCCTGGGGTTCGCCGATCAGGCAACCGCAGCCTATTGGAGCGCCGGAAAGCTCTGGGCACTGCTCACGAGCTCCGGGACCTTCACCGTGTTCGCTGCCGGGAGCCAGGTGGCGTCCGGCGTCATTCCCGGAGCTCCGGTCAACGGCTTCCACCATGTG
>DATANP010000108.1:0-30103 GCA_036266195.1 Thermoanaerobaculia bacterium | reverse complement strand
CCCGGCCCGTCCGCGGCCCGGAAGAGCGTAACGCGGCCCGGATAGCGGCCCGGGACGTGGAGCCTCGCGGCCCGGGTGTTCGCCTGATACACGCGGAGGATGCGGCGGAGCGGGTCCACTCCCGACCCGGTCGGCAGGAGGTCGGCCAGCCGCAGCCGCTCCAGCAGCCGCTCGAGGCCGGCCTCCACGTCGAGGCCTTCCAGATCGGCCGGCTCCAGCCCGACAGGCCGCCCCCAGAGGCGCTCGACATAGCGCCCGATGTCGACCAGGGCAGAGACAGGATCCTCGCCGGTCTCCAGCCCTGCAACATCGGGCGAGCTGTCGAGCACGGCCAGCAGGGAGATCTCGTCTCCGGCCTCGCGGAGCTGGCGCGCCATCTCGAACGCGATGAGCGCGCCGAGCGACCACCCGCCGAGACGGTAAGGTCCCGCGGGCTGCACGCGGCGGACCTCCTCCAGGTAGAGGCGCGCCATGTCTTCGATGCGGGTGAGCGGCTCCTCGTCCGCGGCGAGGCCGCGCGACTGGAGACCGTAGAACGGCTGGTCCGGGCCCAGGCTCCTCGCGAGCGCCGCGAGGCCGAGGACGTCGCCACCGGCCGGGTGGACGCAGAAGAACGGCGGCCGGGAGCCGCCGGGTTGGATCGGCACCAGGCAGGACGGGGCCGGCGCGTCCTCGCGCAGGAGAGCGGCCATGGCCTCGACGGTGCCGCCCTGGAAAAGGACGGAGAGCGGCAGGTCGCGGCCGAAGCGCTGCCGCACCTGCTCCACCAGCCGCACCGCGAGGAGCGAGTGGCCGCCGGCCTCGAAGAAGCCATCCCGCACGCCGAGGCGCGAAGCTCCCAGGACGGACTCCCAGATGCGCAGCAGCTCCAGCTCCAGGGTGTCCCGGGCCTCCAGCCGGCCGGCGCCGGGCTCTGGCGTTAAATCGGGCGCGAGGCCAAGCCGGCGCAAGGCGCCCCGGTCCACCTTGCCGGTCGGGCCGAGCGGCAGCGATTCGAGGAAGCGGAAGCTCCCCGGGACCATGTACTCGGGCAGACGGGATTGGAGGAAGTCGCGGAGATGGGAGAGGGGGACAGAAGGTGAGGCCACCACGTAGGCCACGAGGCGCGAGTCGCGCACCAGGACGGCGCACTCGGCGACCGCCGGATGGCTTCCGAGCGCGGCCTCGATCTCACCGACCTCGATGCGCAGGCCGCGGATCTTGACCTGACCGTCGACTCGGCCGAGAAATTCCAGATCTCCATCAGGCAGTCGCCGTACGAGATCGCCGGTGCGGTAGAGCCTCTCTCCCGCGGCGCCGAACGGGTCGGGCACGAAGCGCTCCGCGGTGAGCGCCGGGCGCGCGAGGTAGCCCCGCGCCAGGCCGTCGCCGCCCAGGCAGAGCTCTCCCGGCACGCCGACGGGCGCGAGCCGGCCGCGGGCGTCGAGGACGTGGGCCCTCACGTTGGCCACGGGCCGGCCGATCGGCGGCTCGCGGCGGTAGGCTCCCCGGCAGACGGCCAGGGTGGCGTAGATGGCGGCCTCGGTCGGGCCGTAGCAGTTGAGGAGCCGGCGCAGGCCGGAGGCGGGAGGCGCCCACCGGCTCGCCAGCTCGGCCGGGCAGCGGTCGCCGCCCACGCTCGCCACCCGCAGCGACGGCACGCCGTCCGGATCGAGCCCGCCCAGGCCGGCCGGGGTCAGCACGGCGGTGGTGACCGCCTCGCGCCGGATGAGCTCCGCCAGCGCCTCGCCGGACATCCGGCTCTCCCTCGTGCCGATGCAGAGCGTCGCGCCGGAGACGAGCGCCATCCAGGTCTCCAGCACCGAGGCGTCGAAGCTGAAGGAGACGACCTGGAGCACGCGGCTCCCGGGCTCCACCTCGAAGTGCCCGACCGCCTGGCGCACGAGGTGCGCCGCCGCGCCGTGCGAGACGAGGACGCCGTTCGGTTGGCCGGTGGAGCCCGAAGTGTAGATGACGTAGGCGAGGTTGTCGGGGACGACGCGCGGCAGCGGGGCCTCCACCCGTTCGTCCAACTCATCCAGGAGAACGAGGCGGGCCGTGCCTTCCGGCAGGATCCCCAGCAAGCTCTTCCGGGCCAGCAGGAACCGGGCTCCGGAGTCCTCCAGCATGAACCGCAGGCGGTCCGCCGGGTGGGTCGGATCGAGCGGCAGGTAGCCGGCCCCGGCCTTGAAGGCTCCGACCACGGCGACCAGGCGGTCCAGGCTCTCCGGCTCGCAGATGGCGACCAGGGTCTCCGGTCCGGCGCCGAGGGCGGCGAGCCGCCGGGCCAGGCGGTCGGCCCGCGCGTCCAGCTCGGCGTACGTGAGGCTCTCCCCCTCGAACACGGCGGCCACGGCGTCCGGCGCGGACAGGACCCGGGCCTCGAACAGGGTGTGGAGGCAGGCGGCGGCCATCGGCCGGGCGGTGTCGTTCCACCCCTCCAGGAGCTGGTGGCGCTCGGCGCCGGTCAGCAGCGGCAGGTCGCCGAGCCGGGCGCCGGGGTCGGCCGCGGCGCCTTCGAGCAGGGTGCGGAGGTGGCCGGAGAGGCGGTCGATCGTGGAAGCGTCGAAGAGGTCGGAGCTGTACTCCCAGCCGCCGGTCAGCCGCTCTCCCTCTTCCGCCAGCGAGAGCAGGAGGTCGGTCTTGGCCGTGCCGCCCGGGATCGCGAGCGGCTCCAGGACGAGGCCGGAGACGGCCACGGGCCCGGCCGGGTTGTTCTGGAGGGCGAACACCACCTGGTGGAGCGGCGTGCGGGCGAGGCTGCGCTCGACGCGCAGCTCCTCGACGAGGCGCTCGAACGGCAGATCCTGGTGGGCATAGGCGTCGAGGGCATGGCCGCGGACCTCCTCCAGCAGCTCGCCGAAGGACCGCTCCGGCCGCGGCCGGCCGCGCAGCACAAGGGTGTTGACGAACAGGCCGACGAGCGTCTCCAGCTCCGCCCGCGGGCGGTTGGCGACGGGCGAGCCCACGAGCAGGTCCTCCTGGCCGGTGTAGCGCTGGAGCAGGGCGTCGAAACCGGCGAGGAGGGTCATGAACAGGGTCGCGCCGCGGCTCCGCCCCAGGTCCCGCAGCGCGCCAGTCAAGGAGCCGTCGATCTCCAGCGGCCGGCTGCCGCCGCGGAAGCTCAGCACGGGAGGCCGCGGCCGGTCGGCCGGCAGGTCGAGCACCGTCGGGGCGCCGGCGAGCGCGGCGGTCCACCACGCGATCTGGCGGGCGAGCGTCTCCCCGGAGAGCCAGCGCCGCTGCCAGAGGGCGTAATCGCCGTACTGCACCGGGAGCGGGGCCAGGTCGAGCCCCTGGTACAGGTCCGCGATCTCGCGCACCAGGATGCCGGCGGACCAGCCGTCCGCGACGATGTGGTGCAGGGTCAGGAGCGCCCGGTGGTCGCCGTCGCCAATCTTGACGAGGAGCGGCCGGAGCAGCGGCCCGGCCTGGAGGTCGAACCCGCGGGCGGCCTCGGCGCGGAACAGGCGAAGGGCCTCGGTCTCTCCCTCTCCGAGCCCGGAGAGATCGACCACCGGGACCGCGACGGCCAGGGCCGGCGCCACGACCTGCTCGGGACTGCCGCCGGGACCTGTGGCGAAGGTGGTGCGCAGGGCCTCGTGGCGGCGGACCACGCCGTTGACCGCCTGTTCGAAGAGATCGGGCCGCAGGTCTCCGCGGATGCGCAGGGCCACGGCGATGGTGTAGCCGGCCGAGGCCCCGGCCTCCAGCCGGTCGAGAAACCACAGGCGCTCCTGGGCGAAGGAGAGCGGCACGGGTCCGGCCGGCCGGGGCTCGACGGGAGGCGCCGTCGCCACGCCGCTCCCCCGCTCGCGGTCGATGCGCGCCGCGAGCCCGGCCAGGGTGGGCTCCTCGAAGACGGCCCGGAGCGGCAGCTCGGCGCCGAACAGGTCGCGGACGCGGGCGACCAGGCGCGCGGCCATCAGCGAGTGGCCGCCGACGGCGAAGAAGCCGTCCGACGGACCCGGAACAGCCCCCAGCAGGCTGGACCAGATGCCGGCCAGCAGCTCCTGGGTGGGGGTGCGGAAGCCGGCCTCCTCCTCGGTGGCGGCGGCCGGGGCGATGCGCTCCAGGGCACGGCGGTCGACCTTGCCGTTCGGCGTGAGCGGCAGGGCGTCGAGGAAGACCCAGCCGGATGGGACCATGACGTCCGGAAGGCGCGCGGCGAGGGCGGCGCGGAAGACCTCACCCCCTGGCCCCCTCTCCCATCTCCCGCCCGACCTTCCCCGGGAGAGGGGGAACGCCGTCGAGGCCTCTTCCTGCGATCCTGGCAACTCAATCCCAGCTACGTCCCCCCTCTCCCGGCGGGGGAAGGGTGGGAGAGGGGAGAGGGGGATAGGGGATGAGGTCACAACATACGCCACCAGCCTTCCCTCCCGGACCAGCACGGCGGCTTCGCGGACGTCAGGGTGGCGGGCCAGGGCGGCCTCGATCTCGCCCGGCTCGATCCGGACGCCGCGAATCTTGACTTGGTGGTCGATCCGGCCGAGGAACTCGATCTCGCCGTCCGGCAGCCAGCGCGCGAGGTCGCCGGTGCGGTACATCCGGTCTCCAGGCCGGCCGTGGGGGTCGGGCACCAGCTTCTCCGCGGTCAGGGCCGGCCGGTTGCGGTAGCCGCGGGCGAGGCTCGCGCCGGACACGCACAGCTCGCCGGGAACGCCGGCCGGGACCGGCCGCAGGGCGCGGTCGAGGATCGCGACGCGGGTGTTGTCGATGGGGTGGCCGATCGCCGGCAGCCGGTCGCCGCCGGGGTCCACGACGCCGGCCGTGGTGACCACGGTGCACTCGGTGGGTCCGTAGTGGTTGACCAGCGCGAACGGGGCGCCCGCGGACGGCCGGCGGTGCAGCCGGTCGCCGCCGGTGAGGATCGCCCGCAGGCCGCGGAACGCCGCGCCCTCCCCCACCTCTCCCAGGACGGCCTCGGCGAGCGGCGTCGGCAGGAAGGTCACGGTGATCCGCCGCTCGGCCAGCCAGGCGGCGAGGTCCGGCGGCGATGTCACGGTGTCGGCCGGGGGGATGCAGAGCGTCGCGCCGGCCGTCAGGCAGGGCCACATCTCCCAGACCGACGCGTCGAAGCCGGGGCCGGCCACGAGCGCCGAGCGGTCGTCCGGCCCGAGCCCGTAGAGCCGCCGGTGCCAGGCGCAGAGGTTCGCGAGGCCGCCGTGGAGCAGCTCGGTCCCCTTGGGCTCGCCGGTCGAGCCGGACGTGTAGATCACATAGGCCAGGCGGTCGGAGGTGAGCGGCAGATCGAGATCCGTCTCCGGCTCGTCCGGCGTGGCCTCCACGGTCTCGATCAGCAGCCGGGCACCGGAGTCGCGGACGATGTAGGCGGCGCGCTCGCCGGGATGCGCCGGGTCGATGGGCAGGTAGGCGGCTCCGGCCTTGAGCGCGGCCAGGGCGGCGGTCACCAGCTCGGGCGAGCGCGGCAGGCGCAGGGCCACCACGTCCTCCGGCCCTACGCCCTGCCGCCGCAGCCGGTGGGCCAGACGGTTGGCGCGGCGGTTCAGCTCGCCATAGGTGAGGATGCCGTGCTCTCCCATCACGGCCGGCGCGCCGGGCCAGGCCGAGGCATGGGCCTCCACCTGCCGGTGCACCGGCTCGAAGCGGATCTCGACCTCGGTGAGATTCCACTCGATGAGCACCTGCCGGGCCTCGGCCTCGGTGAGCAGGCGGAGATCGGAGAGCGGCTGGCCGGGGGCGTCCAGGGCCGCGGCGAGCAGGGTCTCGAACCATCCGGCCAGCCGGGCGACGGTCGGCCGGTCGAAGAGATCGCGGCTGTACTCCAAGCCGCCCCGAAGACCGGCCGGAGTCTCGGCCAGGCTCAGCGTCAGGTCGAACTTGGCGATCCCGGTCTCCACCGGCAGGGCCGAAAGGGTGACGCCGGGCAGCTCCAGCCGCAGGTCTCCCGCGGCGTTCTGGAGCGCGAACATCACCTGGAAGAGCGGCGGACGGGCGAGGTCGCGCTCCGGCGCCAGCTCTTCCACGAGCCGCTCGAAGGGCACGTCCTGATGGGCGAAAGCGCCGAGCGCGCGGGCGCGGGTGCGCCCCACGAGGCTGTCGAACGACGGGTCGCCGGAGGCGTCCGAACGCAGCACGAGGGTGTTGACGAACAGTCCGATCAGCGGCTCGATCTCGGCCCGGTTGCGGCCCGCCACCGGGGTGCCGACCGTGAGGTCGTCCTGGGCCGAAAGGCGGTGGAGCAGCGCCTGGAAGGCGGCGAGCAGCACCATGAAGAGGCTGGCGCCACGGGCGCGGGCCAGGGCCTCGGCGCGCTCGCGCAGGGCGGCGGGCAGGCGGACCTCCAGGAGCCCGCCGGCCGGCGTGCGCACGGCCGGGCGTGGCCGGTCCGCGGGCAGGTCGAGCGGCGCGGCGCCGTCGAGCGCCTCGCGCCAGTAGGTGATCTGCCGTTCCAGGGCCTCGCCCTGGAGCCACTGCCGCTGCCAGCGGGCGAAGTCCGGATACTGGACCGGAAGCTCGGGGACCGCCTGGCCGGTGTAGAGCGCCGCAGCCTCGCGCACCAGGAGTCCGATCGACCAGCCGTCCGAGACGATGTGATGCATCGTGACCAGGAGGGCATGGCCGGAGGCTTCCAGCCGGATGAGAACGGCGCGGAAGAGCGGCCCGCGGGCCAGATCGAAGGGCCGGCGGGCCTCGTCCTCGGCGAGCCGCCGCAGCTCGGCGTTGCGGGGAGCGCCTGGAAGCGCAGAGAGGTCGAGCCGCGGCAGCCGGAAGCCTGTCTCGTGGACGGTCTGGACCGGGCCCTCCGGAGTTTCTCCGAATGTAGCCCGCAGCACGGCATGGCGGCGGACGATGGTTTCAAGGGTCCGCTCCAGGCCGGCTTCGTCGAGGTCGCCGTCCAGGCGCAGGGCCGCCGGGATGTTGTAGAGCGCGCTCCCAGGCACCAGCCGGTCGAGGAACCAGAGACGCTCCTGGGCAAAGGACAGCGGCAGGGGCTCGCCCGGCTCGACAGGACGCGGGACGATCGGGGCGAGGCCCGTCGCAAGCCGTTCGTAGCCGAGTGCGACCGCGGTCTCCCAGGTGGGCTCGCCCAGGGAGTGCTCGGCCGCCAGGGCGCGCCAGCTCTCGGCCGCGCTCGCGTCCACGCCGCGGTGCTGGTGGAACTTGACGTCGCCGAGCATGCGGCTGTCGGCATGGAGACCGTCGGTCATTCGGGCGCTCTTGTCCTTGTAGGGATCGGCCATGTCCGGGTGGTAGTCGATCCCGAGAAACGCGCAGGCGCGGCGCATCTCGCCCTCGGGGTCGCGCACGAGTTCCTCGAAACGGACCCAGTGCTGGCGCTCCGACGGAATCCCGGCCAGGAACGCGGCCACGTTGCGGTGGCTCGCCAGCCAGATCAGCTCGGCCAGGGTGCGCCGCGGGAAGCCGTGCGGCTGGCGGAAGAAGAGCTGGTCGAGCTTGGCCTCCTCGAAGCTGCGGATCATGCCGTAGGGATGGCGGATCAGGTGGATGTAGAACGGCCGGTCGAACGCCGCCTCGGCCCGCTCCAGGATGGCCGGGTCGAGCGCATAGGAGGGCGTCTTATCTGCAAGGAGCCGGCCCTGGATCCGCTCCTGGAGCCAAGCGTAGAAGCGCTGGGTGGTCCAGTCCTCGCGCTCGGCGGCCTCCACCTCGGCCTTGGCCTCTTCGGGGCCACACTCGCGGGCCTCCATGACGGCGCGGATCGCGCCTTCGAGCCAGAAGCTGTCGCGGCCCGGGTACGCCGCCCTGCGCTCGCCCATCGTGTTGTACGAGAGCAGCTCCAGCTCCGGCGGCGAGAACAGCTTCGGATGGCCGCCGAGCATGACGCGCAGCAGGGTCGAGCCCGAGCGCGGCGGCGACAGCACGAACACGGCCGGCCGGTTCTTCCCGGACAGGACGGCGGGTGCGAGAGGACGGACCAGGCCGCGGAATTCGGCCAGCGTCCGGTCGTCGACGCGAGCCGCCGTCTCCTCCGTGGCGGACGTCTCTCCGAGCGACTCCGGGCCCCAGAGGCGGACGACGGCGCCGCGGTGCTCACGGGCGAGGTGGTCGGCCATCTTCGCGACGGTCGGGGCGTCGAAAATCACGACCACGTGGACGATCTCGCCCAGCTCGCGCTGGAGCCGGTTGACGAGCACGGCGCCGCTGATCGAATTGCCGCCCAGCTCGAAGAAGGAGTCGTGGATGCCCACCGAATCAACTTCCAGTGCCTCGCTCCAGAGCCCGGCCAGGAACCGCTCGAGCGGCGTGCGAGGTGAAACCCGCTCGGCCTTCGGGGTGGCTGCGGCTCCGGGATTGGGCAAGGCCTTGCGATCCACCTTGCCGTTCGGGCTGAGCGGCATCGCGTCGAGGAAGACGAAGGCGGAGGGGACCATCGTCTCCGGCAGGCTCGCCGCGAGGTGCCGGCGGAGATCCTCCGGATCGGCATCCCCCACCACGTAGGCGACGAGGCGCGAGTCCCTGGCCGTCACTACCACGTCCTTCACTGCGGAGTGAGCGGCGAGCGCGGCCTCGATCTCGCCCAGTTCGATGCGCAGGCCGCGGATCTTGACCTGGAAGTCGATCCGCCCCAGGTATTCGATGGCGCCGTCGGGCCGCCACCGCGCGAGGTCGCCCGTGCGGTACAGGCGCGTGCCGGCCGGGCCGGGGATGAACCTCTCGGCCGTCAGCCCGGGCCGCCGGTGATAGCCGCGCGCCGGCTGGACGCCGCCGATGAGCAGCTCGCCGGGGATGCCCACCGGCACCGGCCGGAACGAGGGATCGACGATATGGATGGCCGTGTTGGCGATGGGCCGGCCGATCGGCACCGAGCCCCGATCGCCGCCGCAGGCCCAGGCCGTGACGTCCACGGCCGCCTCGGTCGGGCCGTAGAGGTTGTGCAGCTCGGAGCCCTGCGGATAGACCTCGAAGAAGCGGCGCTCCAGGTCGGCAGGGAGCGCCTCGCCGCTGCAGATCACCCGGCGAAGCGAGGCGCAGCTCTCCGCGCCCGGGTCTTCAAGGAAGGCCCGCAGCATGGACGGGACGAAGTGGATCGTGGTGATCCCTGCGGTCCGGATCGTCTCCGCGAGGTAGGCCGGGTCCTGGTGACCGCCGGGGCGGGCGACGACGAGCCGGGCGCCGGTCATCAGCGGCCAGAAGAATTCCCACACGGAGACGTCGAAGCTGAACGGGGTCTTCTGCAGGACCCGGTCGTCCGGCGTGAGCCCGTAGGCCTCCTGCATCCAGAGCAGCCGGTTGCGGATCGCCCGGTGGCTGTTGATTGCACCCTTTGGCCGGCCGGTCGAGCCGGAGGTGTAGATCATGTAGGCGGCGGAGTCGGGCGCCGGTTCGTGATTGTAGGGGCGCGATTCATCGCGCCCCACAGCGCCGCGGATCGAGGCCTCGTCGAGGAGGACCGACACGCCCGAGTCCTCCACCATGAAGGCCACGCGGTCCGCCGGATACCCGGGATCGATCGGCACGTACGCGGCGCCGGCCCGGAGGATGCCCAGGAGGCCCACCACCAGCTCCAGCGAGCGCTCGGCGGAGATCCCGACGAGGTCGTCGAGACCGACGCCGCGCCGGTCGAGATGGGCCGCGAGCCGACCGGCGCGCTCCCACAGCTCGGCATACGTGAGCGTCGCTCCCTCGAACGAGAGCGCCACGGCATCCGGCGTCCTCGCCGCCTGCGCGCCGATCAGGTCCGGGACGGACGGCTCCGGCGCCCAGTCGTTCGCCGTCGCGTTCCATTCCAGGAGCTGCTGGCCCTCGGCCGCCGTCAGCAGCGGCAGCTCGTCGAGCCGGGCCCCGGGATCGGTGAGAGCGCCCCGGAGCAACGCGGCGAAGTGGCCGCGCAGGCGCGCGATCCGGCTGGCGTCGAAGAGGTCGCGGTTGAACATCCAGAGGAGCGAAAGGCCGTCTCCAGTCTCCGAGGCGTTGAGGACGAGGTCGAACTTCGACGTGGCCGTATCCACGTCCATCAGCGAGAGGGTCAGGCCGGGCAGCTCCAGCGGCTCGTCCGGCGTGTTCTGGAGGACGAAGAGCACCTGGAAGATCGGCGCGTGGCTCAGGTCGCGCTCCGGCGCCAGCTCGCCCACCAGCTTCTCGAACGGCAGGCTGCCGTGCGCGAACGCCTCCAGCGTGGCCTCGCGCACCCGGCCGAGCAGGCCGCGGAAGCCCGGCGCGCCCGACAGGTCCACGCGCAGGGCCAGGGTGTTCAGGAAGAGACCGATCAGGCCCTCGGTCTCCGCCCGGTCGCGGCCCGCCACGGGCGTGCCCACGACGAGATCCTCCTGGCCCGTATAGCGCGCCAGGAGGGTATCGAACGCGGCGAGCAGCACCATGAACGGCGTGGCCCCCTCGCGCCGGGCCAGGAGCTGGACGCCGCTCTCGATCTCGGCCGGCAGCCGGTCGCGCTGCGCTCCGCCCCGGAAGCGCTGCACCGGCGGCCGCACGCGGTCGGCCGGCAGCGGCAGGAAATCCGGCACACCCGACAGTCGGTCTCTCCACCAGGCCAGCTCGCCGGTCAGAGCCTCGCCGCGCAGCCAGTCCCGCTGCCAGGCCGCATAGTCCGGGTACTGGATCGGCAGCTCCGCCAGCGGCCGCCCCTGGTAGAGAGCCGCCAGCTCGCGCACGAGCACGCCCACGGACCAGCCGTCGGCCACGATGTGGTGGAGGGTCAGAGCGAAGACGTGCTCCGCGTCGTCCAGGCGCAGCAGCAGGGTCCGGAGCAGCGGTCCGCGGGCGAGATCGAACGGCCGGCTCCCCTGCTCCACTCCCAGCCGGCGGGCCTCGGCGGACCGCCGCTCCGCTGGAAGCGCCCGCAGGTCCACGACCGGAAGCGGGGTCGACGGCTCCGGCACGATCTCCTGGACGAGCCCGCCGGGACCATGGGAGAAGACCGTGCGCAGCGCCTCGTGCCGCCGGACCACGCCGCCCAGGGCCGCAGCCAGGGCGGAGACGTCGAGCCGGCCCGCCAGCCGCACCACGCCCGGAATGTTGTAGGCCGCGCTCCCCGGCTCCAGCCGGTCCAGGAACCAGAGACGCTCCTGACCGAACGAGAGCGGCGCCGGTCCGCCGTCCGCGCGCCGGCGGATCGGAGGCGCCTGAGCGATCTCTCCCGATCCCAGCCTCGCGGCCAGCCCCGCGAGCGTCGGGCTCTCGAACAGCGCCTTGAGCGGCAGCTCGACGCCGAACGCGTCGCGCACCCGCGAGAGCACCCGGACCGCGAGCAGCGAGTGGCCGCCGAGGTCGAAGAACGAATCGTGCGCGCCGATCCGCTCCACGCCGAGCAGCTCGGACCAGACCGCGGCCAGCCACTCCTCGGCCGCCGTGCGCGGCGCCACATAGGAGGACGAGGCCGTCCCGGACGCCCCGGTCTGCGCCAAGGCCTTGCGGTCCACCTTGCCGTTCGGAGTGAGGGGCATGGCGTCGAGAAACGCGAAAGCCGAGGGGATCATGTGCTCGGGCAGCGAGCCGCGGAGAAAGGCGCGCAGGTCGGCGGAGACCTGCGGCGCCACGTAGGCCGCCAGGCTCTGCTCCCGGGCGAGCACCACAGCCTCGCGCACGTCTGGATGGCGCGCCAGCGCGGCCTCGATCTCGCCCAGCTCGATGCGGAAGCCGCGGATCTTCACCTGGTGATCGATCCGGCCCAGGTATTCGACCTCACCGTCCGCCAGCCAGCGCGCGAGGTCGCCGGTGCGGTATATCCGGGCGCCGCCCTCGTCCGGCCCCGGATCCGGAACAAAGCGCTCCGCCGTCAGGTCCGGCCGGTGCAGATAACCGCGCCCCACCTGCACGCCCGCGATGTGCAGCTCGCCCGCAATCCCGACCGGCACCGGGTTCCCCTCCCGGTCGAAGATGTGGATGCGCGTGTTCGCCACCGGCCGGCCGATCGGAACCCGGTCCTCGTCCGAACGGCAGGCGTGATAGGTGACGTCCACCGCCGCCTCGGTCGGACCGTACAGGTTGTGCAGCTCGACTCCCCGCGGCAACCGGGCGAAGAACCGCTTCGCGAGATCGGCCGGCAGCGCCTCGCCGCTCGCCATGACCCGGCGCAGGCTCGTGCACTCCTCCACGCCCGGCTGCTCCACGAAGACCTGAAGCATCGACGGCACGAAGTGGAGCGTCGTGATCGCCTCGCGCCGGATGATCTGCACGAGGTACGCCGGCTCCTGGTGGCCGCCGGGCCGCGCCACCACCAGCCGCGCGCCGGTGATCAGAGGCCAGAAGAATTCCCAGACAGAGACGTCGAAGCTGAACGGCGTCTTCTGGAGCACCGCGTCGTTCGGCGTGAGCCCATACTCCTGCTGCATCCACAGGATCCGGTTCACGATCCCGCGGTGCGAGTTCAAGGCACCCTTGGGCCTGCCCGTCGAGCCCGACGTATAGATCATGTAGGCGAGCGAATCGGGATCGGGCCGGTTGTAGGGGCGCGATTCATCGCGCCCACGAAGCTTCGCAATATCCTCCCGCGTCAGCAACACGGCGACTCCGGAGTCCTCCACCATGTAGGCCACGCGCTCCGCCGGGTAGCCGGGGTCGATCGGCACGTAGGCGCCACCGGCCTTCAGAATCGCCACCAGCCCCACCACCATCTCCAGCGAGCGCTCGACCGAGATCCCGACCAGCGTGGCCGGCAGCTCCGCGGCCAGGGCCGAGGCCCAGCCGTCCAGCTCGCGGTAGGTCAGGCTCTCGCCTTCGAAGACGACCGCTACGGCGTCCGGCGTCCTCTCCACCTGAGTCTCGATCAGCTCGTGGAGGCAGACGTCCGGATATTCGACCTCCGTCCGATTCCAAGCCGCCAGCTCCGCCCGTTCCGCCTCGGTCAGCAGCGGCAGATCGGCCACGCGGGCGTCCGGATCAGCCACCGCGCCTTCCAGGAAAGCGCGCAGATGACCGAGGAGGCGCCGCATGGTGGCGCGGTCGAAGAGATCGGTCGCGTACTCCAGCTCGCCGCCGGCCCCTCCCTCGCCGGTCTCCCAGAGGCTCAGGGTGAAATCGAACATCGACGTCCCGGCGTGGAACGGCACCGGCACGAGCGTCAGGCCAGGCATCCTGAGCGGCCCCGCCGGCATGTTCTGCCAGGCGAGCATCACCTGGAAGATGGGGCTGTGGGCGAGGCTGCGCGCGCCCCCCAGCTCCTCGACCAGGCGCTCGAACGGGAGATCCTGGTGGGCATAGGCGCCCAGCGCCGCCTCCCGCGCCCGCTCCAGCAGATCGCGCCAGGTCATTCCCTCCGAAATCCGGCCGCGCAGCGCCAGCGTGTTGACAAAGAAGCCGATCAGCCCTTCCAGCTCGACCCGGGTCCGGTTGGCCACGGGCGTGCCCACCACCACGTCCTCCTGGCCGGTATAGCGGTGGAACAGGGCCTCCAACCCGGCGAGCACCGCCATGAAGAGCGTCGCCCCGGCGCCCCGCGCGAGAGCGGCGAGCGGGCCGATCACCTCGGGAGGCAGCGCCGCCGGCTCCATGCCGCCGCGGTACGACTGCACGGCCGGACGCGGCCGGTCGGTGGGCAGATCCAGGAGCGCCGGGGCTCCGGCAAGCGCCTCGCGCCAATAGCGGAGCTGCGCCTCCAGCGCCTCGCCGCGCAGCCGCTGCTGCTGCCAGACCGCGAAGTCCGCGTACTGGACCGGCAGCTCTGGCAGGCGCGGAGCCCGTCCCTCGACGCACGCCGCGTAGAGCTCCGCGCTCTCGCGGACGAGCACCCCCAGGGACCAGCCGTCGCTGACGATGTGATGCAGGTTGACGAGCAGGACCTGAAGCTCGTCGTCCAGGCGCACGAGGAGAGCCCGGAGCAGCGGTCCGCGGGCGAGATCGAAAGGCCTGGCGGCGTCGGCAGCGAGCCCGCGGAGCGCCGCGGCCTGCCGCCGGTCCACGGGCAGGCCGCGGAGATCGATCACGGGAAGCGCCGGCGCGAACGGCGGCAGCACCGACTGGACCGGCTCCCCCGACTGCTCCCCGAAGACTGTGCGCAGCGACTCATGGCGCTGCACGATCCGGGCGAGCGCCGAGGCCAGAGCGCCCACGTCGAGCCGGCCGGCCAGGCTGAGGACCCGGGCGAGGTTGTAGACGGAACTGCCAGGCTCCAGCCGGTCCAGGAACCAGAGACGGCGCTGCCCGAACGAGAGCACAGCGGGTCCGCTCCCGGTCCGGCGCGGGATGCCCTTGCCGCCCATGCCGCTCGTGGCGGCCACCGATCGGCGCTGCGTGCGGTCGAGCGCCTGGCGCATCAGGGACCCGAACGCGGCGCGCCGGTCGCCCGACAGTCGGGCCCGCAGGTCCTCTATCCGCTGCTCCCGGTCCGCTTCCTCTGGAAACTCGTCTTCAGCATCGCTCCGTTGTGCTGCCCAATGATCCGTCATTCCATTCCTCGAAAAATCCAAAGAGCGGCTCGCAGTCGTACAGGACCGCATCACCCGACCAGATAACCGCAGAGACTCAGTGCGCGGGACCTGACGGAAGGGGACGGTTGCAGCCGAAGATTTTGAGAAGATCGAGCTGCCGGGGTGGACCGGCGGTCAGGCGGTTGCGGCGCTGAGCTTCGCCCTTGCCGCGTCGTAGCGGGCCCGGAGCTCCGCTTCTGACGTGATGCACATGTCCAGGTCGCGCAGCAGGCCGTCCCGGATGTCGTAGATCCAGCCGTGCACGGAAAGGGCCTGCCCCCGCGTCCAGGCGTCGCGCACGACGTTGGTCTGGCTGACGTTCACCACCTGCTCGATGACGTTCAGCTCGCACAGGCGGCTGTGCCGCTGCGCCTCGGTCGGCAGGTCGTCGAGGTCCGCCTGGTGCTTCGCGCGCACGTCCTGGACGTGGCGCAGCCAGTTGTCGACCAGGCCCATCCGGTCGTCCCGCAGGGCGGCGAGCACGCCGCCGCAGCCATAGTGGCCGCAGACGATGACGTGTCCGACCTTGAGGACGTCCACCGCGAACTGGACCGTCGAGAGGCAGTTGAGGTCGGTATGGACCACGACGTTCGCCACGTTGCGGTGGACGAACATCTCGCCCGGCAGCAGGCCGACGATCTGGTTGGCCGGCACCCGGCTGTCCGAGCATCCGATCCAGAGGTACTGCGGCGCCTGCTGGCGGGCCAGGCTCTTGAAGAAGCCGGGGTCCTGCCGGCTCATCTCGTCGGCCCAGGCACGGTTTTTGGCGAGCAGGTGGCCGAGAACACGCATCGCGGGGACGCTACCTCGTTTCACCGCCCGTGGCAATGCCCACCCTTGTGATACCTTCCCGCCTTCACACGATCGAGGACCTCCGCCATGTCCGCATCCGAACCCACGTCCACCGCCCCCCGGGACTTCATCCGCGAGATGGTCGAGCGCGACGTCGCGGCCGGCAGGCACGGCGGCCGGGTGGTCACCCGGTTCCCCCCGGAGCCGAACGGCTATCTCCATATCGGCCACGCCAAGTCGATCTGCCTGAACTTCGGTCTCGCGCAGCAGTTCGGCGGCACCTGCAACCTCCGGCTCGACGACACCAACCCCGAGACCGAGGACCAGGAGTACGTCGACGCCATCCAGGAGTACGTGCACTGGCTCGGCTTCGACTGGGGGGACAACCTCTTCTATGCCTCGGACTACTACGAGCAGCTCTACGACTTCGCCGAGCAGCTCATCAAGATGGGCAAGGCCTACGTGGACAGCCTCAACGAGGAGGAGATCCGGCAGTACCGCGGCACCGTGACCGAGCCCGGCCGGCCGAGCCCGTACCGCGACCGGTCCGTCGAAGAGAACCTCGACCTGTTCCGCCGCATGCGGGCCGGCGAGTTCCCGGACGGCGCCCATGTGCTGCGCGGGAAGATCGATCTGTCCGCCGCCAACATGAAGCTGCGCGACCCGCTGCTCTACCGCATCCGGCACGCCACCCACTACCGGCGCGGCGACACCTGGTGCATCTATCCGATGTACGACTTCGCGCACCCCCTTTCGGATGCGATCGAGGGCATCACGCACTCGCTCTGCACGCTGGAGTTCGAGAACAACCGGGACATCTACGACTGGCTCGTGGACACCCTCCCCTTCCCGGACCCGCCGCGGCAGACCGAGTTCGCCCGCCTCAATCTCACCTACACGATCATGAGCAAGCGCAAGCTCCTGGAGCTGGTCGAGCGCAAGCTCGTGGCGGGCTGGGACGATCCGCGCATGCCCACCCTCGCCGGTCTGCGCCGCCGCGGCTTCACCCCCGAGGCGATCCGCGACCTCTGCGAGCGCGTCGGCGTCGCCCGGGCGAACAGCACGGTAGACGTCACCCTCCTGGAGCACTGCCAGCGCGAGGATCTGAATCCCAAGGTCCCGCGCGTCATGTGCGTGCTGCGGCCGCTCAAGCTGGTCATCGAGAACTATCCCGAGGGCCAGGTCGAAGAGCTGGATGGGCCGTTCTATCCGCATGACGTGCCCAAGGAAGGCAGCCGCAAGGTGCCCTTCTCGCGCGTCCTCTACATCGAGCAGGACGACTTTGCCGAGAATCCGCCGAAGGGGTTCCACCGCCTCTCCCCCGGCCGCGAGGTGCGGCTGCGTTACGCGTATCTGGTGCGCTGCGAGAGCGTTGTCAAGAATGAGAGCGGCGAGGTCGTGGAGGTCCGCTGCACGTATGACCCCGAGACCCGCGGCGGCTCGGCGCCGGACGGCCGCAAGGTGCCCGGCACGCTCCACTGGGTCTCCGCCGGGCACTCGGTGCCGGTCGAGGTGAGGCTCTACGACCGCCTATTCCGGGTCGAGCGGCCGGACCTGGAGGAAGGCAGCTTCGAAACCTATCTGAACCCGAATTCGCTGGAGACGCTGACCGGCAGCCGCCTGGAACCTGCCGCGGCCGACCCGGCGCTGGGAGAGCGGCTGCAGTTCGAGCGGCAGGGCTACTTCTTCCACGATCCGGTCGATTCGAAGCCAGGCCATCTCGTCTTCAACCGCATCGTGCCGCTCCGCGACTCCTGGGCCGCCGAGGTCAAGAAGCAGGCGCCGGCCGCGCCGCCGAAGCCGGCTGAACCGAAAAAGGCGAAGGAGACGGAGGCCAAGGCCCCGGCACCGCTCACGGCCGAGGAGCAGGAGCTTCTGGAGCAGGTGCGTCCGCAGCTCCTGCCGGTCATCCAGAGCGTGATTGCCGCGCAGCCCAAGGAGGTCGAGCGCTACCGCGCCGGCCAGACCGGCGTGCTTGGGTTCCTCGTCGCGCAGGTGATGAAGCAGGGTGGCAAGCCGAACCCCAAGCTGGTGAACGTGCTTCTGGTGGAGGCGCTGGGGTAGGCCCCTCACCCCCTGGCCCCCTCTCCCATCGCACTCCCGCCCACCCGGGAGAGGGGGAACGCTTTTGAAGCGATATCGCTGCGGTCTTGTCCCTCAGTCTCAGTCAGATCCCCCTCTCCCGGCGGATGGGAGGGGATGGGAGAGGGGGATAGGGGGTGAGGGGCTACTTGAGCCGATACTCCAAGCCGGCGGCCTTGGCGATCTCCTGGAGCACGAGATCCATGCCTTGCAGGACGCTGTCGTTCGGGAACCTCAGGATCTTGAAACCGAGGGAGCGGAGCACGGAATCCCGATTTTCGTCGTGAGCGACCTGCTCGGGATCGCCGTGGATACCGCCGTCAAGCTCCACGACCAGACGACGCTCGTAGCAACAGAAATCCGTGACAAAGCCTTCGACGGGAAACTGGCGCCGGAACTTCAGGCCCAAAAACCGCCGTCCTCGTAAACGTTCCCAGAGCACCTGCTCCGCCGGCGTCAGGGACTCTCTCAGTTCACGGACACGTCCGACCGCGCCTCCACGGGCGCTCGGCACTCTACGGCTCCTGGTCACCGAACCGAAACCCACTCTAGGCATGGCCCCTCACCCCCTGTCCCCCTCTCCCATCCCCTCCCTGCCACCGGGAGAGGGGGGACGCTTCTGAAACGATATCGTTACAATCCTGCCTCTCATCCTCAGCCACGTTCCCCCTCTCCCGGGTGGGCGGGAGTGCGATGGGAGAGGGGGACAGGGGGTGAGGGGTCCACCGTCCCCGCCGCCCCATCCATCGTCACCACCTGCCCCGTCTGCAGAGTGGACGTCAGCCCCAGGATTCCGACGATCGTCGGGATCCCCATCTCCCGGGCCACAATGGCGGAATGGGAAAGGATGCTGCCGCGCTCGATAAGCAGGCCGGAGACGGACGGGTAGAGCGGCACCCAGCCGGGATCGGTGCGCTCCGCGACCAGGATCTCCCCTTCCAGGCGGGCGTCCTCGGACGGGGTCCGGATCACCTTGACCGGCTTCGTCACCACGCCCGGCGAGCAACCGATTCCTCGCAGCACGCCGTCCTCGCTGGTCGTAGCTGTTTGTGGTCGGCCCCGGAAACGGTTGCGGTGGTACGGCAGGCCCCAGGTTTCAAAACGGTCGGCCGGCATGCGGTCGGTCTCGCGACGATAGGCCTCGAATTCCTCGCGGCGCAGCCCGGCCAGGGCGCGGAGATTCGTGGTCACGGCGCGGCCTCTCGTGTAGTCCCACACCTCGTCCAGAGTCAGATAGAAAAGATCGTCCGCGCGATCGAGGATGCCTTCCGATTCGAAGCGCTCTCCGATCGCGTGGAGCATCTCGCGCAGCAGGCCGTAGATGCGCGTGCGCGCGAAGCGCAGGTTTTCGCGGTTCTTCACGCCGAGGCGCGCATTGTTCAGAACCCGGCGGAAGATCGCAAGCTTGACAGCACCCTTCTTTCGCACCGCTTCGAAGGCGCGGGCCTCGGCCTCTCTCCGGATGCGCTGCTCGCGCTCTCCGATCGCGGCGAGGTCGAGGGCAGACGGATCGCCGGTGATGTAGTTGCGGAGGATCTGATAGACGAAGGCCGGCCGGTCCTTGACCGAGGGCTCCTCCAGCTTCAGCTCGTTGACGCCTCGGAAGCCGTAGAGGTCCAGGTAGCGCTGGATCTCAGCCCCGAAGTCCGGAAAGCGCGCAGGCGCCTCGCGGACCAGCTCTTCGGGCTTGCGTTCCAGGAGAAGCTGCCGCAGGTCCGGCCTTTCGCGGGCCTGCGCGGCGAGACGGAGGAGCATGCGGGTGGGTTCGGTGCTTTCGATGCCACCCTCCCCCACGATCAGGTCGTTCTGGAGCGATCCCGCCTCGTCGCCGCACCAGTTGGCGCAGAGCTTCTTCAAGGTGCCATAGAAGACCATAACGAAGAAATCGTTGATGATCGGCGCCTTCCACTGCCAGAGGAGCTTCTCCTCCATCTCGCGGTAGAGCGCCGCCAGCTCGTGCGGGGCCATGGATCGGAAATCCATGGCGGACCAGCGCTCGTAATGCTCGCGGAAGTGGGCCTGGAAGTCGCCCACGATCCGGCGGATGCGCAGAAAGTTGAGCGCCGAGCGGCCCACCAGCCGCAGCAGGGCCGGCAGCTCGCGGGTGTAGCGCTCGATTCCGGTCACCGGCTTCGGCTCTTCCTCCTCCTTGAGACCTTCGCGCACTCCCATCATGGATTCCATGAAGGTCTTGTTGTAGTTGAAGCCCGGGAAGAGGCGGACCAGCCGGTACCAGTTGAAAAGGTTGTAATAGACCTGCCCGCGGAACAGGCCGAGCATGTTGTCGAACACGTCGCGGTTCGCGCGCACGGTCGCCGCGTCGATGCCCATGACCTCGGCGAAGCAGTTGTAGACGATCGCGTACGCCCGGCGGATGAAGCTGAAGGTCATCGGCGAGGTGACGCCCGAGTAGCTCTCGATGATGTTCGAGTTGTCCCACAGCAGGCGGTTGCCGGCGGCCGGGCCGACCTCCTCGACCGTGGTCACCGGCCGCGCCTGGAGGAGGAAGATCTTTCCGGCCCCATCCACGGCCAGCTCGATATCCTGCGGCCGGCCATAGTGGCGCTCGACTGCGAGCCCAAGCCGGGTCAGCTCCAGGACCTGCTCGCGCGTGAGGCTCGGCCGTTCGCGAAGGTCCGGCGGCACCTCGACGCGGACCAGCCCGCCTCCGGCGGCTTCGTTCAGGACGAGTTGCTCCATCTTCGATGCGATCGTCTCAGAGACATCGAGCGTCTCCTTGTCCACCGTGAAGGTATCCGCGTCAAGGCCCGCGCTGACCAGCCCCTCTCCGGCCCCCCAGAGCGTGCTGATCACGACCTCGTAGACGTTGCCGTCGTTCGGGTTCGCGGTGAAAAGAACGCCGGCGGACCGGGCGTCGACCATCTGCTGGACGACGACCGCCATGGAAATGCGATCCTCCGGAATCCCCTTGGCGCGGCGGTACGCCAGGGCGCGCTCGTTCCAGGCCGAGGCCCAGACGCGGCGGATGGCATCGAAAAGTTGATCCCAACCTTTTACATACAGGAAGCTGTCGTGGAGCCCGGCAAACGACTCGCCCGCGGCGTCCTCTCCAACGGCCGAGGAGCGGACGGCGACGAACGCGCCGTCCGGGATGCGGAGGGCATGGGCGCTGCGGATCGCCTGTTCGAGCTCGGGAGAGATCTCGCCCTGCTGGAAGGCGCAGGTGGTGATCGCGTACCACGGCGGCACGGGCAGACCCAGGGCTTCGAGCCGGGCAAGGTTCGCGCCCTTGCCTCCGAGGAGGGACGGCTCGCCCGCGGTATGAACGACGAGGCTCATGAGATCCCGAGCTTTCTCGCGATCTCGATTGCCAGGATCAGGTCGAAAGCGATGATGTACATGCCGGCGTAGGTCTCCATCCGCTTGGCGGTCTTGCGGCTGGTGTGGAAGCGGTACTGCCAGAAGCCGACCAGCGAGACGAGGAAGAGCGCCACCAGGGCGGCGTAGAACCAGGGCGACAGGCCCAGGTGCCAGCCGACCAGCGACACCAGGGCTGTGTCGATCACCCGGATGAGGAGGACGACGTACGCCGCGCCGTAGGTTCCGAAGACCCGTGTATAGGTCTCCACGCCTTCGATCTCGTCCTCGGGCGCCCGGATCTTGCGCGAGACCTCCCAGTTGAAGGTCACGAAGAAGCCGACCCAGGCGTACATCCAGTACCAGGGCGGCGCCGTCCACGGCCACCGGCCGGTCGCGAAGCTGAAGACCAGGAGCGACAGGAGCGGCATGATGAGCATATGGCTCGTGGTGTAGACCAGGAAGTGGTCCTTCAGCCAGTTCCGGACGAAGAATTCCTCGAGCATCAGGAGCGAGAAGACGAACGCCGCGGCCCACGCCGCCAGCGCCGCGGGTCCCCGCCAGGCGCAGAGCGCGATCTGCAGCGCGATGGCGATGCCGCCGAGGACCTTGAGATCGCGCAGAGTGATGGCGCCGCTCTGGAGCACCCGGTGCGGGTAGTGGATGCAGTCCTCGGCGTAGTCCTTGTGCTCGTCGAACACCCGCAGGTGGAAGAAGAAGCAGAACAGGGTCAGCGCGCCGAGCAGCGACGACAGGTCGTAGTGCATGGGCCGGCCCGGCTCGGTGAGCGTGCGGGCCAGGAACTGGCTCGACGAGTAGTAGGCGAAGATCAGGACGCCATGGCCGAGCACCGGAAAGCGCTCGGCCAGATAGGCCGCGAGCCGGCGGAGGAAGGGCGCGTCGCGGGGGATGGCCGGGGTCATGGAGTGCAATCCTCCCCCAGATCATCCGTTCACGTCGAGGGGAGTCTGCTATCTCGTCCGGGAGGGAGGGGGCGCCCTCTCCTGCGAAGCAGGGGAGGGCCGGGGAGGAGTCTTCTCCTGGGGCCGAGCGGCGTTCCCGACGTCCAGCCGCTGGTTGCAATGACCTGCCGACGATCGGCCAACCTCTGCCGACGATCGGCAACTCTCTGCCGATGATCGGCAAAGGTCTGCGGATCGTCGGCAACGCTCTGCCAGTCATCCGCGATGATTAGCGGACCGTTGGCTAACGTCTGCGGATCGTCGGCAACGCTCTGCCGGTCGTCCGCGATGATTAGCGGACCGTTGGCCAACGTCTGCGGATCGTCGGCAACACTCTGCCGGTCATCCGCGATGATTAGCGGACCGTTGGCCAACGTCTGCGGATCGTCGGCAACGCTCTGCCGGTCGTCCGCGATGATTAGCGGACCGTTGGCCAACGCTTGCGGATCGTTGCGCCGAGCACGGGTTCTCGTGCGCTGAGCCCATTCCCGCAGGGAATCCGCTCCTTCCGGCCGGTCTACAGCCGCTCCCGCAGCTTCCCGTAGTCGATCTTGCTGTTGTGCCGGGGATCGACCGGCAGCGGCTCGGCCGTGAGGCGGATCTCGTCCACGGTCTGCCCCGCCGCCGCGAGGCGGGACCGGACGTCGGTCTCCAACTCCTCTCCGGCCTGCGTCTCCAGGACGAGGACCACGCGCTGGCCCAGTTCCGGATCGGGCAGGCCGACGGCCGCGGCCCGGCGGATGCGCGGGTCTTCCCGGCGCGCGGCCTGCTCCACGAGTTGCGGGTGGACCAGCTCGCCTCCTCGGTGGATGGTCGAGTGGACGCGGCCCGCGATCCAGAACCGGCCCTCGCCGTCGAAGTAGCCGGTGTCCCCCATGCGGTGCCAGATGCTCCCCGCCGGACCCTGAATCTTGTTCTCCTTCACGGCCTTCGGGTTCCGGTAGTAGTCGCGGCAGACGTGCTCGCCGGTGACCACCAGCTCTCCGATCTCCCCCGGCGGTAGCTCCCAGTCCTTCCAGTCGTTCACCTCGATCGGCCCGGGGTGGATGCGGATCACCTTCGTGCGCACCCGATCGACGGGCCGGCCCGCGCAGAAGCCCGGGCTTGCCGGCCGGACGTCGCTCACCGCCTTGAGCCGCTCGTCCGCGGTGAGGTGGGCCACGGGCTCGGCCTCGGTGGAGCCGTAGGCGACGAGGATCTCGGTCCGGGGAAAGGCCCGCCTCCAGGCGGCGAGTTGGTTGTCGGAGACCGGGGCGCCGCCGGTCAGGATGCGCCGGAGCCCCGGGTCCTTGCCCGCTGCGGCCAAACGATCGAAGAACGGCGGCGAGGCCGTGCAGGTGGTGACCCCGTGGTCGCGCATCTGGCCGAGCACGGCCGCGGCGTTCACCCGGTCCACACGGCGGAAGTCCATGACTGGTACCACGGACGGCACCCCGACCGCGAGGTTGTTCAGCGCAAAAACCGGAAACATGGGCATGTCCACGTCGCCCTCGCGCAAGGGGAACTCGGCGGCCAGCGCGCGGTGCTGGGCCAGGAGAAAACCATGGGTCCGGTTCGCGCCTTTGGGCTCACCGCTGGAGCCGCTGGTAAAGGTAATGAGCGCGGGATCGTCCAACCGGACCGGATGGACCTCGCCGTCGCCCGGAGGCTCCTCGATCTCCGAAAGCGTGCGGCGCGCCGGGATCGATCCGAGCCGGCGGCCCGTGGTCACGGTCACCGGGATGGATCGCAGCCGTCCGGAAAACAGCCGCAGGACGTGGCTTCTCGGGACTCCCAGGTAGGCCCGCGGCTCGGCGAACGCCGCGAAGGCGGCGATCTGGCGCCAGCCGATCCAGGGGTCCACGAACACCGCGATCGCCCCAAGGTCGAGCAGCGCCAGCATGCCCACGTAGAGGTCGATCGACATCGGAATCATGACGATCGCGCGGTCGCCCGGCCGGAGCCCCTGGCTCCGCAGCCCGGCCGAGGCCCGGTCGGTTCTTTCGCGCAGGCCGGAAAAGGTGATGGATTCGCCGGCCATGACGAGCGCCCGACGGTCCGGCCAGCGCCGGGCGTGGTCGGAGAGGATGGCGAGGACGTTGGAGCCCCTCACCCCCTGGCCCCCTCTCCCATCCCCTCCCACCACCGGGAGAGGGGGAACGTTACCGAGGCCGGAGAGCAAGACCGCAGCGATGTCGTTTCAGAGGCGTTCCCCCTCTCCCGGGCGGGCGGGAGTGCGATGGGAGAGGGGGCCAGGGGGTGAGGGGTCATAGCCTGTACAAGTGATACCGCCGCATCACCCGCCCGGTGCCGCCGTCCATCTCGCCGGACGGGTTACCCTCACGAAATAGACAGTGGTTGGCCGCCCGGTAGCCTTTCTCCAGCGCCACCCGGTGCCCCTGCCCCATCAGCGCCGCGCCGAGGCCGGCCTTGCGATGGTCGGGCAGGACGCCGATCGTCTTGAAATTCACCGCGTCCACCTCGCTCCGGTGGAGCAGGAAGCGGACCAGCGCCAGCGGATCTCTCCGGCCGCGCATCGCGGCCACGGCTCGGAAGCGGTCCGGAAAGGCGAAGAGGAAGCCCGCGTCCTCTCCGGAGGGGGCCTCGGCGATCAGGACCAGATCCGGATCGATCAAGTTCCGCGCCCCGGCGTAGAGCGACAGGAACTCCTCTTCCGGGATCTCCGTGTAGAGGAAGTTGCGCGCGAAGATCGTCCGCGACATCGCATAGATCCGGCGCAGCTCGTCCCGGAACCGGCGCGGATCGATCCGGCGCAGGCGGTAGCCGGCGGCCAGCGCGGCCTGCCGCTTCGGGTCCAGGTGGGCGGCGACGAGCTTCGGCTCCACGCGCTTCGAGGCGTAGGTCTCCAGCACCTGGAAGCCGTACGACTCCCACAGCTCCGGGTACCAGCGCGGGTTGTACGGCTCCAGGAGGAACGGCGGATCGTCCCAGGGCCCGACGCTCAGGCGGTGCTTGTGCCAGGTATCGCCGTCCATGGGCCCGAGGATCTCGCCGGCTCCGGTCTCCCTGAGCCAGCGCACCGCCTCGTCGAAGAGCCCCCCGACCTCGGCTCCGGGCAGAGCTTCAAAAAAGCCGAGCATCCCGTAGGGCCGGTTGTTCTCGTCGCGGAGAGACGGCGACTTGCGAGCCACGATCCGGGCCCGCGGCCGGCCGTCTTCGACGGCAACCCAGGCTTTCTGGAGCCCGACGAAGAGCCCGGCGAAGTCGGGCCGGAAGAGGCTCGACAGGACGTCCTTGCGGGTCGGGGCGTTGTAGTTGGGATCGTCCCGATACACCTCGGCCGGAAGACCGAGGAAGGCGTCCAGGCCGGAGCCGTAGGCGGCGTCTATGAGATCGACAGGCATCCGTCCGGCGCGACTCTACATCAGGGTCGCGCCGGGGCGGCGGCTGAAGAACGGCTTGAAGGCGAGGAGCCAGAGGCCCGAGTAGTCGCGCATCAGGCGCATCCTCAGGACCTCGATCTGCCTCGATTCGGCCGCGTCGCCGGCGAGCACGGCGCGGCCGAGCACGTGGCTGAAACGCCACAGGTATTCATCGGCGGTGCGGGCCGTGACCCGGGCGCTGGCATAGATGGGCGAGTCGCCGGTGACCGAGGTCTCGTCCATGATGCCGGTGATCTCCTGCGCCTCCTCGTTGACCCGTATGCGGAGCGCCGCGGCTTCCAGGAGGAACTGTTCCAGCTCGCGGTCGTGCTCGCGGCGGCCGTAGAGCCTCCGGAAGGCGAGCACCTCGCGCGGCTCCAGGCGCATAGGGAAGATCTCGGGCAGCAGGACCACGCGCTCCGGCTGCAGCTCCTGGCTGGTGTCGTGGAGGGCCTGGACCAGCCGGCGGAACGGGTCTCCCAGAACGTCCTCCCGATGGCCCAGGTCGGCTTTGGTGGCGGCGGCGGAGGTGGTCAGGACGTACTCGCCGGTCTCCATGTCGGTAGTGCTGATCCGCACGGTGCCGCTGCTTTTCATGTCGGGCTCGGGCCGGATCGCGGTCAGCCGCGGCAGGATGTCGCGCACGCGCTGGCGGATGAGCGCGATGTCCTCCAGCTTGAACTCCTCGCGCTGGAGCTGGCGCTCGAAACGCTCGATCTCCTCCCGGAACTCCCCCAGCTCCTGGTCGAGCTCGCGGTCGATCGGCACCTCGCGCTCCAGCTCGAACACCCGCTGGTACTCGGCGACGATGCGCTGCTCCTCCTGGCGGTAGAGCTTGTTGATCCGGTTCTTGAGCGCCAGGTTGGTGTCCTGGATGGAGAGCAGCAGGTCCGGATGGAAGTAGAGGCTGCCCAGGCCGTGCTTGATGTCGCGGAAGCGGCGGATCAGGACCGCCTCGTTCAGCCGGTCGAGCGTGTCGATGCGGCCGACCTCGGAGCGGATCGATTCGATCTCGGCCTTGCGCTCGCGCAGGGCCGGCTCGCCGGGCGACGGCACGTCGAGCAGCGCCCAGAGGCCCTGGTAGATCTCCGACAGGCGCCGGTACTCGCCGAGCCGCGGATCGCCGCCGCGGTCGTCCTCCTCCTCGCTCAGGCGGGCCATGAGGAAGTCGACCTTGTCCAGACGGTCCGGGTCCCAGGCCTCGCGCCGCTGGACGTAGAGGTAGAACTTCACCAACTGCGTGAGGATCTTCTCGTCGTACGAGCGCACCCGCCGGAAGAACTGCCGCAGCAAGTCGGGGGTGACTCTGTTATCCTCCGCCTCGAGCGCTTCCATGAGGTCGGAGAGCCGGTGGTCGATGGCCTCGAGCCGGGTCCGGATCCGGTCGCTTTCGGAGGCGTTCAGGCTCTGCGAGATCTCCTTCAGACCGGTGTAGAGGTCCTGGAAGTCGGTGGAGTAAGGGTCCTCCACCCGCTGGAGGAGACTCTTGTTCAGGCTCTGGAGAAACTGGTGGAACGTCCACCCCGCCCGAAACCGGTGGGAGATGTCGGAGTAACGGCGGTGGAGGGTGCTCAGCTCCTGGACGGTCGCCATATTGGATTCATTCCATTCGACGAAGATTTTGAGGATATTACGCCATGGCGATGGGAAAGGAAAACGTCCGCGTCCTGATCCCGCAGGAGACCTTGGAGCGGCGGGTCGCCGAGTTGGCCCAGGAGATCAACCGCGACTACGCAGGAAATGACAGCCTGGTCTGCATCGGCGTGCTCAAGGGGTCGGTCTTCTTCATGGTGGACCTGCTGAAGCACGTCACGGTTCCGGTCAAGATCGACTTCTTCCAGACCGCCAGCTACGGCAGCGGCACGACGGCCGACGAGGTCCGCATCCGCAAGGACGTGGACCTGGCGCTCAAGGGCCGGGACGTGCTCCTGATCGAGGACATCGTGGACACCGGGCACACGCTTCGTACGGTGCTCGCGCTGCTCAAGTTTCGGGGCGCCAGGAGCGTCCGCCTCTGCGCGCTGCTCGACAAGGCCGAGCGCCGCGAGGTCGAGGTGCCGATCGACTACAAGGGCTTCGAGATCGAAAACCTGTTCGTGGTGGGCTACGGGCTCGACTTCGACGAACGCTACCGCAATCTCCCCTACATCGCCGTGGTGGAGAGCTGAACCTTCCGAGGAGATACGATGCGATTCCTTCATACCGACAGCGCTCCCAAGGCCATCGGCCCCTACTCGCAGGCCGTGGCCGTCGACTGCTGGCTCTACACCTCGGGTCAGGTCGCGATCGATCCCACCACAGGCGAGCTGGTCGACGGCGGTTTCGAGGCCCAGGCCCGGCAGGTGCTCGAGAACCTCCGCCAGGTGCTGGCCAGCGCCGGCTGCACCTTCTCGGACGTGATCAAGGCCACGGTCTACGTGGCCGATCTCGCGGACTTCCCGAAGCTCAACGCGATCTACGCCGAGACCATGGGCGACCACCGGCCGGCCCGCTCCACGGTCCAGGTCGCGGCCCTGCCCAAGGGCGGGCTGGTGGAGATCGACCTGGTAGCGCGAATCCCTAGCGTCTGAAGCCCTCTCCTCCGTGCCGGGGGAGAGGGAGCATCAGGATCGGATCCTCTCGATGGCCTCGTCGATCTTCGGCCCGGTGGCGTCGAGGTGGGTCACGAAGCGGACCTGATCGGCAGAGACCTCGCTCGCCAGGACCCCGTTCTCCTTGAGACGGTTCAGGAATCCGGCCGCGCGCCCCGGGCCGCTGATCCGGCAGAGCACGATGTTCGTCTGAACCAGCGCGGGGTCGATCTCCACGCCCGGCAACTCGGCCAGGACCAGCGCGAGGCGCCGGGCGTTCTCGTGATCCTCGGCAAGGCGGCCCGGGCCCTTGCGCAGCGCGATCCGGCCGGCCGCGGCGATCACTCCGGCCTGGCGCATACCGCCGCCGAGCATCTTGCGCACCCGGCGGGCGTCGCGGATGAAGTCGCGCGGGCCGCAGAGCATCGAGCCGACCGGCGCGCCGAGGCCTTTGGAGAGGCAGAACATCACCGAGTCGAAGCCCTGGACCAGGGCGGCGGCCGAGGTCCCGAGCGCCACGGCGGCGTTGAAGATGCGGGCGCCGTCGAGGTGGACCGGCAGGCCGTTGCGCCGCGCCACGTCCAGGAGGCTCTCCAGCCGGGGCCGGTCGTAGACCACGCCGCCGGCGATGTTGTGGGTGTTCTCCACCTCGAGCAGGCCGGTGCAGGCGTGAAAGGTCGGATCCCTCTCGATCACGGCCTCGACCTCGGCGGGGTCCAGAAGACCGCGGGGCGAGGCCAGCGTGCGCGGAATCAGGCCGGAGAGCGCGGCCATGCCGCCCATCTCGAAGCGGAAGACGTGGCTCAGGGCGTCGCAGATGACCTCGAACCCTGGCTTGCCGTGGAGATGGAGGGCGATCTGGTTGCCCATGGTCCCCGAGGGGACGAAGACCGCGGCCTCGAAGCCGAGCGCCGCCGCGGCCTCCTCCTCCAGCTTCACGACCGTTGGGTCCTCGCCATAGACGTCGTCGCCGACCTCGGCCTCGGCCATGGCGCGGCGCATCTCGTCGCTGGGCCGGGTGACGGTGTCGGAGCGCAGATCGATCATCAGGTCCCTTCTCCTTCCGGCCCCGGCGGGGCCACGTACTCGGCCAGCAGCTCGGCCAGCAGCGCCGACTCGCCCGTCTCCACCACCTCGGCCACCACGGCCAGGCTCCTGTCGTCGAACGCCTTGATCACCGCCAGGTTCCCCTCGTGTGCCAGGGCTTCCAGGTCGTACGTGGTCTCGTCCACCCAGCGCGCCGAGCGGTAGAACCACTGTCCCTGTTCCACCGGGCGGCCCAGGCGCAGCCAGATCTCCGCGATCAGCGCGAGCACCTCGCCGATCCGCCGGTTCTCGCGGCCCACGATCGGCGCGCGCGGCAGCGGACGGGCCAGGAACGGGTCCAGGCCGTGGCGGTGTGCGGCGCGCGCGAAGTCGCGCTCCGGCGGCGGCTCGCGATGGAACAGGGCGTCGAAGAGGTCGTCTCCGCCTTCCTTCTCATCCAGAAGGCGATGGCGGTCCTGCGGCGTGAGCACCGGAGCCAGCGCCTGGGCGCAGCGGGCGCCGGCCAGAGCGAGACGCCGGCAGCCTTCGTCCCAGAGCGACGGGTCGTCCGTGAGGCCCGGGATCAGCGGCCAGACCACGGAGGCGCCGGTCGGCAGCCGGTCCAGCTTGCCGAGGTCGCCGTCCATCAGGACCGACAGGAGGTCGTGGACAAAGGTCACCCCCTGGACCGGCGGGATCTTCGGCTCCTCGCCCGGAAAGAGCTGGACCAGGACCGGGGTGCCGTCCATGAGCCGCGCCGTGGCCAGCTCGTCGCGGGCCGGGCCGCGCTTCGAGGGGACCGGAGGGAGATAGAGGACGTCGTCGAGCGGCGTGTCCGCCAGGGACTCCAACGCCGGACGGTTGGCGCCGCGGCGCACCCACTCTCCGAGCCGGGCGCCGCCGAGGTGGACCCACGGCCGGTCCGGCGTCTCCCAGGCCTTCGGCAGGTAGCGCACCCAGAAGCGGCCGGGCTCCGGAAGCTGCGAGCCGGGCTTGCTCGGCCGGGCCGCCTCCTGCGGCTCGACGGATACCATCTAGGCAAGCCCCCGGGCGGCGAGGATGCGCTGGACGTACTTGCCGATCATGTCCACTTCCAGGTTGACCAGATCGCCGGGCTCAAGCCGGGAGAGGGTGGTCACCTCCAGCGTGTGCGGGATCAGGGCGACCTCGAAGCGGTCGGGCAGAAGAGCCGAGACGGTGAGGCTCACGCCGTCCACCGTGACCGATCCCTTCTCCACCAGGAACGGCGCCAGCTCGTCGGGGATCGAAAAGGCGAGGACGCGATGATCGGTCAGATCACGCCGGTCCACCACCCGGGCGGTGCCGTCCACGTGGCCCTGCACCATGTGGCCGCCGAGCGAGTCGCCCATGCGGAGGGCCGGCTCCAGGTTGACCTCGCTCCCCTGCCGCAGCTCGCCCAGGTTGGTGCGCGCGAGGGTCTCGGGCGACAGCTCGACCTTGGATTGCGCGGGAGGATCGGAGAGCTCCGTAATCGTCAGGCAGACGCCGGACACGGCCAGGCTCGCGCCGATCTCCAGTCGCCGGCCCAGCTCCGGGCTGTGCTCCAGGACCAGGCGGACGCCTCCCTGGCCGGAAGGCTCCGGGTCGGCGGTCAGGCGCCCACGCTCGACGACAATGCCTGTAAACACCCTTTGCGGTACCCC
>DATANP010000107.1:0-23490 GCA_036266195.1 Thermoanaerobaculia bacterium | reverse complement strand
CACGTTCAGGCGGTAGAACAGATCCTCGCGGAACCGCCCGGCCTTGATCTCCTCCTCCAGGTTGCGGTGCGTGGCGGCCACCACCCGGACGTCCACCTGCACCGTCTTCTCCGCGCCGACCGGCTCGACCTCGCCGCTCTGCAGCACGCGCAGCACTTTCGCCTGCGTCCGCGGCGACATGTCGCCGATCTCGTCGAGGAAGATGGTGCCGCCGTCGGCGGCCACGAACTTGCCGGTCTGGCGCCGCACCGCGCCGGTGAAGCTCCCCTTCTCGTGCCCGAACAGCTCGGACTCGATGAGCTCGTCCGGGATCGCCGCGCAGTTGACCTGCACGAGCGTCCGGTCGCGGCGGGGCGACTGGCGGTGGATGGCGCGGGCGACCAGCTCCTTGCCGGTGCCGCTCTCGCCGGTGACGAGCACGGTGGCAGGAGTGGGGGCGGCCTTCTCAATGGTCTCGCGCAGGCGGCGGATGGCCGGCGCGTTGCCGATCAGCTCGTCGGGCTCCTGGCGCAGGACCTGGTTCTCGGCCGCCAGGCGCCAGGTGTCGATCGCGTTGCGCAGCGACACCAGGACGCGCTCGCGCTGGAGCGGCTTCTCGAAGAAGTCGTAGGCGCCGCGGCGGGTGGCCTCGACCGCGGTCTGGACGTCGGCGTGCCCGCTGATCATCAGCACCGGCATGTCGTAGCCGCGCTCGCGCAGGGCCTTGAGCAGCTCGAGGCCGTCCATCTCGGGCATCTTGATGTCGAGCACCACCGCGTCGGGCGGGCGCTCGGCGATCCGGGTGAGGGCCTGGGGGCCGCTCGCGGCCTCGTCCACCCTGTAGCCCTCGAACTCGAGGATCATGCGCAGGCTCTCGCGGATGGAACGCTCGTCGTCCACCACCAGGACGGAGGCACGGAAGTTGTCGGAGGTTCTGGCCATGGTCGTTGAAGAGTCTAGCAAGAAAAAGGCCGGCCCCTTCTGCAAGGGGCCGGCCGGCATGTTGCTTTGCCCTGGTTTTGCCTTCGTTTTGGGCTTTACGGCACCTGGACCACGGCGAAGAACGGCTGGCCCTGCTGTCCGCGGGAGAACTGCATGGCGTAGAGCCGCAGGTAGGAGCCCGACTTGGCGCCCTTCACCAGCCGCTCGAAGTCGGCCACGTTGTGCACCTCCTGGCCGTTCACTTCCGTGATGATCGTGCCCGGACGGATGAACTGCTCGTAGAGCGGGCTGGTCGGGGCGACGTTGGTCACGATCACGCCGTCCACGTCCTCCGACAGGCCGTGGGTCGAGCGCAGATTGTCGGTGATGCCCTGGTACTTGATGCCCAGCCAGTCGATGCCGCTCGGCCCTTCCTCCTCCTCTTCCTCCTGCTGCTGGCCGTTGGCGGCGTTGCGCTCCGGCCGCTCGCCGAGCTTCACCTTGACGTCCATGTGCTTGCCGTCGCGCAGCACGTCGAGGTCGACCGTCGAGCTCGGGCCCTTGTTGGCCACGTAGTTGATCAGGTCGTGGGTGTTCTTCACCTTGATGTCGTCCACCCCCACGATGATGTCGCCGTGGCGGATGCCCGACTTGCCGGCCGGGGTGCTCGACTCGACCGAGCCGACCAGCGCGCCGTCGGTGCTGTCGAGGCCGAAGGCCCGTGCCTGGTTGTAGCTCAGGTTCTGGATCTGGATGCCCAGGTAGCCGCGGCTGACCTTGCCCTTCTCGCGGAGCTGGGGCAGGACCTCCTTGAGCGTGTTGACCGGGACCGCGAAGCCGATATTCTCGGCGCCCCAGTTGATGGCGGTGGCGATGCCCACCACCTCGCCGCGCAGGTTGACCAGCGGGCCGCCCGAGTTGCCGAAGTTGATCGCCGCATCGGTCTGGATGAAGTTCTCGAACGAGGCGTCGCTGATGCCGATCGACCGGCCCTTGGCGCTGACCACGCCGGTGGTGACCGTCTTGTCGAGGTTCAGCGGGTTGCCGATGACCATGATCCAGTCGCCGACCCGCACGTTGTCGGAGTCGCCGAGCTCGAGATAGCGCAGATCGTTGCCCGCGTCGATCTTGAGCAGGGCGATGTCGGTCGCCTGGTCGGTGCCCTTGACCGCGGCGGTATAGTCCCGGTCTCCGAGATGGACCTTGACCTCGGTGGCGCCCTCGACCACGTGATAGTTGGTCACCACCAGGCCGTCGCGGCTGATGACGAAGCCGCTGCCGCCGGCGTCGGAGCGGAACTGCTCGGGGTCCTGACCCTGGCCCGGACCCGGCTGCTGGCCGCGGCCGCCCTGGCCGTCCTCTTCGTCATCCTGCTGTCCGCGTCCGCGCGGACCGAAGAAGAACTCGAAGGGGTCTACCCCTCCCTGTCCGCGTCCGCCGCGCGGCCGGTCCTCGATGGTCGCCGCCTGGATGGAGACGACCGCCGGATCCACCGCCTGGGCGAGGTCCGCGAAGCTGGGCAGACTCGTGATGGGAGCGTTGCTGCCGGCGATCTGCGTCGCCGACAAGGTGGAGGCGGTATCCGTCCTGCCGGGGACGGTCAGGTTCAATCCGCCGGCCAGGACCATGCCGAACACCACCGCGCCAAGAACCAGCATGAATGTCGTGATCTGGCGTCTCTGGGATGTGCTCATGTGGACCGAAGTCTCCTTTCTATTTCCTTGCACTCCCTCCAAGCAAGCGGCCTGCCAGCGAAATTCCAGAGGGAGAACGGCGGCGGCTCCATTTCGATTGTGCCAGATTGGCACGCAGTGATACCATGGAGAGACAATGAAGACATCCCAGCTCGTCCTCCCGGTGTTGTCCGCGGTCCTGGTCTCCGTGCTCGCCTGCGCCTCGCCGTCCGCTCCTCCGCCCAGGCCGGCCCCGGCTCCAGTCCCGGCTCCAGCCCCGGCTGCGAAGCCGAAGGCTGTCGAACCCGAGGGGCCGCGCGTCTCGCTGGTCTGCGCTCCGGAGGCGCGCCGGGTGTCGTTCACGGCGCTCGGCGTGGAGCCGTACACGCAGATCATCGACATGGCGCTCAGCCCGGACCGGGCCTGGCTGCTCGTGGACCTGAGCCACATCGTGGAAGTCGGGAGGCGGGCGGAGGGCGCGACCTTCCGGACCATCGCGGGCTCGCCGGACGCGCGCTGGGCCGCCCTGGACGTGGACCCCACGGACGGCTCCCTCTGGGTGGTGTCCATGGAGAGGCTGGAGCTGATCCACCTCGTGCCCGGCGCGAAGAGCCAGGTGGTGAAGATCCCGCGCCTCGAAGGCGAGGGCGGGTTCCGCGACGTGCTGGTGGACGAGGAAGGGATCTACGTGGTGCCCACCTGCGCCCAGGCCGCGCTCTGGAAGGTGGACCGCTCGGGCAAGGTCCTGGAGCAGGCCTTCCGCCGCGAGGGCCAGGAGCCGCTGACCCTGCGCAAGGAGTTCACCAAGCAGGAGAGCCAAAGCACGCTCGAGGGCTGCGTCCCGGTCTCGCTGGCGCACGATCAGGAGGGCCGGGTGACGGTCTTCGACGGTCTCACCCGCACCTTCTCGCGCCAGGAGTCCGGAGCCTGGACGCCGTTCCTCACACTGCCGGCGCCCGAGGACGGCGACGAGCTGGCGCGGGGCGGCGTGAAGGTCACCAACCCCGGCACCGAGGGCGTGATCTGGACGTCGATGGACACCGCCACCGGCAACGCCCGCGGCTTCTTCTTCCTGGACGGAGCGCCGGTCTTCCAGCCCGGTATAGCGCCGCTGAAGGGCGACCCCATGGCCTTCTGGCTGTCCTACGTGCGCCCGTCCGCGGAGGGTTTGACCCGGTCCTACGAGCGCTGCGTGACCGACTACTTCTCCCCCACCCTCGTGGCGAGCGACCGCCAGGGCTACGTCAGCGCCATGGGGAACAACCTCGTGCTGGGCAGCTTCCCGGCGGAGCCGTAGCGAATACCGGGAGCGAAAGCTCCCACTTCGTGATATCATCCGCTCCTCAAGCCGGAACAAGTTCCCAGGGGAGGCGGATGGCGGACCACGATCACGGATACAAGCTTCTGTTCTCTCATGTCTCGGTCGTGGCCGATCTCCTGCGCGGCTTCGTCCGGGAGGACTGGGTCCAGGAGCTCGATTTCGAGACCCTGGAGAGAGTTGACGGGTCCTACGTCTTCGACGACCTTCGCCACCGCGAGAGCGACATGGTCTGGAAGGTCCGTTGGAAGGACCGCGTCCTCTACATCTACATCCTCCTGGAGTTCCAGTCCACGGTCGACCCTTTCATGCCGGTCCGGTCCATGACCTACACCGGTCTGCTTCTCCAGACCTTGATCCGTCAGAAGATGCTGACACCAGCCGGATTGCTGCCCCCGATCTTCATGCTGGTTCTCTATAATGGGATCGGGCCCTGGACGACTCTGCAGGAGATCGCGGATCTGTTCGAGCCCGTCCCGGCGGGCCTCCAGGTCTATCTGCCCCGGTTCCGCCATTTCCTGCTCGATGAGAACCGTCTGCCGGACATGGAGGAATCGGAGCGCAATCTGGCGGCGGCGCTCTTCGGGCTGGAGAGGAGCCGTGATCCTGAGGATCTTCGGCGGCACGTGAGCCGGATCGCCGAAGATGAGAAGATGGATGAGTCTTTCCAGAGGTCGGTGCAAACCTGGCTGACCCAGGTGGTCCTGCCGGCCCGGTTTCCCGGCGTCCAGGTGCCGGAGGTCCGAAACCTGAAGGAGATGCACAGCATGCTCGTAGAGAACATGACGAAATGGGCCCGGCAGGAGAAAGAGGAAGCGCGACAGGAAGGAGCGCACGATGTGGTCTTCTCGCTGATGGAGGCGCGTTTCGGGTCGATCCCGGAGGAGGTCCGTCGGCGTGTCCAGCAGATCGAGGACATGGAAGAATTAAAGGCTCTTGGAAGACGCCTTCTTTCCGCCTCCTCCCTGTCCGATCTCCTCCATTAGCGCCGTTCCTGCTACCATGTCTTCATGAGCTAACCCCCAGGGAATGCCGGGGCCTGCCCGGCGCGTTGTCCTTCGTGGCGGCCTCCCGCCCCCCTCGCTCCGACCGGACCAAATCCGGGCACGGCATTCGTCCGCAAGAAAACTTGCCGCGAAGCACCTGCTGGCCTTATAATCCTCCGGCTAGCTTGCCCTGGCCGGAAACGGTCGGTAAGGGAGTGGGCATCTGCCCACTTTTTTTTTGGAAAGGACAGACGACGAGCACGATGACCGCGACGACCAGCCGAATCGCCGAGCTCCGGCCGGAGCTCGAGCAGATCGCCGCGGCCGCCGGCTGCGAGCTGGTCCACGTCGAGCTCAAGGGTGGGGTGCTGAGGCTGATTCTCGACAGACCGGAGGGGGTCAACCTCGCCGACTGCGAGCTGGTGTCGAAGCAGGCCTCGGCCTACCTCGACGTCGCGGACTTCGGCAGGAGCCGCTACGTCCTGGAGGTCTCCTCCCCCGGGCTCGACCGGCAGCTCTACAAGGCCGCCGACGTCGAGCGCTTCCTCGGCAAGTTGGCCCGCGTGTCCTTCACGGACCCGGGGGATGGTGCGAAGAAGACGGTGGTCGGACGCCTGCAGGAGCTTCAGAGAGGCGAGGACACCCCGAACGACGAGGCTCTCGTAGTCCTGGTCGACGACAAGAGCGGCGAGCGCACCGAGGTCCGCTGGAAGGACATCCGGACCGCGCGGCTGGAGATCGAGCTCTAAGTCAGCTCATAGGGATAGGAAGACAACGATGCCACAGGCACAGACGGCGGAAATCAACTTCAACGAGATCCTGCGCCAGGTCGCGCGCGAGAAGGACATCGACCTGGACCGCTGGATCGCCGCGCTCGAGGACGCTATGGCGTCCGCCGCGAAGAAGCAGCACCGCATCAAGGAGCCCGTCCGCGCCCGGCTCGACCGCGAGACCGGCAAGTTCGAGGCCTTCATCGTCAAGAAGGTCGTCGAAGAGGTCGAGGACCCGCTCGCCGAGTGGACCGTCGAGGAGGCGCGCGACCACAAGCCCAATGCCGAGGTCGGCGACGAGATCCTCCTCCCCATCCCGACCGACGGCCTGGGCCGCATCGCCGCCCAGTCCGCCAAGCAGGTGCTCTACCAGCGCGTCCGTGAAGCCGAGCGCGAGAACATCTACAACGAGTACATCGACCGCGTGGGCGAGGTGCTCAACGGCACGGTCAAGCGCTTCGAGCGCGGCGACATCATCGTCGACCTCGGACGCACCGAGGCCGTCGTCCCCCGCACCGAGCAGGCCCGCCACGAGCGCTACAGCCAGGGCGAGCGCATCCGCGCCGTGATCGTGGACGTCCACAAGCAGCCCAAGGGGCCGCAGATCGTCCTCTCCCGCACCGACCCGCGGCTCCTGGTCAAGCTGTTCGAGACCGAGGTGCCGGAGATCTACGACGGCACGGTGGTCATCAAGAACGCGGTCCGCGCACCCGGCGAGCGCGCCAAGGTGGCGGTCTACAGCCGCGAGCGCGACGTCGACCCGGTCGGCGCCTGCGTCGGCATGAAGGGCTCGCGCGTGCAGTCCATCATCCGCGAGCTGCGCGGCGAGAAGATCGACATCATCGAGTACAGCGACGACCTGGTGACCTTCGCCCAGAGCGCCCTCGCTCCGGCCAAGATCACCCGCGTGTCGGTGACGCACTCGGGCGAAGTCCCCCACCTCGACGTGATCGTGGAGGACGAGCAGCTCTCGCTCGCCATCGGCAAGCGCGGCCAGAACGTGCGGCTCGCCTCCGAGCTGATCGGCAGCCGCATCGACATCAAGAGCGAGAGCGACGTCAAGGACGAGGTCGCCGACGCGCTCGCCCGCATGCTCCAGAGCGCCCTGGGCGGCGGCGGCGCCGACGCCTCCTCGGTGAACGAGATGAGCGTGGCCGCCGCGCCCGGCGTGGACGCCGAGCTGGCCACCCGCCTGCTGGAGGCCGGCATCCCCGACGCCGAGGCGCTGGCGGATGCCGACCTCGGCACCCTGCTCGGCATCGAGGGGATGGACGAAGGGCTCGCCGAGAACCTGCAGGACTGGGCCGCGGCCAGGATCCAGGAGCGCGAGGAGAAGACCGGCGCCGAGATCGGCGCCCTCTTCCGCACCGCCGAGAAGCCCACCGCCGCCATGGGCGACGAGGACTTCATGGCGGCCCTGAGCCGCGCCTTCCAGGAGAGCGAGCACCAGCGCGCCTCCCGGTCCGGCGACGAGGACGAGAGCGGCACGAGCGACGAGGAGCCGCGCGAGGAGTAGGGACCGACCGGGTTCGGGGGCTATCCGCGTAAGGAGTTTTTTGAGGAGAAATATGGGAAAGATTCGCGTCCAGGACCTCGCAACGATGATGGGGATCTCCAATCAGGACCTCGTCTTCAAACTGAAGTCCATCGGAGTCCGGGTCGAGGGCGATGACGCCAGCATCGACACCGACATCGTCCAGGCGATCCTGCAGGGCAAGAAGCTCCCGCACCCGCGCGAGGTGATTCTCCGCGACGAGCCGGCGGCTCCGGCCGAGGCGGTACGGGGCCGCCGCACCGGTGCCGGCCCGGCGCCCGCGCCGCCGGCGGCCCGGCGTCCGCAGGCCAACCCGCTGCGCCCCCAGCGCCCGCGCACGCTGATCCAGAAGGTGGAGCCGCGCATCCAGAACATGCCCGTCACGGAGCGTCCGGCGATGCCGGTCGAGGACATGCCAGGCATGCCGGAGACCCCGGTCCTGCCGCCTCCGGCTCCGTCCGCTCCCCTGCACCAGGCCCAGGCGCAGCCCTCCGCGGCGGTCGAGGTCGCGGAGCCGGCCGGCCATGAGGAGGCCGCCGTGCCGGTGCCCGAGGTGGCCGCGGCGCGGCCCGAGATGGCGACTCCGCCCACTCCCCCGCCGCCGCCCGCCAAGGCGGCTCCGCCGGCTCCCCAGGGCCGGGTGCATCCGTCGATGCGCTCGCCGATCCCCGCGGGACGCCCGAGCGGTCCGCCGCCGTCCACGCCTCCCCGCCGCGATGGCCGGGACGGGCAGCAGCCCTCCGGCCGTCCGGACTCACGCGACCAGAGGGGCGGTCCCGGCGGGCAGGGCCGGCCAGGCCAGCAGCAGCCCTCCGGCCGTCCGGGTGGCCCCGGCGGTTACGGCGGGGGGGGCGGGGGTGGAACCCGTCCGCAGGGCCCGGGAGGCCCAGGTGGTCCCGGTGCAAGACCGTCCGGTCCCGGCGGGATTGGCGGGGGTGGTTCCCGTCCGCAGAGCCCCGGTGGAGCTCCGGGCATGAGCCTGTCCGCCGAGGAGGCGCGCCGCCGCGAGGCCGAGGAGCGCGACAAGCGCAAGAAGAAGCCGGTCCGCAAGGCCGGGCCGCGGCCGGTCGAGGAGAAGGAAGACCTCACCGGCTTCAAGGGCACGCTGGAGGACCTGGAGGGTGCCGAGGACGATCTCGGCGCTCCGGGCGCCAGCCGGCGCCGGCGCCGGGCCGCGCGCAAGGAAGAAGAGGAGGGTGGCAAGCTGCTCACCTTCAAGAAGGCCGCGCCCTCCGGCACGGTCATGATCTCCGAGGGCATGACGGTGCGCGACTTCGCCGAGAAGCTCAACGTCAAGGCGCGCGACCTCATGAAGGCGCTGTTCAACCGCGGCATCCTGGCCAACATCAACCAGGTGCTGGACGCCGAGCTGGCCCAGAAGCTCGCCGCCGACCTCGGCGTCGACGCCATGGTGGTGTCCTTCGAGGAGGAGGTCCAGCTTCGCGAGGAGCTCCAGGGCGGCGAGCAGCCGCAGGCCGGCCGCGCGCCGCGCGCTCCCGTGGTCACCATCATGGGCCACGTGGACCACGGCAAGACCTCGCTCCTCGACCGCATCCGCTCCTCGCGCCTCACTGAGGCCGAGCACGGCGGCATCACGCAGCACATCGGCGCCTATCACGTGGATGTCAACGGCCGCAGCGTGGTCTTCCTCGACACCCCGGGCCACGAGGCGTTCACCATGATGCGCTCGCGCGGCGCCCGGGTCACCGACATCGTGGTCCTGGTGGTGGCGGCCGACGACGGTGTCATGCCGCAGACGATCGAGGCCATCGACCACGCCCGCGCCGCCAAGGTGCCGATCGTGGTCGCGATCAACAAGATCGACAAGGCGAACGCCAACCTGGACCGGGTCAAGCGCGAGCTCTCCGACCGCGGTCTCATGCCCGAGGACTGGGGCGGCGACACGGTCATGGTGCCGGTGTCGGCGCTCAAGGGCGAGGGCATCCCCACGCTGCTCGAGATGCTGCTGCTCACCGCCGACATCCTGGAGCTGCGGGCGAACCCCGAGATCCAGGCCCAGGGCGCGGTCCTCGAGGCCCGCAAGGAGGTCGGCCGCGGCATCGTCTCCACCGTACTGGTGCAGAACGGCACGCTCAAGGTGGGCGACCTGTTCGTCTCCGGCGCCACCTGGGGCCGCGTGCGCTCGATGAGCGACGACACGGGCAAGCGGGTGCAGCAGGCCGGCCCCTCCACTCCGGTGGAGGTCACCGGCTTCAACGACCTGCCCGATGCCGGCGACCTGCTGCAGGTGGTCGAGGACGAGATCAAGGCCCGCGGCATCGCCGAGTACCGGCAGTTGGAGCAGCGCCGCAAGGAGCTCGCGCCGGCGCACGGCCGCCTCTCCCTGGAGCAGCTCTTCAACCGCATCCAGGAGGGCGAGGCCAAGGAGCTGGCGGTGGTCGTCAAGGCGGACGTGCAGGGCTCCCTGGAGGTGCTGCGCGACGCTCTCGGCAAGCAGAGCACGGACAAGGTCAAGGTGCAGGTGCTGCATGCGGGCGTCGGCGCCATCACGACCAACGACGTGCTGCTCGCCTCGGCCTCGAAGGCCATCATCATCGGCTTCAACGTCCGCCCCGAGCGGACCGCGGTGGAGCTGGCCGAGAAGGAAGAGGTCGACATTCGCCTGCACACCGTCATCTACGAGCTGATCGACGAGCTGCGCAAAGCCATGACGGGCCTGCTGGAGCCGACCTTCCGCGAGGTGGCGGCCGGCCGCGCCGAGGTGCGCGACACCTTCAAGGTGCCGAAGGTCGGCACCATCGCCGGATGCCACGTGGTCGAAGGAGTCATCCACCGCAGCGACAGCGTGCGCCTGGTGCGCGACAACCGGGTCGTCTTCGAAGGCAAGATCGCCTCGCTGCGCCGTTTCAAGGACGACGCCTCCGAGGTGCGCACCGGCTTCGACTGCGGCATCGGCCTCGACCGGTTCCAGGACTTCAAGCCGGGCGACTTCATCGAGGCGTACACCAACGAAGAGGTCGCGCCGGTCCTGTAACCCTGATCCCCCTTTGACGAGAGCCGGGGCGCGCCCGACGCGCCCCGGCCGGAAGGAAAGCCGTTTCCCATGCCGATGACGATCGGGGTATCCAGCTTCGAGCTGCATATCCCAGCCAGCCGCAGCCTGAAGGACAAGCGCCGGGTCGTGAAGTCGCTGATCGACCGCATCCACCAGCGCTTCCGGGTTTCCATTGCGGAGACCGACTTCCACGACCTGCACCAGCGGGCCGAGGTGTCGATGGCGGTGGTGACGAACGGCGAGGGCGAGATGGAGACCTTGATGGAAGAGGTACACAACCTGGTGGAGGCGGTCCCGGAGGTCTACCTCACCCGCTGGGATCCGCAGATCCTGGAGGGTATGGAGATGATGGAATGAGCCGGCGGACCGACCGTCTCTCCGATCTCGTGCGGGCCGAGCTCTCGGATCTGATCCTGCGGGAGATCAAGGACCCCCGCATCAAGCTGGTCAGCCTGACCGGAGTCGACGTCACCACCGACCTGCGCCGCGCCGTCGTGCGGGTGTCGGCGCTGGGTGACGAGCCGCAGCGCGAGGCGGCTGTCGAAGCCCTGCGGCACGCCCGCGGATTCCTGCGCACGGAGCTGGCCCACCGGCTCCGCACCCGGGTGACCCCGGAGCTCGTCTTCGAGCTCGACCGGGGCGCCGAGCACAGCCAGAAGATCTCAGACCTCTTGGAGAGCCTACATGGGCGGGATGAAAGCTCCTGAAGACCTGTTGAAGAAGATCCGGTTGGGCAACCGGTTCCTGCTGACCAGCCACATCAACCCGGACGGCGACGCCATCGGGTCCGAGCTGGGTCTCGCGCGCCTTCTGCGCCAGATGGGCAAGGGGGCCGTGGTGTGGAACCGCGACACCACGCCGACCATCTACCGTCCACTGCCCGGGAGCGAGCGCATCCACACCGGCGAGGAGCCGCCGGCCGGCTTCCCCGAGAAGTTCGACGCGATCGTCGTGCTGGAGTGCCCGAGCCCGGACCGCACCGGCATCGAGAAGTTCCTGTCCGAGAAGCCGGTGATCAACATCGATCATCACCTGGGGAACCAGTGCTACGGCTCGATCAACTGGGTCGACTCCGCGGCGCCCGCGGTCGGCGAGATGGTCTACCGCCTGGCCCAGGGTCTCAAGCTCACCCTGGACCCGGAGACGGCGAGCTGCCTCTACCTGACCCTGGTCACTGACACCGGCGGCTTCCGCTTCTCGAACGCCACGCCCGCCGCCTTCGAGGCCGCGGCCGCGCTGGTGCGCGACGGCGCGCACCCGGAGCAGGTCTCGCAGTGGCTCTATGAGAGCCAGCCCGTGGCCGTGGTCAAGCTGGTCGGCGAGATGCTCCAGACGCTCCAGCTCCACGACGGCGGCCGGGTCGCCACCACCCGCCTCACGCCCGAGATGTTCGAGCGCGTGGGCGCGGCGCCGGGCGACTCCGAGGGGCTGATCGACTACCCGCGCTCGATCGCCGGGGTCGATGCCGTGGCCCTGATCCGCCAGCGCGAAGACGGCTCGCACAAGGTCTCGTTGCGCAGCCGGGGCGACGTGGACGTGGAGAAGATCGCCCGCCACCACGGCGGCGGCGGTCATCGCAACGCGGCCGGCTTCGTACTGCAGGGGGATGGCGAGGAGGTCCGGCAGAAGGTCGCCACCGCGCTCGCCGCCGCGCTGACTCCCGCCGTTGCCGAGGTGCCGGCGGAGGGGGCCTGATGTCCGAGATGCGGGACGGACTCCTCCTGGTCGACAAGGAGCCCGGGCTTACCTCGCACGACGTGGTCCAGCGGGTGCGGCGGGTGCTCAAGCAGAAGAAGATCGGCCATTGCGGCACGCTGGACCCGGACGCGACCGGTCTCCTTCTGCTGACGCTCGGCGGCGCCACGCGGCTCACCCGGTTCCTGATCCGGGCGCCGAAGGTCTACGAGGGCGTGGTGCAGCTCGGCGCGGCCACGGACACCTACGATGCCTCCGGCAAGGTGACGAGCCAGGCGCCGCCCGAGGCCGTGGCTGCCGTCACCTCCGAAGCCGTGGCCGAGGCCATGCGCCGGTTCGAGGGGACCATCGAGCAGAAGGCGCCACCCTACTCCGCCAAGAAGGTGCAGGGCGTGAAGTACTACGAGCTGGCGCGCAAGGGCGAGGAGGTCCCGGACGAGCCCAAGGAGGTCACCGTCTACGAGTTCTCGCTCCTCGGCGAGGTCGCGGACGGCCGGCTGCGGTTCCGGCTCGGCTGCTCGTCGGGCACCTACGCCCGCGGCCTGGCCCACGATCTCGGCCTCGCGCTGGGCATGGGTGGGCATCTCGCCGAGCTGCGACGGACGCGGATTGGCGGCTTCCAGGTCGAGCAGGCGATCACCTTCAGCGGCCTGGACGAGCGGGTGAAGGCCGGCGAGGGAGCGGGACCCGCCTGGATCCCGTTCGACCAGATCCCGCTGCCGTTCGGCGAGGTCACGGCCGATCCGCAGCAGGAGAACCGGATCAGCCACGGCCAGACCGTGCTGGTGCGCGAGCTGGCCGGCGAGGAGGGGGACTGGGTGAAGCTGGTGAACCGGCGCAAGGAGTTCATCGCCGTGGGCACCGTCGTGGAGAGGATCGGCAGCGCGGGCGTCGGCATCGTCCAGCCCCGCGTCGTGTTCCGATGATTCGAGAAACCAGAACGCCGGCCGGCGGGACTTCCGTGCTACAATGCCGGGCCGGAATGGAAGAGTAAGGAGGAGTTTGCTTTGGCGCAAACCGTGGAAATCAAGGAAAAGATCATTCAGGACTACCGGACTCACGAGCAGGACACCGGCTCGCCGGAGGTGCAGGTCGCTCTGTTGACCAATCGCATCACCGAGCTGACCGAGCACTTCAAGACCCACACGAAGGACCACCACAGCCGCCGCGGCCTGCTCAAGCTCGTCGGGCGCCGGCGCCGCCTGCTCGACTACCTCAAGCGGCAGAACCTCGAGCGCTATCGCTCCACCATTGAGCGTCTCGGCCTCCGCAAGTAGGCTCCTGAAAAGGCCCCGCCGATCCAGGCCCGGTCCCGACGCCGCTTCCGCGCGCCTCGGGGCCGCCCGCCCATCCGCCCGTTCGGGCCACCGCCAGCCGGCCCTGGCCGACCCGGCTGACCTGTAGGCAAACAGAAGAGAAAGAGACTACGAGAAAGACAAGACAAACCATGAAGCAGAGCAAAGAGATCAACATCGGAGGGAGCACCCTCATCCTGGAGACGGGCCACCTGGCGAAGCAGGCCGACGGCTCGTGCACGATCCGCCTGGGCGACACCGTCGTCCTGGCCACGGCGTGCATGGACAACAAGGGCGGCATCGAGCGCGACTTCCTGCCCCTGACCGTCGACTACCGCGAGTACACGTCCGCGGCGGGCAAGATTCCCGGCGGCTTCTTCAAGCGCGAAGGGCGCCCGACCGAGAAGGAGATCATCACCTCCCGCCTGATCGACCGCCCATTGCGCCCGCTGTTCCCCGACGGCTACTTCGCCGAGACCCAGATCATCGCCTTCTGCCTGTCGGCCGACGGCGAGAACGATCCCGACATCCTGGCCATCAACGGCGCCTCGACGGCGCTCGTGCTGTCGAACATCCCCTTCTACCACCCGATCGGCGCGGTGCGGGTCGGCCTGATCGACGGCGAGATCATCATCAATCCGACGAACAGCCAGCGCGACGTCTCGGATCTGGATCTGGTGGTCGCGGGCACCGAGGAGGCGGTGGCGATGGTCGAGGCCGGCGCCAACCAGCTCTCCGAGGAGACGATGCTCGAGTGCATCTTCCGGGCGCACGAGGAGATCCAGAAGATCATCAAGGCCCAGCACGCGCTCTACCGCGAGGGCACGAAGCAGAAGCCGAGCTGGTCGGCGCCCGAGGCTTACCCCGAATCGCTCTACGAGCAGGTCAAGGGCGAGCTCCACGCGCAGCTCAAGGCGGCGCTCTTCACCAAGAAGAAGTTCGAGCGCAAGGACGCGGTCAAGGCCGTCACCAAGCCGTACCTGGAGCAGATCCCGGCCGAGGAGGCCGACAAGCGCAAGCAGGTCGGCAAGATCATCACGCGCCTGGAGGAAGAGATCCTCCGCGAGGTGGTGCTCGACGAGCGCATCCGCTTCGACAGCCGGCGGCTCGACGAGATCCGGCAGATCGACGTCGAGGTCGGCGTCATGCCGCGCACTCATGGCTCGGCGCTCTTCACCCGCGGCGAGACGCAGGCGCTGGTCACCTCCACGCTCGGCACCAGCCGCGACGCCCAGGTGATCGAAGAGTACGAGGGCGAGAGCATCCAGAAGTTCATGCTCCATTACAACTTCCCGCCCTTCTCCGTGGGCGAGGTGAAGTTCCTGCGCGGTCCGGGCCGCCGCGAGATCGGCCACGGCGTGCTGGCCCGGCGTGCCCTCCTGCCTGTGCTGCCGCACGAGGACGAGTTCCCGTACACGATCCGCGTGGTCTCGGACATCCTGGAGTCGAACGGCTCCTCGTCTATGGCCACAGTCTGCGGCGCCTCGCTGGCCCTGTTCGACGCGGGCGTCCCGCTGCTGTCGCCGGTGGCCGGCGTGGCCATGGGCCTGATCAAGGGCGACGACAAGTTCGCGGTTTTGACTGACATTGCCGGCCAGGAGGACCACTACGGCGACATGGACTTCAAGGTCGCCGGCACGCGCGAGGGCATCACCGCTCTCCAGATGGACATCAAGATCACGGGCGTGACCCGCGAGATCATGCAGCAGGCGCTGCAGCAGGCCAAGGCCGGCCGCATGCACATCCTGGGCATCATGGAGGGCGCGATCCCCCAGCCCCGGGTGGACATCTCGAAATTCGCGCCGCGGCTCTACACCCTGCAGATCCCCAAGGAGAAGATCCGCGACGTCATCGGACCCGGTGGCAAGACGATCCGCTCGATCATCGAGGAGACCGGCTGCCAGATCGAGATCGGCGACGACGGCCGCGTGGTCATCGCCTCGCCGGACGAGCCGGCGGCCAAGCGCGCGATCCAGATGGTCGAACGCCTCACCGAGGTGCCCGAGGTCGGCAAGGTCTACACCGGCCAGGTCCGGCGGGTGGAGGCGTACGGCGCCTTCGTCGAAATCATGCCGGGCACGGACGGCCTCGTGCACATCAGCGAGCTCGCCCCCTACCGCGTCCGCGAGGTGTCGGACCTGGTGAAGGAAGGCGACGAGATGACGGTCAAGGTCATCGCCATCGATGAGACCGGCCGCGTCCGGCTCTCGCGCAAGGCGGTCATCATGGAAGCTCCGGACTACGACCCCGCGCAGTACGAGGGGATGGAGATGGCCATGGCGGGCGGTGGCGGCGAGCGCGAGCGCGGTGAGAGGAGCGAGCGTGGTGACCGTGGTGACCGTGGCGATCGCGGAGGCCGTGGCGGTCCGCGCGGCGGCCGCGGTGGCGATCGGGGCGGAGACCGGGGTGGCCGCGGCCGAAACGGCGGCGGCGACCGGCACCGGTAGATCACTTCTCTACCTTCGTGATCCAAGGGCGGCCTGCGGGCCGCCCTTTTCCTTTAGACTTCCCCACCATGATCGGTCGCGCCGAGCTCGTCGCCTATCTCGATCAGCTCCTGGACGCCTCCCGGGGCCGCGACTACGGTCCGAACGGCCTCCAGGTCGAGGGCCGTGACGAGATCCGCAAGGTCGTCACCGGAGTCTCGGCCTGTCACGAGCTGTTCGTCCGCGCCCGCGAGGCTGGAGCCGACGCCGTGCTGGTCCATCACGGCATCTTCTGGGACGGCATGCCGCGCGTCCTCACCGGATTCCAGCATCGCCGCGTGGCCGAGCTGATCCGAGGCGAGATGAACCTCCTCGCCTATCACCTCCCGCTCGACCGGCACCCCGAGCTGGGCAACAACGCCCTGGCGGGCCGCGACTTCGGGCTCGTGGAACTGGAGCCGTTCGGGGTCCACGACGGATTGCCGATCGGTATCAGGGGCCGGTTCCCCGAGCCGGTCTCCGCCGCCGAGCTGGTCGAGCGCTGCCGGCGGGTCTACCAGCAGGAGCCCCTGGCGTTCCTGGAAGGGCCGGACCCGGTCCGCACGCTCGGGATCATCAGCGGCGGCGCACAGCGCGAGTTCTACGCGGCCATCCACGAGGACCTCGACGCCTACATCACCGGCGAGGTGAGCGAGTGGGTGATGAACGTGGCGCGGGAGGCGAAGACCCACTACCTCGCCGCCGGCCATTACGCCACGGAGAGGCTGGGCGTCCGGGCACTTGGAGAGCACCTGCGCGACCGGTTCGGTCTTGACGTCGAGTTCATCGACGTACCGAATCCTGTCTAGCGGACAACACACTGTATATAGTATCCTTCTAAAGAATTGCAGATCGGACGACAGGCGCACCAGGAAAACCAGCCACGGGAGATATTCACATGAGCGAGCCGGAGAGGAAGGAGACGGAGGACTATTACGAAGGGCTGAGCGATCGCGAGCGGGCGGCGAGGGACATCGTCGACCGGTGGGTCCGGTGGTCCTTTGGCGCGGGCCTCATCCCTGCGCCCATCGTCGACCTCGCTGCACTGACCGCCATCCAGCTCAAGATGCTGAACGATCTGGCCGACCATTACGAGGTCCCCTTCTCCGAAAACCGGGGCAAGATGCTGATCGGAGCCCTGCTGGGGGGGACCTTGCCGACCAAGCTGGCGTGGGGGTCGGTGCGGTCGGCGTTCAAGGCGGTGCCGTTCGTGGGTCCGATCCTCGGCTTCATGACCATGCCGTCGTTCGGCGCCACGTCGACGCAGGCGATCGGCCGGGTCTTCGTCCGCCACTTCGAGGAGGGCGGCACGCTTCTCGACTTCGAGCCCGGCGATGTGAAGGATTACGTCGCCCACCAGGTCGAGGAAGGAAAGCGCACCCTCTCCCGGAGCGAGCGTCGCGCGCGCAGAGAGGCCGCCCTGGCGAAGCGGCGGGAGGAGACGGCGCCCAAGAGCAGGCCGGCCCGCTCGCACCCCAGGCACGAGCCCACCACGTAGTCGTCATCTGCCGCGAGGCGGCTGCCGGCGGATCCCCTCCTCTCATCGAGCGCGGGATCCCGCCGGGGCTGTGCCCGGGCGCGGAATAGCAGGAGATCGAATCCATGCTTGCTGTCTTGTGGGTTATCGGGAGCGCCGTCGTGGGCTATCTCGGCCGACATCGGGAGTTCGGCTTCTGGGGCTTCTTCCTGGCCTCCCTCCTGGTCAGTCCCGTGATCGTGCTCGTGGTCCTGCTGGTGTCGAAGACCGCGGATCCTCCCCGCGGCGGAAACCCCCTGGACCTCCGTTGATGACCCCGGCTCTCCCAAGAGCTTCGTACCCTTCCTAGGCAGGCGGACGGCGATGGCGTTGCTCGAGATGCTCCGCAGGGAGTCGACGGTCTCGCAGACGAAGATGAGCTTCATCTCCGCGCTGTCCGGGCTGAGCAACGCCCTCATCCTGGCGCTCATCAACCTCTCGATCGAGAGTGCCGCGCAGTACAACCTCCACTTCCGCCACCTGTTCCTCTTCCTCGTCGTCCTGTCGCTCTTCATCGTCACGAGGCGGTACGTGGCGATCCACGCGACGACGGAGTTGCAGGCGGTCCTGCACAAGGTCCGCGTACGGCTCGCGGACAAGATCCGCCATGCCGATCTCGAGCCCCTGGAAAAGATCGGCAGGTCGGATCTCTATTCCAGCGTCAACCGCGAGACCGACACCATCTCGCAGGCCGGCCGCCCCATGCAGCAGGCCTTCCAGTCGGCGATCCTCTTCTTCTTCACCCTGATCTACATCGCCCTGATCTCGTTCATCGCCTTCATTCTCTTCTGCGTGCTGATCTGGGTGTCGGCAGCGATCTACCTGCGCCGGAAGAGGGCGATCCGGAACGAGATGTACGGGGCCCTGGAGAGCGAGAACAAGCTCTTCGACTCCTTGACCCACGTCCTGGATGGCTTCAAGGAGATCAAGATCAACACCGCGCGCAGCGACGACGTCTTCCACCACATCATCCAGCGGTCGAACATCGCCCGGGGGCTGAAGAGCCGGGTCGAGATCGAGTTCGCGCTCCTCTCCCTCTTCTCCATCGTGTCCTTCTACGGCGGGCTCGCCGTGGTGGTGTTCCTGCTGCCTACGCTCAACCCGGAATACTCGCAGGTCGTCGTGAAGGTGACCACGGCCGTGCTGTTCATCATCGGGCCGATCTTCACGATCATCGGCGCGGTCCCGGACATCGCCAATGCCCAGGTGGCGGCGCAGACGATCGCCAACGTCGAGGAGGAGCTGGATCGGGCCGCATACTACCGGACCGTCCCGGGACCCGCGTTCGACTCTTCCCAGGAGATCGTGCTCGACGGGGTGGTGTTCCAGTTCGACGAGTCGAGCGGGCGCCCGTTCTCCGTCGGTCCGATCGACCTCACCGTCAAGGCCGGAGAGATCCTGTTCATCGCTGGCGGCAACGGCAGTGGCAAGTCCACGCTGCTGAAGCTCCTGACGGCGCTCTACTATCCGCAGAAGGGGACGATCCGGATCGACGGCACGACCCTGGGCGAGTCCACCTATACCGCCTACCGGAACCTCTTCTCGGTCATCTTCTCGGACTACCACCTGTTCGACCGGATCTACGGCCTTGGAGAGGTCGACCCCGCCAGGGTCCACGAGTGGCTCAAGGTCCTCGAGATCGAGGACAAGACGAGCTTTGTCAACGGGGAGTTCACGAACCTGGACCTCTCGACCGGGCAGCGCAAGAGGCTGGCCCTGCTGGTGAGCATGCTGGAGAACAAATCGATCTACGTCTTCGACGAGTGGGCCGCGGACCAGGATCCCGTGTTCCGGCGCAGGTTCTACCGGGAGCTGCTCCCCGGTCTCAAGAGCCGTGGCAAGACCGTGATCGCGGTCACGCATGACGACAGTTACTACGACGCGGCCGACCGGCTGCTGATGATGAAGGATGGCCGTCTGGTCCATCTCGAACGAGAGCCGCAATGAGCACATCGACCCGACTCCGCATGCGCGAATGGGCGAAGCGCAACGAGCTCCGCATCGCCGTCACCACGCTCCTCTTCCTCCTGATCGTCGGCTTCCTGGCGCCCAACATCTTCATCCCCATCATGCCCGGACAATGCGGCGTTCAATGGAGCCGGTTCCTCGGCGGCACCAAGACCGACAAGGTGTACCGCGAGGGGATTCACATCATCTTTCCCTGGAACCGGATGTACATCTACAACGTCCGGCTGCAACAGCGGAGCAAGACCTTCCACGTCCTCTCGGAGGACGGCCTGTCCATGGATGTGGAGATCGTCATCCGGTTCAAGCTGCGGGAGGAGACGCTGGGCTATCTCCACAAGTACGTCGGGCCGGACTACGTCGACGTCCTCGTCCTGCCGGAGATCGCGGCGCGGGGGCGGGATATCATCTCGAGCTACGAGCCGGCGGAGCTCTACACGCAGAGGCGCGTCGCCATCCAGCGGCAGATCCTGGACGATGTGCGGAACGAATTGAGGATCCGGGACCTCCCCCGCCGGGCTCCCACGGACTTCATCTACATCGAAGATGTCCTGATCCGGAACATCGTGCTCCCGCCGCAGGTGGCCGAGGCGATCCGCAACAAGCTCGTGCAGCAGCAGATCATGCTCGAGTACGACTACCGGCTGTTGCGGGAGGAAAAGGAGAGGCAGAGGAAGACGATCGAGGCGGAGGGCATCCGGCAGTTCCAGGACATCGTCAGCGAGGGGATCTCGGAACGCTATCTCAAGTGGAAGGGGATCGACGCCACCCTGGAGCTGGCCAGATCGCAGAACAGCAAGATCGTGATTATCGGCTCTGGCCAGGGCGGCCTGCCGATCATCCTCGGCAACCTCGACGCGACGGCATCGCCGGAGGCCGGAAGCCGCGGCGCCGCCGCCGGTCGTGCCGCCGTCCAGGCTGCCGAAGGGGCGCTCGGCCGCCGGACCTCTCCGGCCTCTCCGACACCCGCTCCGGGACCGGCCGCTGGGGCCCCGCCTCCCAACCCGAACCACCCGTAGGAGATCACTCCTCGGACAGGTGGCGGGTCAGGGAGGACACCTGGCCCTGGATGCGCCCCGCCCCGCCCCTGCCGAGCCAGTAGCGGCGGCGCTCGAAGGGGTAGGTCGGCATCCTCAGGCGGCGGCGGCGCTCGTGGCGGTAGAACCCGGCCCAATCGACCTCGACTCCGGCGGACCAGAGCCGTCCGAGGCTCTCCAGGAAGACCTTTTGATCCGGCTCCTCTTCCGGCGACCGGCTCAGCGTCGGCTGGATGAGGAGCTCGTGCCCGTTCCGACCTGGCAGGAGCGGCTCCGCCGACGGCATGGGACCAACCGCCACCAGCATCCGACCGCCACTCGCGACCTGCTCGCGGACATCCGGCCCGAAGCGCGCCGGCTGCCGGAGGTGGCCGGCCCAGAGCTCGGGATCGACGGCCTCGTCCGGCGAGAGCCAGGTCCCGGTCGCGCTGGAGAGGACCGGGACCCTGGGGGCGCTCAGGCGAGCCCGATCGAGTTGGACGGAGCCTGCGACCAGACCGAGCGCCTCTTCCAGGGAGAGCACCCCGGCCAGGCAGGCGGCCACCAGGGCTCCTGTCCCTTCGCCCGCCAGAGCCTGCGGGTGAACCCCGGACTCCATCCAGAGACGGGCGAGCGCGTACTCGGCGGCGAACAGGGCCGCGCGGGGGTTCCGCTCCAGGGAGGTTCCGAGGAGCTCCTGGCATCGGTCGAACGCCTGGCGGAAGGCAGGCTCCTGGTGATGGAGGTCGGCGGAGGCCCACGTCCAGGGCTCGGACGGCTCCGGGAACAGGAACACGGCCTGCCGCTGCGCCGCCTCCTGCCAGGGCGCCGACACGCGGGTTGGGGTCTGGCTCAGCAGCGACTCGACCGCCTCCTCGCGGCTCCGGCAGACCAGGAAACGCCGGTGCTCGAAAGCTCTCCTCCCCACGTGCAGGGTGAAAGCGACGTCGGGCAACTCGGCCTCCGGCTCCGTCCTCAGATAGCCGGCCAGATTCGCGGCGCTGCGGTCGAGTGCCGCAGCCGTCCGGGCCGAGAGCACCAGGAGCTGCCAGGACCGCGAGGAGCCACCGGGATGGCGTAGAGGCGCCTCCTCCAGGACCAAGTGCACATTGGTCCCGCCGACCCCAAACGAGCTCACGCCCGCCCGCCGCGGCGTTCCGTTGGCCTTCCACTCCGAGAGGGCGGTGTTGACGTAGAACGGGCTGGACTCGAAGTCGATCCTCGGGTTCGGCCGCTTGAAATGCAGACTGGGCGGGATCTCGCCGTGCTCCAGCGCCAGGGCGGTCTTGATCAGCGCGGCGACGCCCGCGGCCCGGTCGAGATGCCCAACGTTGCTCTTGACCGAGCCGAGGGCGCAGTACTGCCGCTCGCTCGTATAGAGTCGGTACGCCCGGGTGAGCGCCGTGACCTCCACGAAATCGCCAAGCTCGGTGGCCGTCCCGTGCGCTTCCACATAGCCCATGGTCTCCGCGGAGACGCCGGCCTTGTCCAGCGCCGCCCTTACCACGGTCGTCAGCCCCTCCGTGCTGGGCGCGGTGTAGCCCATTTTGAGAGAGCCATCGTTGTTCACCGCCGACCCCCGGATGACGGCGTGGATGTGGTCGCCGTCGGCCAGCGCGTCGGCGAGCCGCTTCAGGACCACGACGCCGACCCCGTCGCCGGTCGCGGTGCCGCGGCCGCTCTCGTCGAAGGACCGGGTGTGTCCGTCGGGAGAGTCCTTGCCTCCGGGCTTGTGGAGATAGCCGACCGTCTCCGGCGCGCGGATGGAGACGCCGCCGGCCAGAGCCATGTCGCTCTCCCCGTTGAGCAGGCTCTGGCAGGCGAGGTGGGTCGCCACCGCCGACGTGGAGCAGAAGGTCTGGACGGTCAGGCTGGGACCCTTGAGGTCGAGCTTGTAGGACACCCGCGTGGCCAGGGAGTCCCGGTCGTTGGCGATCGCGACCTCCTCCTCGGTAGCCGAGCCGGTCAGCTCCGGATCGGACATCAGGCCGAAGAGGTAGGTGCTGATGTTCGAGCCCGCGAACACGCCGACCGAGCCGGCATAGGCGGGCGAGACGTAGCCCGCGCTCTCCAGCGCCTCCCAGGAGACCTCCAGGAACATGCGGTGCTGCGGGTCCATGAGCGCGGCCTCCCGCTCTCCGTAGCCGAAGAACGAGGCGTCGAAGAGGTCGGAGTCGCCGAGGATCGGCCGCGCCTTCACATAGCTCCGGTTATGGATCAGGACGGGGTCGACCCCCGCCTCGCGCAGCTCCTCGTCGGTCAGGAAGGACAGCGCCTCGGCGCCGGTCCGCAGATTGCGCCAGAGCTCCTCGACGCTGCGGGCTCCCGGGAATCGACCCGCCATGCCGACGATGGCGATCCCTTCCGGGTGCGCCTCTTGCTTTGCAGCCTCCACCACCGGCACCAATGGCTCGACCGGGGCCGCCCGGAGCGGCTCCGCCTGCGGGCTCAGGCGCCGGGCCAGCTCGGCCACGGTGGGTGCCTCCAGCAGCAGGGCCGCCGAGACCTCGACCTCGAAGGCCTTCTGAAGCTCGGCGACCAGTTGGATGCCGTTGAGCGAGGTGCCGCCCAGGTCGAAGTAGTTGTCATGGACGCCGATCCGGTCGATGCCGAGAACCTCCTGCCAGATGCGGGCGATGGTGCGCTCGGCGTCGTTGCTCACCGGCACGTAGGCAGTCTGGAGGCTCGGCCGCGAATAGAGGACTCCAGGCGCTTTCTTCTCCGCGCGCAGAGAGGTCCGGAAGATCCACTGATCGAGGCGGGCGTGGAGGTCGCCGGTGGAGTGCGTCCACTGGGGGCCGGCATCGGAGGCCAGCACGCGCCGGAACGCCTCCAGCCCCTCCTCCGCGTTCATGGCCAGCTCGGCGAGGCTGGATTCGAGGCCCATGGCCTCCGCTTCGCGCGTCTCCTGCCGCACCCTCCAGGAGTCCCAGTTGACGCTGATCCAGCGCGCGCGGCCGGTCTTGCGGTCGCGGTCGCGCGCGCAGCCGTCGAGGAACAGGTTGGCCGCGGTATAGGCGGCGAAACCGATGCCGCCGAGCACCGAGGCGAGCGAGGAGAAGAGGAACACGAAGTCGAGGTCCTCACCCGCCAGTGCCTTCATGAGCACCTGGATGCCGCGGGCCTTGGAGCGGAAGTGCGTCTCGCACTGCTCCCGGCGGAGCTGCTGGATGGGAGCGAAGCTGGCGGCGTCCTGGGTGCCGGCGGCGTGGATGACGCCGTGGATCGCGCCGAAGCGCTGCCGGGCCACGGCGACGGCGCGGCCCATCGCCTCCGGGTCGGCCACGTCGGCGGCAAGCGCGAGCACCTCGCCGCCGAGGGCCTCCAGCTCTTTCACCCGG
>DATANP010000106.1:0-13774 GCA_036266195.1 Thermoanaerobaculia bacterium | reverse complement strand
CCAGAAGGTCGGCCAGCGCGTTGCGGGTGCTCTCGTCGCGGGGCTCCAGGATGCCGATCAGCTCGATCGTCTCGAGCGAGGCGCCGGAGCGGACGGAGAAGGACGAGCCGGGTTTCAGGCCCATCTCCGAGGCGGTGGTCGCGGACAGCAGGCCCGCGGCCGGACGGGTGAGGAGCGGCCCGAGGTCGACCGAGCTGCCTTCCTCCCGGGTCCCCTCGGAGCCTCCGGCGAGATAGGGACGGAAAGGTCTCTCCGAGAACGGATCGACTCCAAGGAGATGGAGCATCCGCCCAGGCCGGCCCGGCTGACGGGGGACCAGGACGTAGCCTTCGACGACCGGGGCCGCCGGAATGTCCGTCTCCAGGACCAGCCGCCGGAACGCGGAGTCCGGGATCCCTTCGGGGCCGCCGACCACCTGGTGCGTGGCGCGGCCGGACACGGCCTCGCTCGAAAGAGAGAACGCCCGGGTGGCGCTGGCGTTGGCGAGGTCGATAGAGACGATGACCGCCACGCCCAGGGCCACCCCGAGCACGGCGAGCCCGAATTGCCACGGGTGGTGCAGGAGATACCGCAGGCTGGAGCGCCGGAGCAGGGGAGCGCTCATGCGGCCTCGACGAGACAGCCGTTGTCGACCCGGAACACGCGGTCGGCGAGGCCGACCACCTCCTGGCTGTGGGTGACCATGACCATGGTCTTACCCGCCTGCCGCGTGAGGCGGTCGAGGATCTCCAGCACCTGGAGGCCGGTTTCAAGGTCGAGGTTGCCGGTCGGCTCGTCGGCCAGGACGAGCAGGGGATCGTGAGTCAAAGCCCGGGCCACGGCTACCCGCTGCTGCTCGCCGCCCGAGAGCCGGTCCGGGTAGCTGCTGGCGCGGTCGGCGAGGCCGACCTCCGCGAGCAGATCGAGCGCCGTCCGGCGCTGCTCCGCGCTCACACGGCCCTTCAGCTCCAGAGGCAGGAGGAGGTTTTCCTCGACCGTCAGGGTCGGGATCAGGTTGAAGAACTGGAACACGAACCCGATCCGGTCGCGCCGGAAGAGCGTCCGCTCGCGCTCGGAGAGGGCCGAGACGACGACGCCGTCGATCACGATCTCTCCCGAGTCCGGCAGGTCGATCCCCGAGATCAGGTTGAGAAGCGTGGACTTACCCGACCCGCTCCGGCCGATCAGCACCGCCAGCTCTCCACGCCCGATTCCGACCGCGGCCTCGCGGAGCACGACGCGGCGGCGGTCGCCCTCCTCGTACGCCTTGCTGAGGTTGCGCAGCTCGATGAGGGGCGTCATGCCGAGGCCAGCCGCTCCCGGATGGCCCGCACGTAGGCCAGCAGGTCGTCCAGGTTCCGCCGGACGACCTGCTCGATCACCCCGGGATCGACCGTCTCATAACCATGAACCACGATGTTGCGGAACCCGACCATGCCGCGCAGGGTCGGAAGGAGCGTCGGGGGAATCCAGCCGTGCTGAGCCAGCGCCTCGAACAGGGCACGGTTGGTGTCCGGCTCGCCCAGGCGCTCGTCCGAGGCGATATGAGCCGCGATGTCAAGGGCTGCCTGGATGGCGATCTGGAGTGTGTGAGCTTCGAAGCGCTGCTCGCGGATGTCCGTCAGAACGGCCTCCGGACGAGCCAGGGTCCTGAGCTCCGGAACGCAGGTCTCGATGAAGGCAAGCTTCTTATGCACCAGCTCGACGTCTGTCACGTCTCCCTCGCTCCCTGCCTCCGGTAGAGGCGCAGATACGGCTCCAGGTCCCAGTACTCGTTACGCGCTCGCACCTCGAACCGGATGCGCCGGGACGGATCCTGATTCACGAGCAGCTTTCCATCGCGCAGAACGCGCCGCGTCAGATCCACCGGGGCCCGGTTCAGCACGATGAGCTGCACAGGAATGCGGAGCATCCTCTCCAACTCGGCTTCCAGGTCGAAACGGTATCCCTCCAGCGTCCGCGGAGGATCATCGCGGAAGAGCACTGCGATGTCGACGTCGCTCCCGGAGCGCGCGGTTCCCCGCGCCACGCTGCCGAAAAGCCACGCCGCGGCAATCGCCTCGGCCTGCGCCCTGGTCTCGAAGAACTCCCTGAGCCGCCGCTCGATCGTCATCCCATCCACGACCGGGATTATAGAGGGCCGAGCCCGCCTGTCTTGTTTTTGCCGTCCGGCGGCACCTATGATCCGGTGGCTTCGCTACCCGGTCAGTTATCCTGGTCATACTGGAACTTTCAATTCGGCTACAACGCCGCCTCCTCCGGGGGCGGCGGCTTCGGAGGGACGTCTGTGAGAAAACCGCTTCCCGAGCCCTGGCGGGTCAAGGTCGTTGAAAAGGTCAAGCTGCTCAGCCGCGAGGAGCGCGAGCGGGTGCTGGTCGAAGGTGGCTTCAGCATGTTTGCCATTCCGTCGGAGGCGGTCTACATCGACCTGTTCACCGACTCGGGCACGTCGGCGATGTCCGACTGGCAGTGGGGAGGCCTCATGCAGGGCGACGAGGCCTATGCCGGCGCGCGCAACTTCTTTCATTTGAAGGAGTCGGTCGAGGACGTCTACGGCTTCCCGTACTTCCTGCCCACCCACCAGGGGCGCGCCGCGGAGAGCCTGTTCTTCTCCTGGATCCTGCGCGACCCCAAGGGCAAGGCCATCCCGAGCAACACTCATTTCGACACCACCCGAGCCAACATCGAGGTCAACGGCGGCACCTGTGTGGACCTCGTGGTCCAGGAGGCGCACGATCCGGCCTCCGAGGCACCGTTCAAGGGCAACATGGACCTCGAGAGGCTCCGCCGGTTCTTCGAGGAGACCCCGCGCGAGAACATCCCGGTCTGCATGCTGACCCTCACCAACAACGCGGGCGGCGGCCAGCCGGTCTCGCTCGCGAACGTGAAGGCCACCTCGGAGCTGTGCAAGGAGTTCGGCATTCCTCTCTACATCGACGCCTGCCGCTTTGCCGAGAACTCCTGGTTCATCAAGCAGCGCGAGGAGGGACAGGGGCACCGCTCGGTGGCCGAGATCGCGCGCGAGATCTTCAGCTATGCCGAGGGCTGCACCATGAGCGCCAAGAAGGACGGCCTGGTGAACATCGGCGGCCTGTTCTGCACCCGCGACAAGGAGCTGATCGACGTCCTCACCCAGCGGCTGCTCGTGGTCGAGGGCTTCCCGACCTACGGCGGCCTGGCCGGGCGCGACCTCGAAGCCATCGCCCGCGGCCTCCGCGAGGTGCTGGACGAGAGCTATCTCGCGTTCCGCACCGGCCAGGTGGCCCTGTTCGGCCAGATGCTGACGGAGCGCGGCGTGCCGCACCTCAAACCCACCGGCGGCCACGCCGTCTACCTGGATGCCGGAGCGTTCCTGCCGCACATCCCGAAGCAGCGCTTTCCCGGCCACGCCCTGGCCGTGGAGCTCTACCGGGACGGCGGCGTCCGCGGCGCCGAGTTGGGCACCGCCATGTTCGGCGACATGAACGACGAGGGCGAGATGACCACCCTCGCGCCGATCGAGATGGTGAGGCTGGCGATCCCGCGCCGCGTCTACACCAACGACCACCTGGAGTACGTGGCGGACATCCTGGGCGACATCGCGCAGCGGAAGGAGCAGCTCAAGGGCTTCCGCTTCACGTTCGCTCCGAAGATCATGCGCCACTTCACGGCGCGGTTCGAGGAGATCCGGTAGCTCAGCGGATCGCCCCCTCCTTGCCGGCAATCCTGCGGAGGACCCCGGTCTGGCCGGAGTGATAGGCCTGGTGGAAGAGCAGCGTGGTCAGGAGCGAGCGGACGGTCTCGTTCGGGTTGCCGGTGGGTGAGCTCGGAGCCGGCCTGTCCAGGATCTCCGAGGTCAGGCCGGCGAGGCCCGCGTCCATGCGGTTCGTGGCCTCGTCCCACCGGCTCAGCAGCTCCTCGACGTCCATGGCTTCGGCGGGATCCTCCATGGGGGAGGAACCTCGCGCGTAGCGCTTCACGGCGTCCTTGTCCATCACCGGCTCCTGCCCCAGGAGAGGAAGCGCACCGTTGTAGGCCCAGACGAGGTGGCCCAGGACCCAGTTCAGGCAGTTGCCTCCGGGCTCGGGCTGGATCAGGCTCTCCTCCTGGGTCACGCCCTGGAGGTTGATCTCGACGACCTTGTGGATCATCCGGGTCTGATGGCGGAGGACTTCGACTTCGCGGATGGCAGTGGGTGCGGCTGTGGTCATGGTTCCCTCCTGACGGATCGGGCGCCGGGATCAGCCCCTGTGCCGCCCGGAACTATAAGTTGTGCGGCGAGCGCCGGCAGCCGGATCAGGAACGTGCTGCCCCGGCCCGGACCGTCGCTCCGGGCCTCGACCCGGCCGCCGTGCAGGGTGACAAGGCTCCTGACCAGGGTCAGGCCGATGCCGAGGCCCCCCTCCCGGCGGTCGATCGAGCGGGGGCCCTGCACGAACAGGTCGAAGACCCGCGGCAGGAGGTCCGGGGAGAGCCCCTGGCCGTCGTCGGTCACGGACAGGGCGACCTCCTCGTCTTCCTTCCAGGCGCGCACCGCGATGTGGCCGCCGGGGTCCGTGTAACGGGCGGCGTTGGTGAGGAGGTTGGCCACGATCTGCGCGAGCCGCACGGGGTCGCCGTGGACCTCCAGGCCGGCCGGCGGGACGTCCACGGCGAGCTCGTGCTGGCGCTGCTCCACGAGCGGGCCGGCCATCTCGATCGCCTTGGCGACCGCGGCCGACAGCTCGACCGGCTCCTTGCGGATCTCGACCTTGCCACGGGTGATGCGGGACACGTCGAGCAGGTCGTCCACCAGGCGCGTGAGGTGCTGCACCTGGCGCCGGAGGATGCCCATCTCGCGCTCCGGCACCTGGCCGCGCAGCCGGAGGACCTCCAGGGCGGTCACGATGGGCGCCAGGGGATTGCGCAGCTCGTGGCCGAGCATGGCGAGGAACTCGTCCTTCGAGCGGCTGGCGGTCTCGGCCTGGACGCGCGCGGCTTCCGCCCGCGCGAGATGGTCGTCGCGCTCGCGCTCGCGGCTCAGAAGGAGCTCCGCCGAGCGCTCCAGGGCCTCGCTGAGTCGCGCCACCTCGGCCACGGACGAGGGCTGGACCAGGGGGTGTCCGCCATGGGCGAGGGCATCCGCGGCGGCCGCGGCGGACTCGATCTCCCGGGCGATGCGGCGCGACAGGAGGAAGGCGCCCAGGCCGCTCAACAGGAGGAGGGCAAGCCCGAGCCCGACCGCGGTCAGCATGGAGCGGCGGCCGGGTCCGTCCAGCACCTCGACGCGCGCGGACACCACGGCCGTCCAGCCGCAGAACGGAGAGCGGCTGAAGCCGGTATACACCTCGATACCCTCGAGGGTCGTGCTGCGCAACACCCCCTCGCGGGCCGCGCGGATCTGCTCCAAAAACGGGGTCGTCCCCGGCTTGCCGACGAAGAGCTCGGGCGATCGGGTGCGGGCGACGACGATGCCCTTGTGGTCGATGAGGGTGCGGTTCCATTCCTCCTGGGCCGGAGACTGGCGGGCGATGAGGTTGGAGAAGGCCGCGGACGTGACGGCCGCGGTCAGCACGTACCGCAGTTGACCGTTCCGCAGGACCGGAATCCGCACGGGGAAGGCCCAGCGCCCCAGGCGGCCGAGGGTGAGAGGCCCGACCACGGGCTTCCGGGTCTCGACCGTCCGCCGCAGGCTTTCGAGCTCGTTCGCCCGCCCCAGGGGCGTGCCCCAGGGCTGCGAGGAGCTCACCAGTTGCAGCCCGTCCGGAGACAGGAGCAGCACGGAGATCCAGGACGGCTGGGTCCTCTGGGCCCGCCGCGCCTCGGCATGGAAGCCCTCCAGGTCGCCGCGGTCGAGGCTGTCGGACTCGGCCATGACCTCCAGGGTGCGGATCGTGGAGGTGATCTCGCGGTCGACGCCGCTCGCCATCATCCGCGCGGAGCTCACGAGCTGGCGCTCCACGGCGGCGCGCTCCTTGCGCGAGAGCTGGGCCACAAGGAGCACCGCGAACACCACGACCGGCAGCACCGCGCCGATGGCGAGACCGATCAGGTGCCAGCGCAGTGAGAGCCGGCGTGGAGGAGAGGTGCTTCGAGAGGTCATTCCGGGTCCGGTTTGCGGTCGCGGGCCGTTCCAGGCTAAAATAGCTCAATTCCCATGAGTTACGAGTTGTCCCAGTCCGAGATCCGGCAGTTCTATGACGACGGCTACCTGCTTGTCGAGGGTCTGTACTCCCTGGACGAGGTGGAGGAGCTGGCGGCGGCCGCGGAGCGGCTCCGCGCCGTCGGGCGCGAGATCGCCGACGGGGTCGTCCCGAACGAGGACGGCAGCGAGCTCAAGGTCGAGCACGAGGGCAGCCAGTTCGTGATCGGCGCGAACCGCCGGGTGCTGCGGATCGTCTGGGCCGGCGGCTGCGAGCCGACTTTCCTCGACGCCGGCCGGGACCCGCGGCTGACCTCGATCGTCGGCCAGCTCTTCGGCTCGGACTCGGCCGTCCACCTGCTCAACCAGCTCCACGCCAAGTATCCGCACGACGGCCTGGAGTTCGAGCCCCACCAGGACAGCGAGCACCGGCGCTACGGCACCCCCGAGTGGCGGGACGTGAACGGCCGCGGCAGCTACATTCAGACGGTGGTCGCGATCGACGACACCACGCCCGACAACGGTCCGCTGATCTTCTATCCGGGCAGCGGCCGGCAGGGCCATCTCGATCCGTCCTCGGTGAGGAAGGACTTCCAGGGCCGCGCCGGAATCCCGGCCCTGCTCAAGGCGGGGAGCGCGGCCTTCTTCGGCCCCTACGTGGTCCACCGCAGCGAGGAGAACCGCGGCGAAGCGCCGCGGCGCATCTCGATCAACGGCTTCGCTCTCCCCGGCGCCAACTCGCGCGAGTACTTCGGCTCCGGCACCGGCGTGCCGGTCCGGCTGAGCTGAGCCTCGACTCGCATCCCCCGATCTGGTAAACCTCCGTCCGTCGCCCTGCCGGCCTTCGCGGCTGGCAGGCGATCTGCAAAACGGCACGGGGGATGCGGATGAACGGGGAGGACTCACGACAGGACCGCCCGGAGGATACCGAGCGCGAGCCGCTCTGGTACAGGGATGCGATTCTGTATGAAATTCACGTCCGCGCTTTCGCCGACTCGGACGGCGACGGCATGGGCGACTTCAAGGGACTGACGTCCAGGCTCGACTATCTCCAGGAGCTGGGCGTCACCGCCATCTGGATCCTGCCCTTCTATCCGTCGCCCTGGCGCGACGACGGCTATGACATCGCCGACTACACCGAGGTCCATCCGGCCTACGGCACGATGAAGGACTTCAAGGCGTTCCTCCGGGAGGCCCACCGCCGGGGCTTGAAGGTGATCACGGAGCTGGTCATCAACCACACCTCGGACCAGCACCCCTGGTTCCAGCGTGCCCGCCGCGCCGAGCCCGGCAGCCGGTGGCGCGACTTCTACGTGTGGAGCGACTCGCCCGAGAGGTATGCGGACGCGCGGATCATCTTCAAGGATTTCGAAAGCTCGAACTGGACCTGGGACCCGGTGGCCAAGGCCTACTACTGGCACCGCTTCTTCTCCCACCAGCCAGACCTGAACTTCGAGAACGAGCGCGTGCACCGCGCCGTGTTCCAGGCGCTCGACTTCTGGATGGAGATGGGCGTCGACGGCCTGCGGCTCGACGCGATCCCCTACCTCTACGAGGCCGAGGGGACGAACTGCGAGAACCTGCCGCGCACGCATGAATTTCTCAAGAAGCTCCGGGCGCACGTGGACGAGAAGTACCCGAACCGGATGCTGCTCGCCGAGGCCAACCAGTGGCCCGAGGACTCGATCGCCTACTTCGGGGACGCCGAGGCGGGGGAGTGCCACATGGCGTTCCACTTCCCGGTCATGCCCCGGCTCTACATGGCGCTGCGGATGGAGGACCGCTTCCCGATCGTCGACATCCTGCAGCAGACGCCGCCGATCCCGGCCGGCTGCCAGTGGGCCACGTTCCTGCGCAACCACGACGAGCTGACGCTGGAGATGGTGACCGACGAGGACCGTGACTACATGTACCGGGTCTACGCCTCGGACCCGCGGGCGCGGATCAACCTCGGCATCCGCCGCCGCCTGGCGCCTCTCCTGGGCAACGACCGGCGCCGGATCGAGCTGATGAACGGCCTGCTGTTCTCGCTCCCCGGCGCCCCCGTCCTCTACTACGGGGACGAGATCGGGATGGGAGACAACATCTACCTGGGCGACCGCAACGGCGTCCGTACTCCGATGCAGTGGAGCTCCGACAGGAACGCCGGCTTCTCGCGGGCCAATCCGCAGAAGCTGTTCCTGCCGGCGGTCACCGACCCCGAGTACCACTACGAGGCGGTGAACGTGGAGCTGCAGCAGGGCAACCCGCACTCGCTCCTCTGGTGGATGCGGCGGGTGATCGGGCTGCGCAAGCGCCACAGGGCGTTCAGCCGCGGCACGCTGGAGTTCCTCTACCCGAAGAACCACCGGGTGCTCGCGTTCCTGCGGCGGCACGAGGGGGAGACGATCCTGGTGATCGCGAACCTGTCGCGCTTCGCCCAGCACGTGGAGCTGGACCTGTCGGCCTTCCGCGGCGCCACCCCGCTGGAGCTGTTCGGCCGCACGCCGTTCCCGCGGATCGGCGACCTGCCGTACCTGCTCACCGTGGGTTCGCACTCGTTCTACTGGTTTAGCCTGGAGCTGGAGCCGGAGTCGATCCGGCTGCGCCGGGGCGCCTCCGGGTCCGGCGCGGAGATCCCGGTGCTGGCGATTCAGGGGCCTTGGGAGAGCTGTCTCGAAGGGCGCGGAAAGGCGGAGCTGGAGACGGCGCTCCAGGATCTGCTGCCGACCCGCGGCTGGTTTGGGGGCAAGACGCGGACGATCCGCCATGTGAGCGTCGTGGAGTCGATCCCCCTGGAGCTGGACGACGCCCGGCTCGCGCTGGTCGAGGTGGAGTACACGGACGGCGAGCCCGATACCTACGCGCTGCCGCTCGCTTTCGCCCGCGATGCCCGGGCCGACGAGGTCCTGCGCGACCGGCGGCCGGCCGTGCTCGCCCGGCTCCAGTCCGACAGCCCGGAGGGTCTTCAGGAGACAGGGTTGCTCTACGACGCACTCTGGGACCCCGGGTTCGCCCGCGGCCTGCTCGCAGCGATCGCGAAGCGGCGCCGGTTCAAGGGGGACGGGCGTGAGCTCGCGGCCTCGCCGTCCGCGGCGCTCCGCGAGCTCCTCGGCGGTGGCGGAGAGATCGCGCCCGAGCCGTCGATCCTCGAGGGTGGCCAGGGCCACACCTCGGTCGCGTTCGGCGACCGGTTCGTGCTCAAGCTGTTCCGGCGGCTGGAGGAGGGGGTCAACCCCGCCCTGGAGGTCGGCCGTTTCCTGACCGAGCGCACCACGTTCCGCTCCGCTCCACCGGTCGCCGGCTGGCTGGAGGTCCGGGGGGAGGGCCGGGAGCCGCTCACGCTCGGCGTGCTCCACGGCTTCGTGGCGAACGAGGGGGATGCCTGGTGCTACACGCTCGACATCCTGGGCCGCTACTTCGAGCGGGCGCTGTCGTCGGCCAATCCGGCGGCGGAGCCGGTCCGGGAGCCGCTGATCGATCTCGCCGAGCACGAGGCGCCGGCCGACGTGCGGGAGCGCATCGGCATCTATCTCGAATCGGCCCGCCTGCTGGGCCAGCGGACCGCGGAGATGCACATCGCGCTCTCCTCCCGTCCGGACGAGCCGGACTTCGCGCCGGAGCCGTTCTCGCTCCTCTATCAACGGTCGCTCTACCAGTCGATGCGCTCGTTGACCGGCCGCACGTTCCAGCTTCTGGAGCAGCGGCTCGGCGACCTGCCGGAAGAGGTGAGGGCGGACGCCGGGGAGCTCCTCGGCGCGCACGACCGGGCGATCGATCTCTTCGCCTCGCTGCTGAACCGCAAGGTCTCGGCCACGCGGATCCGGACTCATGGGGATTATCATCTCGGGCAGGCGCTGTATACCGGGAAGGACTTCGTCATCCTCGGCTTCGAGGGCGAGCCGTTCCGGCCGCTGTCGGAGCGGCGGATGAAGCGCTCGCCGTTCCGCGACGTGGCCGGCATGCTGCGCTCGTTCCACTACGCGGCCTATGCCAAGCTGTTCGAGGAGGGCGAGGCGGGGGTGGCGCCGTCGATCGCGGCGCTGGAGAGCCGGGCGCTCGACTGGGAGCGCTGGACCTCGGCCGCCTTCCTGCGCGCCTACCTGGACCGCGCCTGGGGCGCGTCGTTCGTGCCGCCGTCGAGGGAGGATGTGGGAATGCTGATCGACGTCTACCGGCTCGAGAAGGCTGTCTCGGAGCTGGCCTATGAGCTGAACAACCGGCCCGGCTGGGTGCGGGTCCCGCTGCAGGGTATCCGCCAGATCCTGGGTCTCACCGGGAGGGTGGAGTGATGCCGGACGGGTTGGAGGATCTCCGGGAGCTGGCGCGCCTGTACGGGGTTCAGACCTCCTACCAGGATGCCATGGGCCGCCACGTCGAGGCCAGGGCCGAGGCGCTGCTCGCCGTGCTGCGCGCCCTGGACGCGCCGGTCGACAGCCCGGAGGACGTGCCGGCCGCCCTGCGCGAGCGCCGCGAGGAGCTGGCGGCGCGAATCGCCGAGCCGGTCGTGGTGGCCTGGGACGGCCGGGCCCCGGCCCTGGAGCTGCGCTTCGGCCTGGACTCGGGCTCGCTCGCCTGCCGCTTCGACCTCGACGGCGGCGAGCGCTGGGCCTGGGACCGCGATCTCGCCGCGCTCCCTTCGACCCCGAACGGCCGCCTGCTGGGCCTGCCCGACAACCTGCCGACCGGCTATCACCGGCTGCGGGTCGAGGCCGGCGGGAAGTCCGCCGAGACGCTGGTGGTCTCGGCTCCGACGCAGTGCTTCGCGGGGGATGGGAAGCCTCTCTGGGGCGTGTTCCTGCCGCTCTATGCCCTGCGGACCCGAGGAAATTGGGGAGCCGGCGACTTCTCGGATCTCCAGGCGCTCGCGGAGTGGACCGCCGGGCTGGGCGGCGGGGTGGTGGCGACCCTGCCGATGCTGGCCGCCTTCCTCGACGAGCCGTTCGAGCCCAGCCCCTACGCGCCCGCGAGCCGGCTGTTCTGGAACGAGATCTACGTCGATCCGCGCCGTATCCCCGAGTTGGAGAGCTGTCCCGAGGCGCAGCGCCTGATGGACTCGCCGGAGCTGCGCCGCGAGATCGAGGCCGTGCGCGCCGGGGCGCAGGTCGACTACGGGCGGTTGATGGCGCTCAAGCGCCGCGTGCTGGAGGAGCTGGCGAAGTCGTTCTTCGCCGACCCGTCGCCGGACCGGCGCGACGCCTTCAACGAGTTCGTGGACAGCCGGCCCGAGCTGGAGGCTTACGCCGCGTTCCGGGCGGTGGGGGAGCGCCGCGGCGAGCCCTGGCAATCCTGGCCCGAGCGGCTGCGGGAGGGGAACCTCGCGCCGGCCGACTGGGATGAGGACGACCGGCGCTACCACCTCTGGGTGCAGTGGATCACCGACGAGCAGGTGAGCGCCATGGCGACCGTCGCGAAGACCGCACGGCGCGACGGACCTGGCCTTTATCTGGACCTCCCCCTGGGCGTGCATGGCAGCTCGTTCGACGTCTGGCGCTACCCCGACCACTTCGCGAACGGGGCCTCGGCCGGCGCGCCGCCGGACGCGTTCTTTACCAAGGGGCAGGACTGGGGCTTTCCGCCCCTCCATCCCGAGCGGCTGCGGGAGCACGGCTACGACTACCTGATCGAGAGCCTGCGCCATCACCTGCGGTACGCGGGCCTGCTGCGGATCGATCACGTGATGCAGCTCTACCGGCTGTTCTGGATCCCCCAGGGGCTGGGGCCGCAGGACGGCGTCTACATCCACTACCCGGTGGACGAGCTGTTCGCGGTGCTCTCGGTCGAGTCCCACCGCCACAAGGCGATCGTGGTGGGCGAGAACCTGGGCACGGTGCCGCCCCAGATCGGCGAGGCCATGGACCGCCACGAGGTGCTCGGCATGTACGTGGTCCAGTACGAGCTGAATCCCGGGGGCCAGGGACTCCGGACACCGCCGGAGCGCTCGGCGGCCAGCCTGAACACCCACGACATGCCGGCCTTCCGCGCGTTCTGGGAGGCGCGGGACGTGGCCGACATGCAGGAGCTGGGGTTCTTCACCGAGGAGCAGGCCCGCGAGGAGCGCGACCGCCGGGCCCGGCTGCGGCGCGAGATGACGGACGCCCTATCGCAGGAAGAACGCAGTGACGAACGGTCCTCCGTGCTGCGCAGGCTGCTCGACGGACTCGCCGCGAGCCCGGCTCGCATAGTCCTCGTGAACCTGGAAGACCTGTGGGGCGAGACCGAGCCGCAGAACGTGCCCGGCACTCACATGGAGAAGCCGAACTGGCGGCGCAAGGCGCGCCTCACGTTCGAGGAGTTTTCGCAGAAGCCGGAGGTGGTGGACGTCCTCCGCCGCGTGGACCGCATCCGCAAGGGGGAGAGGGCTTGAGCCAACTGACCGAGCAGGACGTCTATCTTTTCAACGAAGGGACCAACTACCGCCTCTACGAGCACCTGGGCTCGCACCCCGGCGTCCAGGACGGCCAGGCCGGCACCTGGTTCGCGGTCTGGGCGCCCGACGCCGAGCGGGTCACGGTCATGGGCGACTGGAACGAGTGGAGCAAGGAGGCTCACCCGCTTGCGCTGCGGGGAGCCTCGGGCATCTGGGAGGGCTTTATCGCGGGTGTGGGCAAGGGGGCCCATTACAAGTACCACGTGGTCTCGCGGGTCCACCAGGGCTACAAGGCCGATAAGGCCGACCCCTTCGCCTTCCATACCGAGATCCCGCCGGCCCAGGCCTCGATCGTCTGGGAGCTGGACTACGAGTGGGGTGACGGCGACTGGATGGCCGGCCGGGTGGAAAAGCAGGCGCTCGCCGCGCCGGTGTCGATCTACGAGGTCCACCTGGGCTCCTGGCGCCGGGTGCCGGAGGAGGCCGACCGTTCGCTCTCCTACCGCGAGACTGCCGAGCCGCTGGCCGAGCACGTCAAGAAGCTCGGCTTCACCCACGTCGAGCTGATGCCGGTCACCGAGCACCCCTACTACCCCTCGTGGGGCTACCAGACCACCGGCTACTTCGCGCCGACCAGCCGCTACGGCACGCCGCAGGACTTCATGTACCTGGTGGACTACCTGCACCAGCAGGGGATCGGGGTGATCCTGGACTGGGTGCCGTCGCACTTCCCGACCGACGAGTTCGGCCTGGCCTACTTCGACGGCACGCACCTCTACGAGCACGCCGACCCGCGCCAGGGGTTCCACCCCGACTGGGGGAGCTACATCTTCAACTACGGGCGCAACGAGGTGCGGGCCTTCCTGACCAGCAGCGCCGTCTTCTGGCTGGACCGCTACCACCTGGACGGCCTGCGGGTGGACGCGGTGGCGTCCATGCTCTACCTCGACTACTCGCGCAAGGCCGGCGAGTGGATCCCGAACCGTTACGGCGGGCGCGAGAACCTGGACGCCATCAACTTCCTGCGCGGCTTCAACGACGAGGTCTGCCAGAGCTTCTCCGGCATCCAGACGATCGCCGAGGAGTCGACGGCCTGGCCGGCGGTGTCGCGGCCGACCTACGTCGGCGGCCTCGGCTTCGGCTTCAAGTGGGACATGGGCTGGATGCACGACACGCTCCGCTACCTGGGCCGCGATCCGGTGTTCCGCAGCCACCACCACGGCGAGCTGACGTTCCGCAGCGTCTACCAGTTCCACGAGAGCTTCGTGCTCGCGCTCTCGCACGACGAGTGCGTGCACGGCAAGGGATCGCTCTACGGCAAGATGCCGGGCGATCCGTGGCAGAAG
>DATANP010000105.1:0-5333 GCA_036266195.1 Thermoanaerobaculia bacterium | reverse complement strand
CGCTCGGGATCGACCGAGGCCAGGAACGACTCCACGCTCCGGGCCAGGGGATCTAGCGCGGCGTGGAGGGTCTCCGGAGTCTTGAGCTGGAGCAGGCCGCCGCCGGCCGCAACGCCGGTGAAGAACGCGCCGTGGATCGGCCCGAATTTTTCGCGGACCGCAGCTAGATCCAGACTTCTAAGGATCAGGACCCGGTCGAGCCCTACGTCCTTCTCCAGGGCGAGCAACCGGAGGATGGCGGCGCCGATCACGTCCTGTCCGGGCGGCACGCCGGGTAGACCCCTCCAGGTCTCCCACTGCTCGCGGGCCGGTAGCTGCGGAGGCAGGACGAGGGCGACCTTCGCGTCCAGGTTGCGGACCAGGTGATCGGCGAGCGCCATGCCCGGACCGTGGGCGGCCTCGGCGATCAGGTAGGTGCCACCCGGCACGAGCCTCGACGTCTCCTCCCCGGAGACCGGCTCGAAGCCCCTCACCCACCGCTGCCGGCCGCGCAGGGCGACGGCCGTCTCCAGCGGGCCGGACAGCTCGGCGAGGATCTGGCCGGCGAGACGGTCGAGGTCGTTCGGAACGACGTCCACGCTGCCGATCTGGAGCTTCGGGACCTCCTGATGGATGACCTTGAGCGCGCCGAGAAGAGTGGCCTTGGCGGGATGGATGGGGTCGCCGTCCGCCAGCTCGTGGAGGCCGTTCGCCACGACGAGCAGGCGCGCGTCGCCGGAGAGCGACTGGGCGATCTGGGTGAGGCTGACCAAGCCCGCGGCCTGGGCCTCCTCGAAGGCGGGCTCGTCCCGGTTGAGGCTCCAGAGATGGAGGATGAAGTCGGCGTGGAGATCGAAGCTCTCCCCCCGTCGGACAGCCACGACTTCGCGGCCATCCTCATCGAGACGGGCGACGATCCTTTCCCCCAGGCCCAGGTCGTCGAGGAAGACAAGCCAACGTCCGGCCTCGGGCTTGCCGGTCCGGGGGACCTGCTTCCAGGTGGGGACCCAGAGCCAGTCGCATGGATCGGAGGCGGACTTGCCTGGGAGCGCGCCGGCCTTCGGAGGATCGATCCAGTAGCGCTGGCGCTCGAAGGGATAGGTCGGCAGGGCGACGTGCAGGCGCCGCTCGCCGCCGTGGAATGCCGCCCAGTTCACCTCGACGCCGGCGATCCAGAGCCGGCCCACGGCCTCCAGCACGGCGTCGAGGTCAGCCCCCTCGCGCAGGGTGGGGACGGTCATGCGGTCGGCCGTGGAATCCGGATGCTGCTTGACGAGGGTCCCCAGGGTGGCGCCGGGGCCGACCTCCAGGAAGACGCGGTCGGGCTCCTGGAGCAGTTCGCCGAGGCCCTCCGCGAAGCGTACTGGGCTCCGCATGTGCCGCGCCCAGTAGCCGGGATCGGCGAGATCCTCGGCGGTGATCCAGGTGCCGGTGACGTTCGAGACGAACGGGATCGCCGGGGCCTGCATGGGCCTGCTCATCGCCGTCACCCGGGCCATGGCAGGCTCCATCATGCCGGTGTGGAAGGCGTGAGTCGTGCGCAGCCGCAGGCAGGTGACGCCGCGCTCCGCGAGCCGGCGGTCCAGCTCCGCGATCCTCTCTTCCGGGCCGCCCACGACGCAGAAGTGCGGGCCGTTTGTGGCCGAGAGATCGATCCCCTCGCCCAGCAGGAGCCGGACCTCGTCCTCGGGCAGGGGTACGGCGAGCATGGCGCCACCGGGTAGGTCCTGGATGAGCTTCGCGCGCTTCGCCACCAGCTCCAGGGCGTCGTCGAGCGCTAGCGCGCCGGAGAGGCAGGCGGCCACGTACTCGCCCAGGCTGTAGCCGATCAGGGCCTGGGGCTCGATCCCCCACTCCATCAGGAGACGGCCGAGCGCGTACTCGACCACGAAGCAGGCCGGCTGGGCGTACTCGGTCCGGTCCAGGCGCGAGGACCTCACCCCCTGGCCCCCTCTCCCATCTCCCTCCCGCCCTCCGCCGGGAGAGGGGGAACCCTCCGACGAAGGAAACTCCTGGGCGGCGGCGCCCCCTCTCCCGGGGAGCGGGGGGTTGGGAGATGGGAGAGGGGGTCGGGGGGTGAGGTCTCTACGGAACAGCCTGGGCTTCTCCACCTTCGGAACCCACTCGTCGGGCGAGAACAGCACCTCGCGCAGGTCGGCGCCCAGCCAGGGCGCGAGCTTCTCGGCGCAGAGGTCCACCTGCCCGCGGAAGAACGGCTCGGTCTCGTACAGCTCCCGCGCCATGTCCACCCGCTGGTCGCCGAGCCCTGGAAAGAGGAAGACCACCGGCGCCTTCCCCTTCGCCTTGCCGGACACGGAGGGGCCGTGGAGCGCTGACCGGTCGCGACCCACGACGATCCGACGGTGCTCGAAGACCTTGCGGCCGGTCTGGAGCGTCCAGGCCGCGTCCGCGAGATTGAGATCCGGATGCGCGTCCAGGTGGTCAGCCAGCCGCGTGGTCGCCGCCTCGAGAGCCGCCGGAGTGCGAGCGGAGAGGACAAAGAGTTGCGCCGGCCTCGTCGCCGGGTCTCCTGCCTCGGTCGCCGGGGCCTCCTCCAGCACGGCATGGACGTTGGTGCCTCCGAGGCCGAAGGAGCTGACGCCGGCCCGCCGCGGGCCGTCCGACTCCCACGGCCGCGCCTCGCTGCAGACTACGAATGGGCTGCCCGCGAAGCCGATCTGCGGGTTCGGAGTCTCGTAGTGGAGGCTGGGCGGCAGGGTCCTGTGGACCAGGGCCAGGGTGGCCTTGATGAGGCCGGCCACACCCGCGGCCGTGTTGCAGTGGCCGAAGTTGGTCTTGACCGAGCCGATCGCGCAGAAGCCCTCCCCCTCGGCGCCTGCGGCGCGGAAGGCCTGGGTGAGCGCCGCGACCTCGATCGGGTCGCCGAGCGGGGTGCCGCTGCCGTGCGCCTCCACGTAGCCGATCGTCTCGGGCTCGACGCCGGACATCATCAGCGCCTCGGAGATGACCTCGGCCTGGCCCTCGACGCTCGGCGCGGTGAAGCCGACCTTCGCGGAGCCGTCGTTGTTGACCGCCGAGCCGCGGATGACGGCATAGATCCGGTCGCCGTCCGCCACCGCGTCGGCCAACCGCTTCAGGGCCACCACGCCGCAGCCGTTGCCCTCGACCGCGCCCGAGGCGGAGGCGTCGAAGGCGCGGCAGCAGCCGTCCGGCGACATCACGCTCCCCTCCTGGTAGAGGTAGCCGGTGCGCAGCGGCGCGCTGATCGACACGCCGCCCGCGAGCGCCAGGTCGCACTCGCCGCCGAGGAGGCTCTGGCTCGCCATATGGATCGCCACGAGCGACGTGGAGCAGGCGGTCTGCACGGAGACGCTCGGGCCGCGCAGGTTCAGCTCGTAGGAGGCGCGGGTGGCAAGGAAGTCGCGGTCGTTCAGGAGCAGCACCTGGAGGCCGCCGAAGCTCTCCAGCTTCTCCTGGTTGTGCAGGAGGTTCGAGATCAGGTACGAGCTGGCGCCGGAGCCAGCCCAGACTCCGATCCTCCCCGGATGGCGCTCGGGGTCGCAGGCTGCGTCCTCCAGGGCCTCCCAGGCGCACTCCAGGAACACGCGGTGCTGCGGGTCCATGGCCTCGGCCTCGCGCGGGGTGAAGCCGAAGAACGCGGCGTCGAAGAGGTCCGCTCCCGCCAGGGCGCCCTTGGCGCGGACGTACCGGGGATCGGCCAGCAGGGCCGGATCGACTCCGGCCTCGGCCAGCTCCTCCTGGGTGAAGCGCGCGATCGACTCGACGCCGCCGCGCAGGTTGCGCCAGAGATCGTCGACATTCTGGGCCCCCGGAAACCGGGCGGCGATGCCGACGATCGCAATTCCTTCCAGCTCACTCATCTCGGACTCCTCGACGCGATGCTCGTTTCTGCTGGAGCTGCCGCATGGACTCGCGGCGGCTCTCGGTGCGGGCCCGGGCCTGCTCGGCCTTCTCTTCGATCTTCGGGGCCTCCTCCTGCTGGAGGCTTTGGGCCAGGCTCTCGATGGTCGGGTGGCGGAACAGCTCCACGAACGGGATCTCGCGTCCCAGGGCCTCGCGCAGGCGGCTCTGGAGCCGGGCGAGCAGGAGCGAGCTGCCCCCGACCTCGAAGAAACTCTCCTGGACGCCGATCTCTTCCAGGTGCAGGACCTCGCGCCAGGCCGCGGCGATGGAGCGCTCCAGGTCGTTGCGCGGCGCCACGAAGGCGGTATCCCTGGGCCGGACGTCCCTCGGCGCCGGCAGGGCCGCGCGGTCGAGCTTGCCGTTGGCGGTCACCGGCAGGGCCTCCATCTCGATGAACGCCCAGGGCACCATGTACTCCGGCAGGGTCTCCTGGAGGAAGGTACGCAGATCAGCCGCTGAGGGCGCCGACCCAACGACGTAGGCGGCGAGCCGCTTCTCGCCCGGCACGTCCTCGCGCGCCAGGACGACCGCCTCCCGAATGCCCGGATGCCGGAGGAGAGCCGCCTCGATCTCGCCCAGCTCGATACGGTAGCCGCGGATCTTGACTTGCTGGTCGGTGCGGCCGAGGAACTCCAGGTTGCCGTCCGCGAACGCCCGCGCCCGGTCCCCGGTGCGGTAGAGGCGGGCTCCGGGTTTGTCGGAGAACGGGTCCGGGATGTAGCTCGCGGCCGTGAGGTCCGGCTGGTAGACGTAACCAACGGAGAGCACGTCTCCGCCCATGCCGCCAATATAGAGATCGCCGGGGACGCCGATCGGGCAGGGACTCAGCTCGGCGTCGAGGACCAGATACCGGGCGTTGACGATCGGCCGGCCGTACGGGATGCTCGGCCACGCCGGGTCCACGCGGCCGACCGGGTACCAGTTGGACCACACGGTCGCCTCGGTGGCACCGCCCAGGCTGACCACCCGCGCCCCGGGGAAGGCCGTCCGCACCTGATCCGGCAGACGGACCGGAATCCAGTCGCCGGAGAGCATCACGAGCCTGAGCGGCGCTCCGTCTTCCGGGAAGAGAGGCGCAAGCTGCTGGAGGGCGGCCGGCGCCGAGTCCCAGATGGTGACCGGCTCGTCGCGCAGGATCGCCGCCAGCCGGCCCGGGTCGCGCAGGGCGGTTTCGGGCGCTACGTGGATCGTGCCGCCTGCTGCCAGGGTCCCGAAGAGGTCGTAGACCGACAGGTCGAAGCCGAGCGAGGTCACGAAGAGCAGCCGGTCGTCCGGCCCGACGCCCATGGTTCCATTGACCCACTCGATCAGGTTCACCACCGGCCGGTGCTGCACGCCGATGCCCTTCGGCAGGCCGGTCGATCCCGAAGTGTGAATGACGTAGGCGAGATCGTCCGGCGTGGTCAGGCCGGGAAGGCGGCCGGCGGATAGCTGGTCGGCATGCCAGCGGGTCCAGATATGTCTCTTCC
>DATANP010000104.1:0-8301 GCA_036266195.1 Thermoanaerobaculia bacterium | reverse complement strand
GTTCCGGGCTGTCCGTCCGCCTGAATTGACGCGCAGACGGGGGCGTGCAAGCATTTCAGAAACACACCCGACTTTCAGGAGATCCCCCCGGTGAAGGCCAAGCTCCCGATCATGCTCGACGATCCCCAGTCCTCCAAGCTCGCGGGTCTCGACGATTTCGAGGAGTTCATCACCCGCGAGGAGGAGTTCTTCCTCGACGGACCCGTCAGCCGGCGGGTCGCCGTTCTCGACTTCGATCCGGCGACCGGCGAGATCCTCCCCGGCGCCCGCTTCGTCCCCCCCGGGAAAAAGAAGAAGCTTGGATCGTACGAGATCCCGTCCGAGAAGGGAGTCTACGACCGCACGTTCCAGCAGGTCTGCGCGTTCGCGACCGTGCTCCGTACCATGTACCTGTTCGAGGAGCCCGATGCGCTCGGGCGGCGGCTCACCTGGGCGTTCGGCTCGCCCCAGCTCCTCGTGATCCCGCGGGCCGGCGAGTGGCCGAACGCGTTCTACGACCGCGAGTCGCACAGCCTGCAGCTCTTCTACATCCCGCGGCCCGACGGCCAGCCGGCCTACTCGTGCCTGTCCCGCGACGTGCTCTCCCATGAGACCACGCACGCGATCCTCGACGGCATCGCTCCGGACCTCTACAACGCGCTCGCGCCGCAGTCGCTCGCGATCCACGAGGGCCTCGCCGATCTCACCGCCCTGCTCATGTCGTTCCGCAGCGAGAAGCTCCGGAAGGCCGTGCTCAAGGAGACGAACGGCTCGATCGCGAACTCGACCGCGTTCAGCACGGTCGCCCCCGAGTTCGGGCAGGCGCGCGACCCCTCCGGCGCGTCGCGCTACCTGCGGTCCCTGCTCAACGAGAAGACCCTGGACCGCTCCGACACGGCCAACCGGGTCAACCGCTACGACCCGCACTCGCTCTGCCAGGTGCTGACCGGCGCCCTCTATACGGTCATGGTGAAGATCCACCAGTCGCTGGCGACCGACTACTCGAAGTCGGGCTGGGCCCTTTACGTCGGCGGCGAGCGCTTCAAGCGGATGATCCTGCGCGCCCTCGACTATCTGCCCCCCGGCGAGGCCTCGTTCGGCGACTACGGCCGGGCCATCCTCGCCGCGGACCAGGCCGCCCATCCGAAGGACAGCCAGGAGCGGGAGTGGATCTGCGACGAGTTCGTCCGGCGCGCCATGGTCGCCAACCGCGACGCGCTGGCGGTCGAGACCAACGTCCCGTTCAAGCCGCTCAAGAAGATCGACCTCGAGACGCTCGCCACCAGCGACTGGGCGGCCTACCAGTTCGCGGACAAGCAGCGCGAGTTCCTGCGCATTCCGAAAGGCATTCCGTTCCGCGTCCGGCCGCGGCTCGACACCACCAAGTACTACTACAGGAAGAAGGGCGGCGACGCCGAGCCCATCCGCGAGCTGATCTTCAAGGTGTCCTGGGACCACCTGGAGCCGAACGGCGCCGGGGTCCCGATCCAAGGCGGCCGGCAGGTGACGGTCGGCACCACCCTCGCCATCGACTGGGAGACCCGGGTGGTCCGCGCGCGCCTGACCTCGGAGTGGGGCGGCGAGCAGCAGGCCGACCGCGACGAGGCGCTGAAAGGCCTGGCCGCGGCCGGGGTCCTCCAGCAGCAGGGCGAGGACGGCGTTCACCTCGAAAGCATCGACGGCGTCATGCGGGTCCGCGGCACGGCCCGCATGCTCCACCTGTCGCACGCCGGGCTGGCCGGCATGGACCCGCCGGTCGCCCTGAAGCCCACCCCTCCCCCGATCCCGCCGCCCGGCGTGGACGCCGGGGCGTTCTACGACCTTGTCGAAAACCGTTGCCGACCCCGGTAGTCATCCTCTGAGGAGAAAGGAAGCCCCATGCCCCCTAAACCTGATCAACCGAAGCAACCCCACGTCTGCATCGACGTCGATCTCCCGCCCGAGCTCCAGGTCGAAGCGGCGGAGATGGCGATCGAGGAGAACCCTTCGAACCTGCCGATCTTCCGCAGCCGTCCGGGCATGGGCGTGGCGCCGTCGCCCCTCCACCTGGCGCTGGTCACCGGCAAGAAATGGAAGAACGGGCGGACCCTGCACGTGCGCTTCCTCGAAGGCCCGCCCGAGATCCGCTCCAAGGTGCGGGACAAGGCCCTCCAGTGGTGCCAGTTCGCCAACATCAAGCTGGAGTTCGACGACTCGCCCGACGCCGAGATCCGCATCGCGTTCAAGACCGACGGCTCCTGGTCCTACATCGGCACCGACTGCCTGGTGATCCCCAAGAACCAGCCGACCATGAACTTCGGCTGGTTCAACTCGCGCACGCCGGACGAGGAGTACACCCGCACGGTGGTCCATGAGTTCGGACACGCCCTGGGCTGCATCCACGAGCACCAGCACCCCGAGGCCGGCATCCCGTGGGACAAGGAGGCGGTCTACCGCTACTACCAGGGGCCGCCCAACAACTGGACGCGCGCCCAGGTGGATACGAATCTCTTCCAGCGCTACAGCGCCGACATCACCCAGTTCTCGGCCTTCGACAGGAAGTCGATCATGCTCTACCCGGTGGACAACGCGCTGACCATCGGCGACTACGAGATCGGCTGGAACACCGCGCTGTCGGACACGGACAAGGAGTTCATCGGCGTCGCCTATCCGTTCGACAAGCCGCCGGTGCCGCAGGCGACCGAGCTGGCCGTGGGCGCCACGGTCTCGGAATCGATCGGCAAGCACGGCGAGGAGGATCTCTTCCACCTGAAGATCGACTCTGCCGGCACCTATACGATAGAAACGTCGGGCCGGACCGACGTGGTGATGACGCTGCTCGGCCCCGGCAACCTGACGAAGGTGGTGGCCGAGGACGACGACAGCGGCCAGGGGAGCAATGCGAAGATCACCGCCAAGCTGCAGCCCGGCGAGTATTGGGTGCGGATCCGCCACTACCGGTCCACCGGCACGGGCAGCTACAAGATCTCGCTGAAGAAGGGATGAAAAGGCAGGGGCGCAGCTCCTGCGCCCCTGCTCTCGAGACGGTCTACGGGCAGACGCTCAGGGTGCTGGTGTCCTGGATCGGCTGGAAGGGCGTCTTGAGCGGGTTGGTGTACCGCGCCTGGACGCCGGTCTGGGTGTCGGTGACGATGAGCTGGACCTCGACGTCGGTGAGGCCGCCGGCGAACACCCAGTAGCGGTTGTTCACGTCGCAGGCATCGAGGACCTTGACCACGACCTCGATGTTGTTGGCGTTGAAGAACCAGAGGTAGCCCGAGTCGTTGACGAGCTGCACCGCGTGCGCCTGGCCGGACTGTCCCTGGCTGGTGCGGAACGCGGCTTCCACCCGGAAGCGGCCGTTGTTGAGGCACATGGCCGTGGCGGTCGGCACGCAGTCGCTGGTGCTCGCCTCGGTGGTGGCCGAGGCCGTGTTGGAGTAGGCCGAGTCGCCGCTCGCGTTGCGGGCCTTGAGCCGGAAGAAGTAGGTGGTCGACGGTGCCAGGCCGTGGACCTGGGCGCCGGTGACGTTGGGTGGAATCGTGGTACCGGAGTCCTGGAACGTGCCGGTCGAGGTCCGCAGCTCGAGGCGGAACTCGGTCTCGTCGCTGGAGTTGTCCGTCCAGGTGAGGTTGATCTGGTTGGCCGACGCGGTGGTGGCCTGGAGGTTGGACGGCGCGGACGGGATGGCTTCGGCCGTCACCTGGCGCGGGCCGGAGCCGGCAGCGCCCAGAGGAATCACGATCACTTTCTGGGCGGAAGCGGCAATCGGGGACAGCGGGAACAGGGCGCCGAGCAGCAGCAGGGCGAGCATGGACAGTCGGATCTTTGCTTGCATCGGAGAGATCTCCTTTCCCCGAGCGCTCCTTTCAAGGATCGTACCCGCTCCCGTAAGTCATTCGTAGCGCAGGGCTTCGATCGGATCGAGCGCCGCCGCCCGGGCCGCGGGGTAGATGCCCGAGGCGAGCCCCACGGCCATCGCGACGCCGGTCGCGAGGAGGATCGCGCCGCCGGTCACCACGGTCTCCCACCCGGCATAGATCGCCACTCCCCGGGAGATGGCGAGGCCCGCGGCCACCCCGGTCAGGCCGCCGATCAGGCTGATGGCGAACGACTCCACAACAAACTGGAAGCGGATGTCCGCCTGCCGGGCCCCCACCGCGCGGCGCACGCCGATCTCCCGGGTGCGCTCCAGCACGGTGGCGAGCATGATGTTCATGATCCCGATCCCGCCCACCAGGAGCGAGATGCCGGCGATGCAGCCCATGACCACGTTGAACAGCCGCTGGGTGCGCCGGCTCTGGGCCAGGAGCGCCTCGGGCACCACGATCTCGTAGTCGGCCGCGCCGGCGTGGAGCCGGTCGAGCAGGCCGCGCACCAGGGCCGCGGTCTCCGGGCCGCTCGTCCCTTCCTTCATGCGGATCACGATCTCGTCGAGCGGCGAGTCCATGGGCTGGTGCTCGAACTTGCGGTCGGCCGTGGTCACGGGCAGGTAGATCTCGCGCTCGACCGAGCCCACCTGCACGCCCTGGAACGAGGTGCCCTCGGTACCTGGCGATAGTGGCGCGAGCACGCCCACCACCTCCAGCCAGACGTCGTCCACCTTCAGGGCCTGGCCCACGGCCGGGCCGTAGCCGAAGAGGTCGCGCCGCACGCCCGGCCCGATCACGCAGACCTGGGCGTGGCCCTGCTCGTCGAGCGGGTCGAGGAAGCGGCCCTCCTGGAGGCGCAGGTTGGAAAGCTCGGCATGGCGATGGCTGACGCCGTAGACCAGGGCCTCGGCCTTGCCCGACACCGAGAGCACCTTGTAGGGCTCGATGCGGATGCGGGGCGCCGCCACCTCGACCCCGGGCACGGCGTCGGCGATGGCCGCGGCGTCCCGGAAGGAGACGCCGAGCGACTTCTGGCGGATCTCCTCCTGCTCCTCCCGCGACAGCTCCCGGGACCGCACCAGGACGTTGCGCACGCCCAGGCGCTCGATCATGCCGAGCGCCTGGCGCTCAGCGCCCTCGCCGATCGAGAGCATGGCGATGACCGCGCCCACGCCGAAGATCATGCCGAGCATGGTCAGGGCCGAGCGCAGCTTGTGCGCCGCGAGGCTCTCGAACGCCGAGCGGAACGACTCGCGCGGGCTCACGGCGTGGGGGCTCCGGCGGCCTCGGGCGTCTGGGTCTCGGCCGGTTCGAGCGGCCTGGTGGGATCGGCCAGGGCCACGGCGTCTCCCGGCCGGAGGCCCGATTCGACCACGACCCGGCCGGCGCCCGAGGGCCCCAGCGCCACCTCGACGGGTTCAAACGCCTCGCCCTTCATCCGGTAGAGGATCGTCTTCCCGTCGCGCTCGAACACGGCCTGGCGCGGCACGGTCAGGGCCCGCGGGCGCTCGTCGAGCCGCAGCAGGGCGCGCACGCGCTGGCCCGGTTTCATGACGCCGGGGTCGGTGCGGTCGAGGCTCAGGGTGACGCCGAAGTACTGGACCGGCGAGCCGCGGAAGCGCGGCTTGGCGAGGGGGTCGACCCGGCCGATGCGGGCCGCGTGCTCGACGTCCGGCCTGGATTCGAGGGACACGGTGGCGGGCTTGCCGGGCGCGAGCCCGCCGGCGTCGGCTTCCAGGACGTAGACCTCGGCCTGCATCTGCGCGAGGTCGGGGATCTCGGCCAGGGGCTGGCCGTTCCAGACCGTGTCGCCCACCCGGATCGCCTCGCCGCGCCAGTTCCGCTTGAGCACCAGGACGCCGTCGTGCGGGGCGGTCACGGTCAGAGCGGCGAGCGACTCGCGGGCGCGCCGGATCTTGGCATCGGCCTTCCGCATGTCGATGCCGAGCAGCTCGAGCTCGGTGCCGCTCAGCGCCTCCCGGCCGCGCCGGGTCTCCCGCGCGTGGGCTTCGCGGTTGCGGGCCAGCTCCTCGTCGATCTCCGATTCGGTGATCTCGATGCGCGAGTACACGGTCTCGTCCTTCTTCTGGAACTCGCGCGCGGCGCTCAGCTCCTCGTGGGCGAGCGCCAGGTCGCGCTCCAGCTTGCGCACCTCGGCCAGGCCGTGGGCGCGCTCCTTCTCCGCCTTGACCCGGGCGGTCGCCAGCTCGTCCGCCGCGTTCTCCAGCTCTTTCTCGATCTCGCTCGGGTCGAAGCGGATGACCGGCTCGCCGGCCTTCACCCGGGTGCCGTCGTCCGCGATCCACCCCACCCGGAACGGCCCGGGGGCGCCCACGGGCACGCTCACCGGCGTGGAGTGGACCGAGCGCAGCACCCCCTCGGCCGGGACCAGGCGGGCGAAGTCGCGCGGCCGGACGGTCTCGATGGGCACGGCCGGCGCCCGGTGCGGGAGCGACGCGGCCAGCAGCCACGCGGCCCCGGCCAGGGCCACGAGGACCAGCAGCCCGGTGCCCGCGGTCCGCCGGCTCATCGCACCTTCTCCTCGGCCTCGGGGTCCCGGAGCGCCACGCGGTCGCCTTCGGAGAGGCCCGAGACCACCTCGACCCGGGTCGCGTTGCGCCGCCCGAACCGGGGGCGGACCTCCTCGGTATCGCCATACCCGCGACCACCCCGGCGCCGCAGGACCACCGCTCCGTCGGGCCGGTTGAGCACGGCCTCCGCCGGGATGGTGAGGACGCGGGCCGCGCGCTCGATCTCGACCGTGCCCAGGAAGCGCATGCCCGGGCTCATCCGCTGCGGATCGGTGCGGTCGAGGTCGATGCCGAGCTCCACCACCTTGACCGGGTTCGAGCGCGACTTCTTCTGAACGGACCCGCGGATCGAGCTGACCACGCCGGTGAACACCACGTCCGGATGGGCGTCGAGCCGCAGGCGCACCTTCTGGCCCGGGGCCACCCGTCCGGCGTCGGCCTCGTCCACCTGGCCGAGGGCCCGCATGCTCCGCAGGTCCGGGATTTCCACGACCTTCTCGCCGCGCCAGCAGGAGTCGCCGACCTTCTTCTTCTCGCCGCGGTTGGCGGCGTAGACCACGGTGCCGTCCCGCGGCGCCGCCACCGTCATGGACGCGATGGCGGCCTGGGCCTCGCGCACCCGGCCGGCGGCGCGGTCGCGCTTGGCGCGCAGCGCCTCCAGCTCGGCCCTCCCCTCCTCGCCGAGCAGGCGTAGGCGGTCCTGGCGGAAGGCGATCTCCCTCTCGGCCAGGTTCAGGTCGCCCCGGGTCTGGCGCAGCTCGTTGGCCGCCACCAGCTCCGGGGGGACGTCGGCCTTGAGCGCCGAGCGCCGCTGACTCGCCTCGGCCTCGGCCAGGTGCAATTCCTCCTCGCGGCGCCGCATCTCCAGGTCGGTCTGCGTCTTCTCCAGCTCCTTCTGGGCGGAGTCTCGGTCGGCGGACGCCTCCAGCAGCGTGGTCGCGAGCTGCGAGGTGTCGAAGCCGAGCACCGGCTCGCCCTGGCGCACCGTGGCTCCCTCCGGAGCCAGGAAGGAGATCTTGTAGTCCCAGAGCTCCGGGATCTGCGGCGGACCGAGCGACACCGAAGCCACGGCGTCGAGCGTGCCCGAGACCTCCGCGCCGACCACCAGGTCCTCGCGCCGGACCTCGCCCCAGTCGTCCTGGTTGGAGCCGCCCTCCTGGCGGAAGAAAAGGACCGCAAGGACGGCAAGGATGGCGACGACGAAAAAGAGCCGCTTCATGGATGAGGCCTCAAGGGGGTGCCTTCCTTCAGACCCTCCACCACACACTCGGTGGCGGTGCAGGGGCCCAGCCGCACCGGGGCCGCGCCGCCTTCGGCGAGGAGGGCCCGGGGCTGGCCGGACGCTGGGTCCGGGAAATCGAGCGCCTCGCGCGGCACGATCAGGCCGCGGACCTCCGGGCCCAGCACCTCGACGCGCACCGACATGCCCGGCCGCATGCGGCGGTCGAGGCGGTCGAGGGTGACGCGCACGGGGAAGTAGCGGCGCAGCGAGCTGACCGAGCGCTCGCGGGCCACGGGCGCGATCTCGGCCACACGGCAACGGAATCTCTCGGAGAGATAGGCGTCCAGGGTGCAGGTCGCCTCCATGCCGGGCGCGATCCGGCCGTCGTCCACGTCCGAGAGATCGGCCTCGACGATCAGGGACGTCAGGTCGGGCAGGGTGGCCACGGTCGTGCCCAGCCAGACGGAGTCGCCTTCCTCGATCTTGCGTCCTTCCCAGGGGTGCTCGGCGATCTGGACGATGCCGTCGCGGGGCGCCCGCAGCGAGAGGACGGCGATCGCCTTCTCGGCCTCGCGGATCTCGCGCCGGGCCTTCTCCAGCTCGATGCGCTGGAGCTTCAGCTCGGCCGCGCTCTCCTGCCGCTGGGCGTCCAGGTCGGTCTCGGCCTTGGCCAGCTCGGCCTCGGCGCGCTTCAGGTCGAGCTGCCGGTCCTGGATCT
>DATANP010000103.1:0-23348 GCA_036266195.1 Thermoanaerobaculia bacterium | reverse complement strand
CGACGCCGTCCTCGCGCTCGCCCCCATGGACCGGCCCGCCGCCTGGCTCGAAGCCTTCCGCGACTATGCGGCCCTCGACGAGATCGACCTCGGTCCCGCGGAGACCGTTGAGGACGGGGAGCGCACCCTCTTCCCGGCCCTCGATCCGGCCCCGGTCGTCCTGGCCGACGTGCGCGGTATCACCCTGGGCGCCGACCACAAGACGCTCGCAGGCGGAGAGGTGGACGTCACCGTCCGGCCCGTCCTCGTCGCCACCTCGACCATCCAGGAGCTGCTCTGCGGCCCGCCCTGCCCGGGTGGAGGAGGGGGAGCTGCCGCCAGGTCCGGGCTCGCCTATGGGCCGCAGGTCGATCCGGCCTCGGTGGCGCTGGCCGGGAGGAAGCTCACCTTCGCGGTCAGCGCCGACCTCCTGCCTTCGACCCTGAAGGCGCCGGCCGTCCACGTCGGCGTCCTCGGCGACAAGACCGGCTGGTCCACGATCGGATTCAAGGCCGCGTACAAGCAGGGGACCGTGACGCTCCAACTCGCCCACGAACCCCAGGGCCGGCTGCTCCGCCTGGTGGTCCGCGGCACGGGGGATTCCCCGCTCCTGGGCCGGAACCTGGTCCCCTTCGCGGGCGCGCCGGGCGCCCCGGCCGCCCCGGCCGGAACTGCTCAGGACGGACGCGACTTCGCCACCATGATCCCGCTGACGGAGAGGAGTTGACCATGCCGCACGTCCACGAAGGACAGACCGAGATCCTGGTGAAGGTCGGCAGCGCCGAAGGGGTGACCGCCATTCCCTCGCCGTCGCCGCTCACCCGGCTCAACTACTACGACGGCAAGTTCCTGCGCGCCGCCGACTTCAAGCTGGAACAGGAGTACCTGCGCCGGCTCAACGCCCTCTCCAACCAGGCCGGGGGTGCGGGCGTGGTGCACGGCTTCGACTGCGTCCTCCTGGGCGGCGACCAGATCGGCATCGGCCCCGGCCTCGCCATCGATCCGGCCGGCCGGGTGCTCGTATTGCCGCAGGAGAAGGGCCTCTCCCTGACCGAGCTCATCGGAGCCTCGCGCCGGCGGGAGCAGGCGGGTCAAGGCACCGGCTTCTTCCACGAGTGTGATTTTCAGGTCGTGGAAGAGCCCGCGGAGGGCCTCGACGGCGCCGTTCTCTACGTGATCACCATCGGTCACGCCGAGGCCTGGTGCGGCGAGGAGGACGTCTACGGCAAGCTCTGCGAGGACGCCTGCGTCACCCGGACCGACCGCCCCTACATCCTGGAGGGCGTGGTGGTGAGGGCGGTGCCGCTCCAGCTCCGGACGCCGCTCGTCCTCTCGGCGGCCTTCCCGCTCACCCGCTTCCACTTGCGCTCGCGCGTGGCCGCGGCGTACTTCGAGGACGAGCGCAGGAGGATCGCCTCGCTGATCTCCCGCGACGGCCTCGCCTCGGAGGCCTGGTGCCTGGGCGCCCTGCCCCTCGGCGGCACGGACGTCCCGATCGCCGTGGTGGCGCGGGCCGGAACCTCGACCGTCTTCCTCGACGCCTGGACCGTCCGCCGCGAGCGCATGGACGCGCCGCCGCGCCAGTACTGGGCTTGGCGGATGGCCATGCGCCCCTGGAGCGTCTTCCTCGCCCAGGTGCTCCAGTTCCAGTGCCAGCTCCGCGACGCCTTCGGCGACCGGCCCGACCAGGGCGGCGACATCGATCCCTGCGCCGACGGGAAGGCCCTGCTGCACGAGGCAGCGAAGACCCTGGGCGAGATGATGACCTTCTACGGCAAGGTCTCGGCCCGCATCGCGAAGCTCGACCTCGAATCCAGCAGCGCGTCCGGCCTCACCCAGCTCAAGGACCTCCAGAGCCGACTGGTCAAGGCGGGTCAGGCCGTGTTCCAGGGCACGGACCGCATCCTGCTCCGGCGCGGTATTGTCGAGATGTCGAGCGCCGGCTACCTGCCGGTCCTGCCGAGCTCGTCCCTCACCGTCAACCAGCAGGTGCGCCGCCTGCTGGGCCCCGGGGTGGACCTGCGCTTCTGCGTGGTGCGGCCCGACTACGTGCCCCACGCCCTGGAAGAGGCCCAGCACATGGAGCGCATCTCGCTTCTCCAGGGCCTCGACGACCCGCAGAACAAGCCCCAGGTGGACATCCTGGTGCCGGACGGGCAGATCCTCCAGCGCAACCTCCAGGCCGAGGGGCTCTCGTTCCGGGCCAAGGTCGAGCTCCAGGTCTCCGAGCAGGCCGGAGCCACCATGGTCCTTCCGCGGGGAGCGGCGCGCAGCGAGATCCTCCCCTCGGGAGGCGGAGCGGTCTACTTCACCGGCGCCGCGCCGGTCTCCCTGACCGGCACGAACGCGGCGGCAGGTTTCGCGGCGGCCCTGGGGTCCCTCGCCTCCCAGGCCGCGAAGTTCTCGGCGGAGCTCCAGGGCAGCGAGGAACCGGAGAAAGCGCTCTTCGACCCCGACTTCTCAAACCTTCCGGTCCGCATCGCCACGCTCTGGGCGGCGTTCCGCTGCGAGACCAATCCATTCACCCTGAGCGCGGGAGCGAGCGTGCCCGCGAGCGCCCGGCTGGTGCTGTCGTCGCTGCACCGCGAGCGCTACGTGACCGATCTCCGGGTCCAGGGCGAGGTCCGGATCGACCACGTCGAAGGGGATGACGAAGAGAGGCTTCTGGCCGGACGGCTCTCCGGCTTCAGCGCGGAGCGCAAGAGCACCAGCACCAGCGATCCCGAATGGGACAACCACTCGGGGCCGCTCTCGATGGACTTCCGGCTCGCCCTGCGCCGGCTGGCCTCCGGCGAGCGGGTGATCGAGGTCCTCTTCCCCAAGGTGAAGGATCTCCGCATCCGGGTCTCCTGGCAGGGTGAACCCGTGACGGCCGAGGGGCAGGCGACTTCCAAGGAAAAGGTCAACGCCGCCTTCAAAGCCCAGGAGGATCCAGCCGTGCGCGTGGCGGGCGATCCCGACCATACGCTCGCGCTGCAGTCTCTGGAAGTCCTCGGCGCCTCCCTGGCCGAGGCGCGCTTCGCCGAGGATTCCGCGCGCCTGCTCTTCCCACCGCCCCGGCCCGCGGCCGAAGAGCTGGAGGTCCGGGCCGTCCGCGACTGGGTCCTCTTCCACCGCCGCCGCACCCGCACCTGCGCGGCCGAGACCGTCCAGCCGGTCCAGTCGCCGGTCCGCAAGTACCAGGTCCTCCACCTGCGGGGGACCATGAACACCCTGCCGCTGGCCTGGAACGCTCTGAAGACCGGCGCCCCGGAGCTGTCGCGGTTCGAGTTCGAGCCGGTGACCGCCGTGGACTTCGCCGGCGGCTCGTCAGTCCTCACCTCCGACACCGGCGACGTTCTGGAGGACTGGAAGGCCGTGGACCACGGCAGCCCCGTGCTCTTCGCCGGCATCGCCACCCAGGGCGCCGCGGCGGTGGACGGGAATGCCCTGGCGGAAGCCCGTCTGACCCGTCTCACCGGCGTGCTGGCGGCGGCCACGCCGCTCGATCCCAACGCGGTTCTCGAGGTCCTGCCGAAGTTCCCCGACTCGCTGGCGGCCCCGGGCACCGACGGCGTGATCGTGCTGCTGGCGGTGGGGGACATCCCTCCGGAGCCGCCCAGGTGAGGCCGAGGCAAGCCCAGGTCTCTCCGAGGGCAGTGGCGCCGTCCCCGCGCGGGGCGGCGCCCGCGGCCCGCGTGGCTGCGCAGCCGAGCCCCGTCTGGCAGAAGGTTGCCACCCGGATCCAGCGTGTGACTCACGGTACCAACGGCGCCTTCTCGGATGCCCGCAAGGCAACGGTTCAGAAGGCCGGCGAGATCGCCGAGAAGGTCATTGCGAGCGCCGGGTTCAAGAAGAAGTGGGAAACCTTTTGGAAGGGGCGGGGCAAGGACATCAATCCCAAGCCGACGCTCGCGCAGTACCAGGCAGCCGTCCGCGGGCGCGTGATCCACGACATGGACGGCAGCACCAACGCCGACGTGCAGAAGCTCGTGCAGGACGAGAAGGGCAAGCCCACGGAGGGTCTGAACGGACAGACCGCCGCGGCGACCGCGAAGAGCTCCAGCGACACCTACGTCCGCCGGTTCGCGGTCGACCAGGGCCTGCACTCGCTGGTGAACCTGATCCTCCACGAGTCGTTGCATGGCGCCGGGCTGTCGGAAGGGCCGGGCTCGCTGCCGCTCTACGAGCCGCTGTTCCACGAGTTCGAGGCCGAAGCCAACTTCCCGATGATGATGGGCGGGGCCGACATCCTGGACATCCAGCAGGTGCAGAAGGGCAAGACGGGGGTGGACGTCACTATCAAGTACCGCATCCGGAAGCTCGCGGGCGAGCCTCTGCCGTCCTCGATCTTCATCGAGATCGTCGCCACCGGCACCGGCGAGAAAGCCACCGAGCAGAGCTTCGAGGAGTACAAGGACTACCAGGGAGGCCGCACGATCTTCAAAGAGGTTTCCGAGAGCGTGCCGAGCAAGGCCGGTGACGCCCGATGGACCTGGCATGCCAGCAACCCGGGTTGGGACTCCTATTCGGTCCGACTGATCGATAAGTCCAAGGCCTTCCCGGTCCTGATGGGCGAGAAAGAGTTCAAGACCAACCCGCTCTGGCCGAAGGATGCGGCATGAACGCGAGAGCCTCGGCAGCCGGAAAAGCCCCGCCGGAGAATGCGGCTCCGAGCCCTGCGCGGCAACCCATCGCCGTGCCCAACCCTAACTGGCAGCAGCTCGCCACCCGGACCCGCGTCCAGGCCAGGCTCACCATCGGCGCGCCGAACGACCCTTACGAAAGAGAAGCCGACCGGGTCGCCGACCAGGTGATGCGTATGCCCGCGCCGGCCGTCCAGCGGAAGTGTGCGAAATGCGAGGAGGAGGACAAGCAAGAAGTGGTTCGAGCGAAAGAAGAGCCCGGCGAGGTCCCCGCGCTCTCGCCCGAAGCAGAGGCGAGCATCCAGGGCCTCCGCGGCGGAGGAAGACCGCTGCCGGAGCCGGTCCGCTCCTACTTCGAGCCGCGCTTCGGATGCGATCTCGGCGGTGTTCGGGTCCACGCCGGCCCTGAGGCCGCGTCCCTCGCGCGCTCGATCTCGGCCCGCGCCTTCACCGTAGGGAGTGACATCGCTTTTGCGCCTGGGGAGTTCCAACCCGCAAGTCTCGAAGGCCGGAGGCTGATCGCCCACGAGCTGACACACACTCTGCAGCAGGGGACAGGATCACTCTCCTTCGCCCGGTGTCTGCAGCGAGACCCCGCGCCGGATGAAGGGGAATCGACTCTGCGCGAGGCGACCGTCAGCGTTGCCTGGGCCGATCAGGATCAGGAATTCTATCATCGAGCGATCCAGGCGATCGCGTCGAGCGCCTCCTTCAAAGACGCCGGCAAGCCGAGCCTTTGGCAACCCTTCCGCGATCCGATCTTCGCGTTTCACCGCAGCTACGGCTTGAAGATCTCCCCCAAGCCGAACGAGGTGATCAAGATCCGCGCCAACGCCTTCGTCAATCCCAAGGCTTTCCATGGCCGGGTCACGCAGGCGGGTGTCGAGCCGGAGCAGGTGGCGAAGCTGCGGGGGGCGAAAATCACAGGAGTCATGAAGTCCCAGGAGACCTTCAAGGATCGCGGCCCCAACGAACTGGGACCGGACGGCGTGGCAGACCTGTCCTTCACCTCCGCCACCGCGATTTCCGCTGCGGATGTGGGCGGCCTCAAATGGTTTATCTCGTCGGGGCCCGGATCTCTGACCGGGGGTGACGACGGCAAGGCAACCTTTTCGGCCGCCGGGCGCTCCGTCATTCTGGAACTGCGGACCGTTTCGGGTTACTCCGTCGGTTCCGCCGTGACCTCGCTGGTCATAAAAGTGCTCAAGGTCTCGGACATGGTGTCGCGAGACCCCAAACAGCCTGAACGTCTGACCATCACCCGGCAGGGATTAACCCTCGAATTGATCGCCGAGCAGTACTACGGCGACAAGTCCAAGGCCACCTCCATCTGGGTCGTCTGGGATGAGAAGGCGCAGGGCGGACCCCTCGCGACCACTACGCGCCTTCCCAAGGGAATCTGGGTCCGGCTCGAGTACCGTCATCTCACCAGTGAGGGGAAGAAAGAATACGACGCAAGCCTCACCATCAAATCGCGCAGCGAGTGGGGAGCCAAACCGCCCATCAAGGGCGACCCCAACCGTAGCTATGAGACCTACAGCGGCGCGCTCGAAGACATCCTGGACAGCATCGTCGTCCATCACTCGGGCAACAAGGGTTACAAAACCATGTCGGAGGTGCAGGACCTGCACATGGGGGAGAAGCAGAGGGCCGACATCGGCTATCACTACGGAATCTCCCTCAAAGGCGAAGTGTTCGAAGGCAGGCCTATCGGGGTGAAGGGGGCGCACGTCGATTCCAAAAACACCGGCAAGATCGGAATCGTCCTTCTGGCCGACCTGGATCCCGAGAACAAGGGCCTCAAACTCTGGGAGTTCGACAATGACGAGGATCCCTTGTCAGCCGAGATGGAGAAGGCCCTGCTGAAGCTGATCCATTTCCTGACCGGAAAGTATCCCAAGATCAAGTACCTTGGAGGGCACGACGACTACGATCAGCGAAGGTTCTGCCCCGGAAAGAAGGCAATGGACAAGATGGCTGCCTGGCGCAGCGACACGAACCTTCAGGCCCCTGTCCCATGAAAGCAGGATTCCTCTCGCACGCCAAGCGCGGCCAACCTGCCTCGCCGGAACCGGCATGCGGCCCGGCGCGACAGCCGTCCGCCGTGCCGAACCCCCTTTGGCAGCAACTCGCCACCACGCCGCGCATCCAGCCCAAGCTCACGCTCGGCGCTCCGAACGATCCGTTCGAGAAGGAGGCCGATCGGGTCGCCGATCAGGTGATGCGGATGCCCGAGCCCGGCGAGGTCGTCCAGCGGACGTGCTCCGCGTGCGCGAAGGAAAAGGAGGAGGAGCACGTCCAGAGGAAGTGCGCCGAATGTGAGAAAGAGGAGAAGAGCGCCGGGACGATCCAGCGGTGCTCGTGCGCCGAAGAGGACGAGGTGCAGCGACAGGGCGATGGCCAGGATACGACGCCCTCCCTGGATCCGCAGGTGGCGAGCGGCATCGAGACCCTGCGCGGCAGCCGGGGCACCCCTCTTTCCGGCGACCTGCGCGGGTTCTACGAGCCGCGCCTGGGCCGGGACCTTTCCCAGGTGCGCCTGCACACGGGAGCGAACGCCGGAGGGCTCGCCCGTTCGATCCAGGCCCGGGCGTTCACGGTCGGAAACGACATCGCCTTCGCCCCGGGGCAGTTCTCGCCTTCGACCCACTCCGGCCGGCAGCTCCTCGCCCATGAGCTGACGCATGTGATCCAGCAACAGCCCGGGACGGCCCGCCGTTCGCCGGAGAACACGGTTCAAAGAGAGGACGAAAAGGGTGACAAGGAGAAGGAGAGCAAGCCGGAGCCCGACTGCTCGGCGGCTCCCCGGGGGCTGGGGTTCAAGAAGCCGGCCCCTGACTGCCCGACGAAACCGGACAGGGACATCGGGCTCCTCGGCAAACATTTTCACTTCTGTCTGGACTCCGACGTGCTGGTCGCCGAGAGCGCTGCCACCGTCGCCGCGTTCGTCAAGCAGCAGCCCGCCGACGCGCGGTTCCTCGTGCACGGCTATTCGAGCCGCGACGGCGCCGCGGACTACAACTTCCGGCTGGCCTGTCATCGGGCGAACCGCATGGCCGGTCTCCTTGCGGACGCGGGCGTGACGCCCGGGCGAGTGCAGACCGCCAGCAAGGGGCCCACCGACGAGTTTCCTGGCGGCCCGGAGTTCAACCGCGTCGCGGTCGTGCTCGCGGAGGTCCCGCCCGGCCGCCGGTTCGGGCAGACCGAGAGCGACCCCGCCTGCCCGAAGGCGCCCACCGGGCTGGGCGACGTGCGCCCGGATCCTCCCTGCCCGGACGACCCGACCGACATGGGAGCCCTCTGCCAGTCGCTGCCGGACCCCCAGCGCAGCCGCGAATGCGACTCCTACCACTTCTGCCTGGACTCCGACGTCTTCGCCACCCCGGAGACCCCGAGGTCGGTCATGAAGTTCGCGCGGCGGCAGCTCGCCACCGCGCACTTCACGGTCCACGGCTATGCCAGCGACGAAGGGGCCAAGGACTACAACTCCCGGCTCTCCTGCCACCGGGCCATGCGGGTCGCGCGCGAGCTCATGAACGCGGGAGTCCAGCCGGAAAAGATCGCGATCGCCGGCAAGGGGGCCACGACGCAATTCCCGGGCGGACCGGAATTCAACCGGGTCGCGGTGGTGCACGCCACGCCTCCCGTCGTCGGCGAGAAGCCGGAGCTGGCCCAACCCAAGACCCAGGAAGAGAAGCACGAGCTCATCCGCCTCGCCGTGGAGCGCATCAATCAGGGCGCCTACCGCCTGGAGGCCGACGCCTACATCTCGTTCTGGACCTGCGAGCACGTCCCCACGGTGCGGCACGCCGTCAACACGACGACCATCCTGGCTGAAGGCGACCCCGGCACCCCCGTGATCAAACCCCATTCAGGAGGCGGCATCACCGCCGGGAGATCCACCGACCTCGGGTTGAACACTGTCGTCGTCTCCAACCAGATCTTCCGCTCGCACGATCCTTTCGGCTGCGTCGTCCATGCCATCGTGCTCCTCAGCTTCCAGCACAAGGTGCGCGACCAGGATTTCGGAACGGACCACGGCCGGGGCAGCGAGCGCGAAGAGGCGGGACAGCACCTCGTGCACCTGGCCGACGTGGCCTGCGACGACTCCGCGGGGGGCGAGGATCCGCGCAAGGACAAGCCGGCGCCGGACTGCCTGCGCGAGCCGCCGCCCACCCGCCACGGCCCGCCGACGGCGGCGGACAAGGCGGCCCGGGTCCCGCGCTTCCAGGTCGACGAGTCTGCGTTCCTCACGAGCTCCGGCCCGACCGTCGCGACGTCCGACACGGCGAAGAACCGGGTGACCGTGTCCACCAGGACCCCTCCCTTCACCGCGCACGCCAAGGTGTCGCTGCACGACCATCCCCAGGAGTTCCGGAACTACGACGTCGGCTACATGGTGACGATCGTCGAAGACGTCACGACGGCCAACTACGGCGGGGGGACCGTGACGAAGGTGCCGCCGACGCCCATCCGGGACACCGACGGCCAGCGTCCCGCCGAGCCCTGGTTCGCCGACAGCGCAGTCAAGTCGGCCGGCTTGGGACGCGTGTCCGTCGACATGGCCAAGCAGATCCGATACGAGCTGCCGCTCCGCCACGAGGACATCGGAGGCGATACCAGCCAGCCGCCCGGTAAAGCCCTGACGAGCGCACAACGCAGCGCCCGCTTTCAGGTCTGGCTGGTGGCCCGGCGCCGCGGAGCTCCCCTGGACCGCTTCTCGACCCGTTTCCTGAGCGGGAGCGCGATCGAGTTCGATCAGAACCTCCAGATGACGGGCACGGCCGGAACCGGCCGGTTCACGACCAAGGCCCCCGTGACCGGGGCGGACCAGAACGTCATGCGGTTCCGGGGCCCCACGCCGGAGGAGCTGGAAGCCAAGGACACCACCAAGACGGACATCCTGCCGCACTGCGCCGAGGAGTTCGGCAAGGTGAAGTTCGAGCTGACGACTCAGCAGGCCAAGGGAGCGAAGGGCGTGGGGAACCTCTTCCGGAGGACGGCCGTCGGAGTCACGGCGGTCCGGCTGGAGACGACGGCGCCCATCGACTACCGGCCGACGATCACCCTGATCATCCGGGACCCCACGGCCGATCCGGGGAAGTTCGAGGTCGGCCTCGTGCAGAACATCCTCGAAAATACCGCCGAGGCCCACTATACGACCGGCGAGGTGGTGCGGGAGACCTTCGCCAAGCCGTTGCCTCTCAAGGACGGCGACCCCGGCGACTTCGACGAGATGTTCATGTCGACCCATGCCGGAGAATTGGAACCGTTTACCCGCCAGCGCAGGCAGGCCCGGCTCAAGCAGCCGGACCAGCCGGGGACGGGTGCCTTCCTGGACCTGGCCACCCACATCGGATGCCCGAACAAGAAGCAGGGGACCCTGACCGATTTCTTCGCGCGCAGCAAGTTCAGGGCCTGGGTGGTCGTCCGTTTCAACGGCGACAATTCATGTAGGCTTCCCTTGCACCACGTCGACTGGGAGGCGGACCTCGCGGCCACCGTCAATCCCGACAGGAAGGTGCGTGAAGACCTCGTGGTCACCGAGCCTGACGGCGATGGTTCTCCCAGATTCGTCATCGGGCGTCCAGTGGCGTCCGAAGTCCTGGGAGATGATGCCTGTGTGCCCAAAAAGCCCTGACCGGCCGGAAACGATCCGATGCTCGCCCCAAGAATCCGCAGCCCGCGACCGTCGGCGCCGCCCGATCGCGCGGGCCAGCGTGCTCCGGCGCGTCCGCCGTCCGCCGCGCCCAACCCTCACTGGCAGCAACTCGCCACCCGGCCGCGTCTCCAAGCCAAGCTCTCGGTCGGCGCGCCGAACGACGCCTATGAAAGAGAGGCGGACCAGGTCGCGGACCAGGTAATGCGCATGCCCGCGCCGGCCGTCCAGCGCAAGTGCGCCCACTGCGAAGAGGAGGAGAAGAATCTCCAGGCCAAGGAGGAGCCCGGTCAAGTCCCCGCGCTCTCTCCGGACGCCGAGTCGCGCATCCAGGGCCTGCGCGGCGGGGGAAGCCCCTTGCCGGACGGCGTCCGCTCGTACTTCGAGCCCCGCTTCGGTCACGGCTTCGGCGGCGTCCGGGTCCACACGGGTCCGGAGGCGGCGGAGACGGCGCGGTCGATCCACGCCCGGGCCTACACCGTGGGCACGGACATCGTCTTCGGCGGCGGCCAGTACGCGCCCTCGACGCCGGAGGGCGGACGCCTGCTGGCGCACGAGCTGACGCATGTGGTCCAGCAGGGTGGCGCCTCCGAACAGGTACAGAGGACCGAGATCCAGGACTGCAAGGAGGATCAGACCGGGGCGATCAAGACCGCCCTCGCGGACGCCGACAAGGATCTCGCGGAATCCATCAAGGAGCTTGGGAAGCGCCCTCTCACGGATCTCGCCAAGGGAGCGCTCTGGCTGGCCGTCCGCTCGGATTCGGAGGCCACGGCCGACAAGGTGAAGGAAAACCTCGGTGACATCAAGAAGGGCCTGGCGGACGGCTCGGTTGAATGCGAGCAGCCGAGCGACACCGGCTACAGCGTGCTCTGCGACAAGGCGACGAGGGCCTACGTCCTGGGGGCAGGTTCCGTCCACCTCTGCATGCACCTCTGGCCGGGCCTCACCAAACAGGAAAAGGTCAACACCCTCATCCACGAGGGCGCCCACCAGTACCTCAACCTCGTCGGCCATCTGGGACGCATGTCCGAGTCCTGCAAGGAGACCTACGAGACCGCGGGCCTGTCGTCCAGCAAGCGCCTCGAAAATCCCGACAGCTACTCCTGCGGCGTCTACTACCTCAGGCACGGCACCGACGTGCCCGGCCAGGCGGATGCGTACAAGGGCAAGAACGTGAAAGTGGTCCAGGACCCTCCAGGCGACATCGACCTCAACGCCGAAGATGAGACGTCGACCATGTTCCGGATCGAGGGTGCCCCCGATCCCAGCGGCTTCCAGTACCGCTGGATCATCAAGGATGCCAAGGACGAGAGCTATCGCCTGAAGGTCAAAACCAAGAACGGCGATCCGTTCCAGTACGGGGATTACCTGGACACCTTCATCGGGGCCAAGACGCGGGCGCTTCTGAAGGAGAAGGGGCTCCGGAAGGCCGAGGTACACTGCCGCGTGAAAGTCCCGGAGGTGGGGGAGATCGTGCGCAAGCTGGCCGTGACGTTCACTTATTGAGGAAGAGGGGCCAGAGAGATGACCGCTCGCCTCGCCGCCGCCAGACCAGGGCCCTCCCACAAGGCCCAGGCACCGGCCCACGAGGCGCGGCCCGCGCCACCAAACCCCGTCTGGCAGCGGCTCGCCACCACGCCGGCCCGGGTGCAGCGCCAGCCGGCGGACGACCAGGAGCCGCCGAAGATGACGGTCTCGGGCGATGCCGAGCGCAAGAGCCCATCCGGCGGCGTCGCGATCTCCAACGGCAGCCTGGAGTGGAACCTCAAGTACGTCGGGAAGGACACCACGGTCACGCACGACAAGGGCACGCAGTTCAACATGGTCATGGGCCGGGACGTCCTCTTCGAAGCGGGCTTCACTCCGACCGCCGGCAGCACGAAATGCCCGACGATCACCTTCAGCCAGAGCGTGACGCCGACGGTCGGAGGCCTGTGGGACCCGGGGCCGCTGCTCTATACGCGCTCACCCACGACCAACGCCACCATGGACGTCTTGTACCAGGATCCCGCCAAGCCCGACACCGAGCCGATCTACGGCGCGGAACCCAAGCCGGGGGGCGGTTTGAAGGCGTCCGGAAGCAACGTCCTCTCGGGAAGCGGACCCGGCGCCGCCGCCAAGGCGACCCACAGCGATGCGCCCTACCATCAGGAGATCGCCCCGGGCAAAACGGCCGTGCGGGCGTTCGAGACCGCGGTCATCTGCGTCGAGACGGGGGAGACCTTCGGATCGATCGCCTGGGGCTACACCAAGACCGGCGCCGGCGTCGTCACCCTTCAGGGCGCGACGTCGAAAGACGTGCGGACGACATCCGCCTCGCCCGGCTTCGAGACCACCCGGCAGGCTTTCTACAGCGGCTTCTTCGAGCGCTCCCTGAGCGGTTTCGCAACCGGCTCGGCGACGCTTACGGCCGCGCACAAGACGCAGCTCGACGGGATCGACGTGAAGGATCTGACGCGCATGATCCTGGTCGGCGCCAACGACAATTCGGGCGGTCCGGAAGCCAAGGCGGACCTCTCGGTGAAGCGCGCGGAGGCGGCCCGCGACTATCTGGTGAAGACCCGCGGCGTGTCGAAATCGATCATCCGCACCGAGGGTCACGGGGTCGAGGCGCGCGAGCCCAACCCGCCCGGCAAGGACGTGCCGGCCAACCGGCGCGTCGACGTCCATACCCAGCGCGGCGCCGAGACGCCCGCACCCGCCGTCAGGCGCAGGCGCGGCTCTACCTCCGAGCTGAAGCGCATCCTGAAGCAGAACCCGCGCAAGACGGTGGACGAAGCGGTCGATATGATCGTCCGGCTCGATGGGACCACGGGACGGATCTCGATGATGGACTGGGACGACCTCAGCGTCCGGCTGCGCGCGGTGGATCTCTGGCGCCGCGACGACCCTACCGTCCCCGACCTGCGGACAATCTACAGCGGGAAGTTGAACCAGTTGAACCAGCGCGCGCAGCTCCAGTCGACCCCCGTGCTCGTGCCAAGGCCGGGACCCGGTCCGACCAGCCTGGAAGACCTCCAGCGGCAGCGCGCAGACGCCCTGCGGAAGCTGAACGAGGAAGCCAAGGAGCTGGAGGAGCCGTAAGCCGCCCGTAGCTCAGTCGCCGCCCGCGAGCAGGGCGCGGATCTCGTCGTCCTTGCCGGTCAGTTGCCAGCGGATCAGCGACACCGGGATGACCCCGGCGGCGTCCATCTCGGCGAAGAAATCGGAGAGCTTGAACTTGTCGCCGAGCTGCCCGAGCTGATGGCCGCGGTCGGTCAGCAGGCGTTCGATCTGGTACTTGCCCGTAATGTAGCTGCTGCCGTAACCGGGCTGGCGCAGGTAGAGCTGCTGCTCGAAGCCGAGAAGATCGAGATCCTTGCGCATCCAGCCCCGAGGGGTCCACTCGACGTGGAAATCGCGCCCCTGCTGGAGCGTGAACTCGTTGGCCTGGACGTAGAGCGAGCCCAGCCCGCGGGCGGCGCGCTGCGCCAGCATGATCCACACGACCTCGCGCGACCGCGGGTTATCGTCGTAAAGGCCGGCGTGCATCATCATCTCTTCCACCCCCGTGGCGAGACCCTCGGAGCGGGCGGCGAAGATGTTGTAAAGCAACGGTCCGCGGCGGATCGGGCTGGGGTTCGGATCCTCTTTCATGCGGGCGAGGTCCCACCAGTGATACATGTGGGTCCAGAGCGCCATCGGCTCGTAGTGGGTGACGATCTGAAAGAAGTTCCTTTGCTCGATGGGAACGAACGAGCCGAGATGGGCGCGCAGCGCCGGATCCATGTAGGGCCAGATCGGCATGATCTGATTCTGCGCCAGGAAAGAAAGGTATTTCGTCGCCCCCTGGTCGGCCTTCCGAGCGTACTCCTCCGGCGTGGCCGCGGCGGCCAGGGGCGGCAGGCTGCGGTTGCGCTGCTCTTCGAGATGGAGGGAGGAATGGGCGCGGTCCAGCTCGCGCCGCAGCAGCCGCACCTCGTCGTCCCAGGTCATGGGGATCAGGTAGACGTTGCGCAGCAGCCAGTTGTAATTCTCCTTGCCGATCCCCGACGGGCCGGTCTTCGAGGGCGCCTGCTCTTCGAGCCAGGCTACAAAATCCCGGCTTGACTGAAGGGCGTCGGCGATGGAGCCGGTGAGCGCCTTGCCGGCTCCGGAGGTCCGCTTCTGGAGATCCTCGAGCAACGCCACCTGGCCCTGCATCGTCCCGATGCCCGTCAGCCACAGCTCGCGCGCATTGCCGGTCAGGTTCTGCCGCGCCTGGCGGAGGAGGGGAGGGATGGTCCGGAGCTCACCGGCCAGCCGCGCCTCGTCCGCCGCCGAGAGCGGGAAGGAGTACGTCCACAGGTCGATCACCTCGTGGTGGGTCGGCCCTTCATGAGCGGGCGTGTCGCTCTGCTCGGGCCAGACCGAAAAATAGAAAGCCGGATCGCGGGCCCAGGGCTGAAGCACCCGGTGGTTGAAGTCGAGCCCGTTCATCTCGGCCCGCACGAGGTGGTAGTCCACCTGCTGCGCGATCGGCCAGCCGCTCGGATCGATCACCTTCAACCGCGCCTGGAACCCGCGCAGCCCTTCGTGCTGGGCCGCCATGGCCGCGGCGCTGTAGTCGGGCGCTCCGTCGCGCAGCGGCGGCTTCTCGAACGCCCGCCACTGCTCGAACAGGGCGACCAGCGCGTCATAGCCCGCCGGCGCCTGCTGCGGGGACGCGGCGGGAGGCATCAGCATCGTGACCAGCAGCCCGAGGACCAGGGGAGCTCGCAGACCCATGACGAATTCCTTTCTTTGTCGCCGCATCTTCTCACGCTTGCCACCCGTCGCGTGTCGTGGCATCATCCTGCCGTTCCGCGTACCCTTCCAAGGAGAAAAAGCATGCGACAGGTCTTCCTGCGGCTTTTCGGGCCCACTTGCGTTCTCAGTGTGCTCCTCCTCGCCAACCCGGTCCTGGCCCAGACCCTGGCGGCCGGCGGCGCCATCGAGGGCACCGTTCGGGACGAGACGGGAGCGGTGCTGCCGGGCGCGACCGTCACGATCCTGAACGAGGAGACGACGACGACCCGCACCACCACGACGGACGGCACCGGGTCGTACACGGCGCCCCTGCTCCCGGTCGGCACCTACGAGGTCTCCGCCGTTCTCGACGGCTTCCAGACGGTGCGGCGGCCTCATCTCCAGCTCAGCGTGGGGCAGCAGCTCACGGTCGACCTGACGCTCGGCCTGGCCGGCGTCGAAGCGTCGATCGAGGTCACGGCGCAACCGCCGATCCTCGAGCAGGAGCGCACCAGCCAGGCCTCCACGGTGAACGACGTGGCCGTCGCAAACCTGCCCGTCAACGGCCGGAACTTCATCGACTTCGTGCTCACCACGCCTGGCGTCACGCGCGACGTGCGCCTGGGCGACATCAGCTTCGCGGGCCAGCGCGGCACGCTCAACAGCCTGATCGTCGACGGGGCGGACAACAACAACAGCTTCTTCGGCCAGACGTTCGGCCGCACGGGATCGGGCCGCGCGCCGTACCAGTTCAGCCAGGACGCGGTGCAGGAGTTCCAGGTCAACACCAACGCCTATTCCGTCGAATACGGCCGCGCGGGCGGCGCGGTGATCAACGTGGTCACCAAGTCGGGCACGAACGACACGCAGGGCTCGCTGTTCTGGTTCTACCGCGACGAGTCGCTCAATGCCAACAGCTTCGTCAACAAGATCGCCCAGCCGCAGCGCCCGAAGTCGCCCTACCACTACGATCAGTTCGGCGGCTCGCTCGGCGGGCCGATCCGGCCCGGAAAAGCTTTCTATTTCGTCTCCTACGACGGCCAGCGCAACGACATCCCGAACGAGATCAACCTCGATCAGAATCTCGCCGGCCTGACGATCCCGAACGATCCCGGCACCCAGGCCGGCCTTCAGAAGCTGCGGGCGAAGGCGGGCAACTGGCAGCGCGGCCAGGACCAGGACGTCCTCTTCGCGCGCGCCGACTGGCAGACGACCGAGGCGCATCGCCTGACCCTGCGCTACAACCACCAGGACTTCACCGGCCGGAACTTCGAGAACGGCGGCGTCACCAACGCCGGGGAACACACCGGCAACAGCTTGGTGAAGACGCGCACGCTCAACGGCTCCTTCGCCTCGGTGATCGGCACGCGGACGTTCAACGAGGTCCGTGGCCAGTACGCCCAGGACCGCGAGCCCGGGGAAGCCAACAGCGACCTGCCCGAGGCCACGGTGCGCCAGGGCGGCCGCACCATCCTCACCGTGGGCCGCAACTTCTTCAGCCCCCGGGAGACCGCGCTCGACCGCTGGCAGCTCGCGGACACGCTCACCCTGGTCCGCGGCAACCACACCTGGAAGGCCGGCTTCGACGTGATCGACGACAAGATCAAGAACTTCTTCCCCGGCAACTTCTCCGGCGCCTACACGTTCAACTCCCTCTCCAGCTTCAACCGCGGCATCCCCGACGGTCCGGGCGAGAGCTACGTCCAGGCCTTCGCAGGCCCCGGGACCTCGGGACCGGTCACCTTTCCGGACATCTTCGAGACCGCGGCCTACGTCCAGGACGCCTGGGACGTCCGGCCCACGTTCACGATGACGCTCGGCCTGCGCTACGACCTCCAGGACATCGCCCAGCCCGAGGTCCGCAACCCCGATCCGCAGCTCGCCGCGGCCAGGATCGACACGAGCTTCCTCAACGTGGACAAGGACAACATCGCGCCGCGCCTGGGGTTCTCCTGGGCCCGCAGCCCGCGCACCGTCTTCCGCGGCGGCTACGGCCTGTTCTACGGCCGCACACCGGCGATCATGATCGCGACCGCTCATTCGAACAACGGCATCAACGTGCAGACCGTCACCTTCACCGGCAGCCAGGTGCCCGTCTATCCCAACATCTTTCCCACCCTGCCGCCGGGCGCGTCGCTGCCCAAGCCGACCATCTTCGTCTTCGACCGCGACTATGAGAATCCCGAGGTGCACCAGGCGAGCCTCGGCATGGAGCACGCCTTCAACGATTCGCTGGCGCTCGCCGTGGGCCTCCTCCACGTGGAGGGCCGCAAGCTGCAGCGCTCGACCGACATCAACCTTTCCGCGCCGGTGCCCACAGACATCCCGGTCCAGGGCGGCGGCACGGTCAAGGTCGACCAGTTCCCGACCGCCCGGCCCTTCGTGAACTTCGGACGCATCATCGAGTTTCAGAGCACCGCCAAGTCGGAGTACAACGGCCTCACCCTGGAGCTGCGCCGCCGCTTCGGCGACGGCTTCCAGGCCAACATCGCCTACACCCTGGGCAAGGTCAAGGACAACGTACCCGACGCGACCGCGGTCGTGCCGGGCAGCGCGGACGATGCCAAGTTCGCCTCCAACCCCTTTGACTTCGACGACGACTGGGCAGCCGGCAACAACGATCAGCGCCACCGCCTCGTGTTCAGCGGCTACTGGGGCCTGGGCCGGACGCAGCCCGCGGGCGGCGTGCGCAACGCCCTGCTCGGCGGCTGGTCGCTGAGCTGGATCGCCACCGCACAGACCGGGCAGCCGTACTCCAGGACGGTGACGAACGACCTGAACCGCGACGGCAACACCCGCAACGACATCGTACCGGGCGGCCGCAACTCGGAGCGCCTCCCGAACAGCTACACGCTCGACCTCCGCGTGGTGAAGGCGTTCAACGTCGGGGGTTACGGTTTCGAGCTGATCGCCGAGGGCTTCAACGTCTTCGACCGCGACAACGTCAACGCCCAGCGGACGGTCTTCTACAACTACAACCCGACAACGAACATCCTCACCCCACAGTCCACCTTCGGCGACGACGTCTCCGCAGCCGACAACCGCATCGTCCAGCTCGCGCTCCGGTTCCGCTTCTAGAGGGGATACGGTTATCCGACTGGCAACGGCAATCCTGCTCTCTCTTTTCGCGGTCCCCGCACTGGGATCGCAGGTGACGGGTGTCGAGTCTCCGACCTCGGCTGGGAATCACGACAAGTACCCCGCGATTGCTCTCGATCCCTCGGGCACGCTCTGGCTGGCTTGGAGCTCCACGCGTGAAGGCCGCGACGTGGTCGTGGCCCGCAGCCGCGGAGCCCGGGGCTGGTCCACGGAGACGCGTCTCGACTCCGGGGAGGGCGCCGAGGGCGGAACAGCCATGGCGCTTGATGGCAGGAACAGGCCCTGGGTCTTCTGGCACGGGCTGCGCGCCGGGACCTGGGGCGTGTTCACCCGCCGTCACGAGGGCCGGACGTGGACCGCCGAGCAGCGGATCGCGGAAGGGCTCCATCCCGCGGCCGCCGTGGATACCCGCGGCCGGGTGTGGGTGGCGTGGGAAGTGCTGCGGGATCATGGATTCGACGTCGAGATCGCCTTTTTCGACCAGGGAAGGCTCAGCCGTCCGACGCGGATCGAAAGCCCAGGCTCGGATCGCCGGCCGGCCCTGGCCGCGGCTCCGGACGGCAGTGTCTGGATCGCCTGGGATTCGACCCGCTCGGGCAACTTCGACGTCTGGTTCGCCCGAACCCGGGCGGGCAGCGGAGCACCGGCGGTCGATCCACCCATGGCCGTGACGCGCGACGCGAGGATCGATGATTCGCCGTCCCTGGCGTGCACCCGCGACGGCAGCCTGTGGGTCGCCTGGAACTCGATGCGCAGCCACGGCAGCGAGCCCTTGCGCGTGGACCGCCACTCGGGCGCCGCCTTCGTCCGTGTCTACCGACAGGGGAGTTGGTGGACGCCGCCCGGAGTCGTCCCCGAAGCTCTGCCCGGCCAGGTGAGCTACGGCCTGCTCAACAAGACGCCCAACGACGCCGTGCCCGCCTACTGGCAGTGGAAGCAGACCCAGAACTACCCCCGGGTCTTCCTCGACGTCAAAGACCGCGCCTGGATCGTCTGGCGCACTGACGCGACCGGAGCCCACAACTTCGATCTTTGGGCCCGCGTCCACGACGGCGAGCGTTGGTCTCCGGAGCTGCATCTCACCGACTTCTCGCCCGGCCGCGACGAATGGCCGGTTGCCGCGGCCCGTCCCGACGGCAGTCTCGAGCTGGCGTGGGAGGGGCAGATCCTTCCGAAGCCCGGAGACGAGGCGGCGCTCGGCGGAGGAGACGTGGACTCGTACAACACGCTGGGAAACCCCAATGTGGTCCTCGTCGGTAACGTGACCGCTCCCGCGGAGGGCTGGTCTCCAGCACCCCTGTCTCCCTCGCCGGAGGAGGAGGTCGGAGAGACCGATGACCCCATGCGGCCCGGCCCGGCGCCCCGCACCGCGAAGACCCGCGACGGACGCTGGCAGATCTTCTTCGGCGATCCGCACATGCACAGCATCCTGAGCGACGGCAAGACCGGGTTGCCGGACCAGTTGCTCGCGCTCTCCCGGGATCATCTCGGTCTCGACTTCGCCGTGGTGAGCGATCACGCCGAGATGGGCCGGCTGCAGCCCACGGAGTTCGCGGAGGTGCGCTCGACCGCGGCCATCTTCGACGAGCCCGGGCGATTCGTGAGCCTTTCCGGCTGGGAATGGACCGCCGGGGTCCGTTACGGCCATCGCGTGGTCCTGTACCGCGACGACGGAGCGCCGCCGCTCAGCGCCATGTCGCCCGAGGGAGACACGATCGAGGAGCTGCACGAATATCTTCATCACACCGGAGGCGTGATGTCGCCTCACCACACGGGGCACGCGACCTGGGGACGCTGGAATCCGGACGCACCCCACGACGACGAGCTGGAGCCCAACTTCGAGATCGCCTCGTGGCATGGCCGCTACGAGTTCTACGGCAATCCGTGGGAGGGACGGCGGCAGATCCCGGGGCATCAGTACCAGGACGCCCTGCGCCGCGGCCGCCGCGTCGGGGTCATGGGAGCGAGCGACACCCATCACCTCACCCCCGGCGAGGGTGGCCTCACCGCCATCCTCGCCGAGCGCCTGGACCGGGCCTCGCTCTTCGACGCCATCCGCGCCCGCCGCAACTACGCCACGACCGGAGCCCGGATCGTTCTCGACTTCACCATCGACGGCCAGCCCATGGGATCGCAGATCCAGGCCGGCGATCGGATCAGCCTGTCCGTCGCGGTCGAGGGTACCGCGGCCCTCGATCGCGTCGAGATCGTGCGCGATCTCGTGGACACCTTCGCGGTGATCCGATTGGAGCAGGTGGCCGGGACCCCGCGGGGCGCCTTCTACATCTACGATCCCGGCGATCCACAGGGAGGCCGGAAGGTGCCCACGGAAGACCTGAGCCGCCTCGAAGTCCAGTTCGAGGACGCCGTCAAAACGGCGGGGGAGACGGTCTACTACGTGCGGGTGACCCAGGTCGACGGCCACCAGGCCTGGTCGTCGCCGATCTGGGTCAGCCGGCGGCGGTGAAGGGGATTCTCCCAGGGGAGCGCGAGAGGGTCACCACCTCCCGGCTGGAGCGCCGACGATCCGCAAACGTTGGCCGACGGTCGGCAGCCCGTTGCGGATGTTCGGCAGAGAGTTGCCGCGGATCCGCAGACGTTGGCCAATGACCCGCAGAGGCTGGCGGATGATTGGCAGAGAGCTGCCGACGATCCGCAGACGTTTGCCGATTGTCGGCAGTTCGTTGCTGATGACCGGCAGAGAGTTGCCGATGACTGGCAGAGAGTTGCCGATGACTGGCAGACGTTCGCCGATCCTCGGCAGTCCGTTGCGGATGACCGGCAACCAGCAGCCGGACATCGGGAAACGGCGCTCGGCAATCGGGCGGGCAGGCCCCCTCAGCTCCTGCTTTGCGAAGGCTCGACGCCACGCGGGGAACGTCGTAGCATGGCCCGGCTCATCATCTGAAATCTCTGGAGGAACCCCGATGCTGGTCGAGCTGCTGGAGGCAGACGCGGTCCCTTTCGAGAAGCTGCATGCCCGCTACGGCTCCGTGCTCGAGCTCGCGCGCAGGCTCATCGGCGTGGTGCCCAACTGCGACCGCTACATGGAGATCTGGCCGCCGGCCTTTCGCACCTACAACGTGATGTTCCCGAACCTGCTCAATCTGCCATTCCTGGTGTGGGGTCTGGGTGCGCCGCGTGGGACGCTGGGGCTGGCGATGTACGTGTCGAGCCGCGTGGCCGGCTGTCCGTACTGCTCGGCCCACACCTGCTCGTTCGCCCTCCGGCGCGGCGCTACCGTCGAAGAGGTGGCTTCGGCTCTCGACGGTGAACCCTCACTGACGGTGGCCGACAGGGCGGCGGTGCGAGTGGCGCGCGCTCTCACAGTCGTGCCCGCCGCCATCGACGACGAGGCGCGCGCCGACCTGCGGCGCTGCTTCTCCGAAGCCGACGTGGAGTGGGTGGTCCTCTCGATCGCCGTGGCGGGTTGGCTCACCAAAATGATGGACCCCCTCGGCGTTCCACTCGAAGAGCCCACCGTCGCCGAGGTCAACGGTGTGATCGCAGCTTCGGGATGGACGCCCGGCCAGCACATGAAGGCAACGGCTCCGACCGGAGCACCGCCGCGCGCCGACTCGCTCCTGAGGCGGTTGAGCGTGATCCGCTACGCCCCCCAGGCGCTCAAGCTCGACAGGATGTGGACCGCGGGTGTTCCCGATCGCTGGCCGGCGGTCGGCGAATATCTGCGGCAGAGGACAGGCCACTCCTTTCCCGTCCTGTCGCGCCTGCGGCACCGCCGGGCCATTCGCGCCATCGCCACCATGATCAAGGACAATCTCGGAGAGAGTGTGATTGGCCGCGAAAACAAGCTTGCGGCAGGCCTGATCTATGCGCAGACCGTCGGCAATCCCGTGCTGGCCGAGGAACTGCGCTCGCTCGGCGCGCGGGAGCTGCCCGATTCGCCGGTGCAGATCCTGGCGCGCGCGATCTCCCCCAGCCCGGCCGCGGTGGATCAGGACGTGGTCGAGTCGTCCCGCGCCATTCCGCCGGCGGGAATCGTCGAGCTGGTGACGTTCGTCTCGCTGCTGCAGATGCTGCACCGGCTCTCGAGCTTCTATGCGCCGCTAGTTCTCTAGCCTGTAGATCTCGCGCCTGCCGACGTCGACCAGGTCGTGGTAGCCCTTCATCAGCTCTTCCATCTGCTTCTGCGTTTCTGCGTCCATCTGTGCGCCCTGCCCTGACATCATCTTTTCGAAGGCATCCAGACTCTCGACCTCAAACTCGGACACGATGGTCCAATAGCGCTCTGCCACGAAATCAGTCATGATGCGCATCTTTCCCTGGCCTGCTTTCTCCATCAGCGCAGACATGGCGACGAACTTCTCCACCAGGGGGCGAACTTTACCCGGCTTGCAATACATGATTTCTCGAACGAGCAGCATGATGACCTCCTTTAGCGAGTCACCTCGGTTGATCGGGCACACGTTATCATGTCAGGCGGACATCGGTACATGACGAAAGTGTGACAGGCGTCGGCGCAGCCTGCTCGCTCGACGTTACCAGCCTCCGAAGCGGGGCCAGACGGCGGTGATGCGCTTGCCGTCTTCGTCGAGCAGGTGGTAGCGGTCGTGCTGGGCGGCGGTGGCGCAGGCGTGGTTGGGGAGGAGGCGGACCAGGGTGCCGACGGGGAGATCGGGCAGCGTTTCATTCGACCCTTCGCGGAGCGCGAGGGCTCCGTGCTCCTGGGTGGCTCTGACCAGGAGGACGTCCGGGTAGGGCTGCCCTTGAAGATCGCAAACGAGCCCGTAGCCCTGATCGACGGGCTGGTTGGCGGTGCCCCGGTCCCGGGACAGGGCCATCCAGCCTGCATCGGTCAGGACCCAGCCTTTCTCGGGTTGGTGGCCGATCACGGTGGCGAGGACGCTGATGGCGATGTCGTCGAGGGCGCAGACGCCAAGGCCGGCCATGACCAAGTCGTGAAAGACGTAGACCCCGGCCCGGACCTCGGTGACCCCGGTCAGGTCCCGGGCGAAATGGGCAGTAGGGGTCGAGCCGACACTGACGACGGGGCAGGGGAGGCCAGCGTCCCGGAGCGCTTCGGCGCATTGCACGACCGCAGCGCGCTCCTGCTCGGCGGCGGCGGTGAGGGCGTCGGCTCCCGGGTGGTCGTAGGAGCCGCCGGCGTGGGTCATGACTCCACGCAGCTCCGCCCCTCCTTGATGGAGAATGCGGCCGATTTCGAGGAGCCGGGGATCGCCGGGGCGCAGGCCAGCGCGATGGCCGTCGGAGTCGAT
>DATANP010000102.1:0-3907 GCA_036266195.1 Thermoanaerobaculia bacterium | reverse complement strand
CGGGCGGTCGTGCAGAACCGGCCGCTCACCCCTCTGGAGCGCCCCGTAGCGTCCAATCCATGAAGCCGATCCTGCTATCCCTAGTCCTTCTCCTCCTGTTGCCGGCGGTGTCCGTCCGGCCGGTCCAGGCGGCGGTCGATCCCTTCTACCAGAGCCTGCTGCGCGAGGGCGTGCAGCAGTACGACCTGGGCGACTTCGGCTCCGCCGTGCGCTCGCTGCGCCTGGCCTGCTTCGGCATGCTGGACGACCCCACCGATCTCGGCGGCTGCCTCGTGCATCTGGCCCTGGCCCAGGACCGGACCGACGACGGCGAAGGGTTCCTGGAGACGTTCCGCCGCCTGTCCGAGGTCGAGGAGCGCTTCCAGGCCTACACGAAGTCGGACCTGACCCCGGAGCTGCGGGCCGACCTGGAGCGGCGGCTGGTCGCCCGGGTGCCGGCCGCGGCGCTGCGCTCGGTCGCCGCGTTCAAGGCGCTGGCCGACCGCAAGGCCGAGGCCAAGCCGGCGGGCGCGAGCGGCCCGGGCAAGCCGGTGGTGAGCCAGCCGGCGGGGCCCAAGCCGCTGACCTCCGAGGAGCGCGACGGCATGAGCCGGGCGCGCAAGGTGCTGTCCGGCCAGGCCAATGCCAAGGATCTGCGCCAGGCCTTCGACGTGGCGCGGAGCATCGCGGACGCGCACCCCGAATCGATCGAGGCCCAGCACCTGGCCGCCGAGGCGGCCTACCGGGTGTCGCGCTGGGCGGACGCGGCGCGCTACTTCCAGCGCGGCGGCGAGCCGCCGGCCGACCAGCCCGAGCTGCTCTTCTACATGGCCGTGGCCCTGTACGAGTCGGGCGACCACGCCAAGGCCGCGGAGGTTCTGAAGCGCTCGCTTCCCAATCTCCAGCGCACGCCGTACGTGGATGCCTACGCCAAGAAGATTCTCGGATAGGATTTCTCGGATAGAATAGGGACCGAAGGAGCCGCATCATGAGAGCACGCCACCTGTTCGCAGCCGGACTGCTGATCTGTACCGTCGCGGTCACCGCTCAGGCACAGTCGGTCTCCCTCGTGGATCCGCAGTGCATCCCGCACAAGGGCAACGGCGTGGTCAAGGCCGCGGTGATCCCCGACCCTGCGGTCGGCCAGTCGCCGCGCCTGTACTTCCGCTGGAAGGGTCAGCCGGCCTTCTACTGGGTGGCGATGGAGGTGGAGCCGAACGGCCAGTACTGGTCCGTGCTCCCCCGGCCTGAGGACCGCAACGAGGAGGTCGAGCTCTATGGCGCCGTGGTCGATCCCGCGGGCAAGATGCTCAGCCAGTCCATGGTGCGGTCGATCAAGGTGCGCGACTGCCAGGTCAACCTGACCCCGAAGGAGCAGGGCCTGGCCGACAACCTGACCATCGGCGAGACCGCCTCCAGCCAGTACCGGAAGCGGGTGATCGGCTTCCTCTGCCCGGGCATCAAGATCCGCATCGATCCCCAGGGCGTGAAGCGGGCGGACGAGGAGTGCGGCCCCTGCGGCCTCGCCTGGCTGCCGCCGGGTCTCGCCACGGCCGGCGCCGTGCTCGGCGTGGTGATAGGCGACCGGACCCCCCGCGAAGCGTCCCCCTCCAGGCCCTAGCAGGCACTCTCTCTTTCTGGGTCCATTTCCGGTAGAGTCCGGGATCTGCCCTTGGCGGCCCCCAGGGTCGCTCTGCGTACCTATATCCACAACACGACCGAAGGGATTCAATTCATGACACGCATCTCCGCTTTTCCTGCGCCCGACAAAGACCGAGCCGCCGACGGCCCGGCTGGACATCTGATCGCTCCCCACGGGGGCGAGCTCGTCAACCTCCTCGTGGACGCCGACCGCTCGGCCGAGCTGAAGGCCGCCTCGCGCGACTGGCCGTCCTGGGACCTCACCCCGCGCCAGCTCTGCGACGTCGAGCTGCTGGTCAACGGCGGCTTCTCGCCGCTCACCGGCTTCATGGGCCGGGCCGACCACGACTCCGTCTGCGAGCGCATGCGCCTGGCCGACGGCACCCTGTGGACCATCCCGATCCTGCTCGACATCCCGCGCGAGCTGGCCGACAAGCTCCGCCCCGGCACCGGCGTGCTGGCCCTGCGCGACCCCGAGGGGGTGATGCTCGCGGCCCTGCACGTCGAGGAGCTGTGGGACCTCGACGCCATGGCGAGCGCGGCGGCGACCTTCGGCACCACCGACGCCAAGCATCCCGGCGTCGCCGCCCTCTCGCGGTCGAACCCGGTCTGCGTGGGCGGCCGGCTGGAGGGGCTCCAGCTCCCGGTCCACTACGACTTCCGCCAGCTCCGCCACACACCGGCCGAGCTGCGCGCCGAATTCATCCGCGAGGGCTGGCGCCGGGTGGTGGCGTTCCAGACGCGCAACCCCATGCACCGGGCGCACTGCGAGCTGACCATGCGCGCGGCCAAGGAGGCGCAGGCCAACCTGCTCATCCACCCCACGGTCGGCATGACCAAGCCGGGCGACCTCGACCACTACACCCGGGTGCGCTGCTACCAGGCGGTGCTCGGCCGCTATCCGCAGCACACGGCGAAGCTGGCGCTCCTGCCGCTCGCCATGCGCATGGGCGGCCCGCGCGAGGCGGTGCTGCACGCGACCATCCGCAAGAACTACGGCTGCACCCACTTCATCGTGGGCCGCGACCATGCCGGGCCCGGCAACGACTCGCAGGGCAAGCCGTTCTACGGCCCGTACGACGCCCAGGAGCTGCTGCGCACCCATGAAGAAGAGCTCGGCGTGAAGATGGTGCCCTTCCAGATGGTCACCTACGTCGAGGACCAGGACACCTACATGCCGGCCGACGAGGTGCCGCCGGGCGCGCGCACGCTGGACATCTCCGGCACCGAGCTGCGCCGCCGTCTGCAGGAGGGCCGCGAGATCCCGACCTGGTTCTCCTTCCCCGAGGTGGCCGAGGAGCTGCGCCGCACCCATCCGCCGCGCCACAAGCAGGGCTTCACGGTCTTCCTGACCGGCCTGTCGGGCTCCGGCAAGTCGACGATCGCCAACGCCCTGCTGGTCAAGTTCATGGAGATGGGCGGCCGGCCGGTGACGGTGCTCGACGGCGACATCGTGCGCAAGCACCTGTCCTCGGAGCTGAACTTCTCCAAGGAGCACCGGGACATCAACATCCGGCGCATCGGCTTCGTGGCCTCGGAGATCACCAAGAACGGCGGCATCGCGATCTGCGCCCCGATCGCGCCCTACGACAGCGTGCGCAAGGAGGTGCGGTCGACGGTGGAGCCCGGCGGCGGCTTCGTGCTGGTCTTCGTGGCGACGCCGATCGAGGTCTGCGAGGAGCGCGACCGCAAGGGCCTCTACGCCAAGGCGCGGGCCGGCATCCTCAAGGAGTTCACCGGCATCTCCGACCCGTACGAGGAGCCGGCGGACGCCGACGTGGTGATCGACACCACCCGGCTCTCGCCCGAGGAGGCGGCGCAGGAGATCCTGCTCTTCCTGGAGCGCGAGGGCTACGTCGGCGCCAGCATGGTGGCCCAGTGAGCGATGATTACGTACAAGCGTCGGCAGACCTGGAGCGGATCCAGGCCGCTCTCGCGGAGGCGTTGACCATCTTCTCCCGGTTCACCCCGGGGGAGGTGGCGGCGCGCCGGAAGTCCGGCGACGATCCAGTAACTGAGGCCGACACCCAGGTGGACGCCGTGCTCCGCCGCCTGCTGCCGCAGGAGGGCGAAGGCTGGCTTTCCGAAGAAACCACCGATGACCTGGCGCGCCTGGACCGGCGCCGGGTCTGGGTGGTGGACCCTCTCGACGGCACGCGCGAGTTCGTCGAGGGCATCCCGGAGTGGTCGGTCTCGGTGGGCCTGGTGGTGGACGGCGAGCCGGTGGCGGGGGGCATCTGCAACCCGGCGACCGGCGAAACCATCCTCGGCGCCAAGGGCATGGGCG
>DATANP010000101.1:0-1640 GCA_036266195.1 Thermoanaerobaculia bacterium | reverse complement strand
AAATGCTGGACAGCGAAGGCGAGGCGCCTCTATAGGCGCCATTTTCCGCGCCTCCCGGAATGCCCAGGTAGCTCAGTTGGTAGAGCACGTGACTGAAAATCACGGTGTCGGTGGTTCGATTCCGCCCCTGGGCACCACCCTCAACTACCGCCAGCCCTTGTCGCGTGCAGCCTTCTCCGCGGTCGCATCCAACGGCTCACCCGCAATCGTCGAATCGACCAGCGCCGCGAGGTTGGGGTCCATCCCCGCGGCCATGCGGTAGTCGCCGCCTTGCCCTTCCGGCGCTGCGAAGAGGCCCTTCATCTCCCACCGGCCCCGAGCGTTGCAGGCAACGCCGCTGCCGGCAGGCGCGACGAAAGTGCGGCAAATCTCGCCCGCGGAATCGCGATAGGTGATGCCGATGCGGACATCGCCCGTCGGCGTGCTCGCGAGCTCCGTGTCGAGCGCCTGATCCAGTGCCGCCGCGGCATACAACTTACCGCCCTGCACTTGGACGGGCGCGGTGCCGCCGCGCGGAACCTGCGTGCCAACGAACACGCCAACCGCGAGCGTCGCCGCCATCGCGGCCCACTGAGCAAGCGCGGGCATCGAACGAACACGCCTCGCAGCGACAAGATCGATTACCTGAGCCGGAGGCCTGACCGCTGTCCGCAGCTGCTCGGGTACCGGCGCCTCGACAATCGGGTCGAACGCGCCCTTGAGCTGTGCGCCGAGGGATCGGTGCTGCTCCGCCAGTCGCGTTAGCGCTGGGTCGGCAGCCACCTTGGCTTCCATCTCGGCGGCGGCAGCCGGGTCGAGCTCGCCATCGAGCCAGGCGAAAAATTTCTCATCCTCGTTCATTGTTCACCCACCATGGCCAGAAGCGCGGTCCGCCCGCGCACCAGCCGGCTCGAGACCGTGCCGATTGGCAGACCGAGCATTTCCGAAACTTCGCGATAGCCAAAGCCCTCGACCAGGATCAGCGCGACGACTTCGCGCTGCTCGTCCGGAAGCTGCGACATCGCCGCCATGACGCGCTGCAGGTCCACGGCGGCTTCGATGCCGGGCCGGGGATCCTCGCCTACGCTGAGACCTTCTTCCTCCGGAGCCTCGCGAGCGCTCTTGCGGGATTGCGCGCGCGCCGTGTCGATCCACAGGTTGCGCATGATCCGGTAGCACCAGCTGTCGAGCTTCGTGCCCGGCTCCCACTGCGCTTTCGACCGCAACGCGCGCTCGACCGTCGCCTGCGTCAGGTCGTCCGCGTCGGCAGCATCGCGGCTCAGCGCGTGCGCGAACCGCCGCAGGCGCGGCAGCAGCGAAGCGAGCTGGTCCTCGAACGGCGACGAATGATCCATTGATCTCCATGGGGATGAAACGACGCCCCACACACGTTTCATCCATGAGAGGAATGATAAAGAGGTCGCCCGATGTCCAGCTTGGTCCGTATCCTGGCGCTTGCCGCCGTCGCAGGAATTGCGTTCTCCGCCAGTGCGGGCGCGCAGTTGCTTGGCGTGCAGGCACTGCCGCCGGTCAGCCTCCCTCCTGTTGGCAATCTCCCTGCCGCGAACCTGCCAGTTGCGGGGCCGATCCTGCAGAACATCCTGGCCGAACCTGCCGCGCAGCAGGCGATCAGTCCGACGCTCGATAGCGTCAGCGGCCTC
>DATANP010000100.1:0-5823 GCA_036266195.1 Thermoanaerobaculia bacterium | reverse complement strand
GTTTCCGACCCTGTACAGCGCCACCAAGCACTCGGGCGAGCTGGCGATCCAGGAGTGGGCGAAGAAGGGGCTCAAGGTCAACACCGTCTATCCGAGCTTGGTCTACGGCCCGCCGGGCAAGAAAGAGGGGGCGAACTCGCTGCTCCGGCAGCTCTTGAAGGGCCGCTTCCCGGTCCTGGTTGGCGCCGACCGCAAGACCTCCTGGATCTTCCTCGACGACGTGGCGGATGCCATGGTCCGGATCGTCCATGGGGCCGAGCCCGGCCGGAACTATCTCCTGACCGGGGATGTCACCACGCTGCGGAGCCTGGTGGAGCGGGTCTGCGCGCTGGGCGGGGTGAAGCCGCCGAAGCTGAGCCTGCCGATCCCCATGGCCCGCGCGGCCATGGCGCTGGCGGGTCCCTTCTACAGGATGAAGGGCCGCCGCCCGCCGGTGGCTCCGGACCAGCTCGACAACCTGGCGCGGCACTGGGCCTTCAGCGATCAGCGCGCCCGGACCGAGCTGGGCTGGACGCCGCGCACCCTGGATGAAGGGTTGCCGCCGACCGTAAGACACCTGCAGACGACCTGAGCCGCTAAACATCCGGGCGCCGGTCCGTGTCTCCAGGTCCGTGGCGCTCCTGCGGAACCTCCTTCTCTCCAGTTTTCTCCTTGTGCCTCCGGCAGTGGCTCAAACCACGGCCTCCTCCGTCGAGGCGCGGCCCGCCCAGTTCGTGCTGATCCTGGACGACTCCGGGAGCATGCAGAAGACCGATCCGGACCGCCTGGCGGTGTTCGCGGTCCGCTCGCTGCTCTCCTTGCTCGACGACCGGGACGAGGTCTCGATCGTCCGCCTCAACGGTCCGGCCGGGGAGGCGCCGCCGATCGAGCCGCTCGGGAGCAACCGGCAGACCCTGTTGCGCCGGCTCGACCTGGGCGGCGAGTTGGCGGGCTATCAGGGTAGCAACACGACCTGCCGCTCGGCCCTGGGGGTGACGAAGGGGCTGCTCGCCCAGGCGCATCGCTCTGGCGTGGCCCAGGTGGTCCTGGTCCTGACCGACGGCGAGTGTACGCCGGCGTCGGAGATGCCGGACGCCGATGGGTTCCTTCAGGGCCTTGCCTCCCAGGAGGAGGGTCTCTTCCAGCTCCACCTGCTCCGGTTCGGACGCGAGAAAGCCTCGCCGGGGCTGCTCGATCTCGCCAGGAGGACGGGTGGGGGGACGGTTGACGTGGGCAGCAATGATCCCTCGGCCATCCTGCACGCCTTCGCCGCGGCGCTCTCGCGCTCCCAGGGATACGAGGCCGAGCTGGTGACGCCGTCCGATCCCCGCATCTCCGCCCATCGCGGTGCCAAGCGGGTGCGGCTCCTGGCCGTGGCGCCGGGAGAGGGGCCGGCCCTGGGGCTGTCGCTGAGCGGAAACGCTCCGGAGAAGGCCGATGCCGGGACCCACCGCTTCGGGAGCAGTCGAACCTACCGCTACGCCTTCGGCGAATACGTTCCGGGAACCGAACCGAAAACGCTGGTGATCTCTGGGGCGAAGGACTGGAAGGTGGTCGTCCTCCCCGAGTACCGGCTCTCGATCCGGATGAAGGTCGTGGACGGCGGGTGTGATGGGAAAACAGAGGTCCAGGACCATGTGGACGTGGGCGCGACGGTCTGCTTCCAGGTGGAGCTGGTGGCGGACGGCGGCCAGGTGGTGAGCGGTGCGGATCTGGGCGGCGAGCTCCAGGCGTTCTTGGCCTCCCGCAAGGCCGGCGAGCCCGCGGCCGAGCCCCTGCCCATGACGCAGGAGGGCTCGCAGGCGCGCTTCCACCTGGAACAGTCCCGAATGGAGAAGGGGACCTGGATCTTCCAGCCCTCGGTCCGGCTCGCCATGCACGGCCGCGATACGACGCTGCGCGGTCCCGGCCGGACGATTCAGGTGGCGACCCTGGAGATCGCCGCCGCGCCGCCGGAGCTTCAGCTCGGCGATCTCCTTCCGGGTCAGGAGAAGACCGCGGGCCTCACCCTCCAGGGCAACTTCCCGCAGCTCAAGGTCCGGCTGGACGCCGCGAACCGGCGCGACCTCCCGGCCTGCGTCACGTTCGGCCTGAACAGCCAGCCGGAGGGCCGGGCTTTCACGATCTCTCCCAGGGCTTACACCCTGGCCCTGCGGGTCGCCCCCTGGTGCGGACCGTCGAGCTTCCGGCAGCCGTTCTCCACCCGCCTGCGGCTGCTCGACGAAGGCGGGCGGTCGCTCCTGGAGATCCCGGTCTCCTTCTCGCTCGACTACCGGGTCCAGCTCCCCGAGGCGCTGCGGGTGAAGGTCCGGGGCGGAGACGAGGCCACGGTCGAGATCCCCCTGCACGGCAACTGGCGGCGGCAGCCGGACCTCCGGATGACGTTGGAGCCGTCCGGCCCGGTCTGGCCGGAGGAGCTGCGGCTGGACCTCCGGGGCGCGGCCCTGCGCGTCCGGCCGCACCCCTGCTGCGCCGCCGGCACCTACGAAGGCGAGCTGCACCTGGCGCCTCCCCCCTCCGACGAGCAGGCGAAGGAGGGCGGCTTTTCGGAGCCCGCCGTGGTGCCGGTGACGGTCGAGGTCGAGGCCGCCGGGGTGTGGGCCTGCTACGGCTGGTGGATCCTGCGCGGGCTCGCCCTCCTGCTCCTGATCCTGCTGCTGCTCTACCTGATCAACATGGTCCGCAACTCGCGCTTCCTGAAACCCTTGCGGGTGGCGGAGAAGCTGGTCCCCCTGACCTGGACGGCCCACGGCAGCACCGTGCCGATCAAGGACCACCGGGCGCGAGTGCTGGAGATGGTCCGCGGCGCGCTGCCGTGGCACCGGCGTGCGCTCGCCTGGCTCCAGGCCAATCCGCTGGCGTTCGGCCTGCCGGGCGGCGCCTACCGCGAGACCCTGGAGCTGGGCCTCCAGCCGCACCGCGACGTCACCCGCTCCACGGCGGGGCTCCTCTCCCGGCGGCGCTTCCCCGAGGTCCTGGCCAAGGACCCCGCGGCGTACGCCGGCCGGCTGTTCGCCGTGGCCGAGGGGGGCGCCACCTTCCTGGCGGTGCCGGACAAGGAGGGGCGGGTCGGCCGGATGTCGCTCGACGGCGCGGCGCCGCCGGACTCCGCGAAGAGACCCCTGGTGCGGCTCCGGGGGCAGAAGCTGCTGCGTCATCCCGAGAGCTGGGAACCCACCGAGGGCGTGGCCGCCGGGTGGCAGGTGGGCTGAGATTCAACCGAACCGGAGGCAGAAGACATGGCCAGGCATCGCAAGTTGGTCGTCGGCGAGCTGCTCACCAAGCCGAGCGCGGTTTCGCCCATGCTGTTCGTCGGACTGGGCGGCTGCGGCTGCCGCATCGTGGCCCGGGTCGCGCGCCACCTGCGGCGCCGGCCGGACTACCAGGAGCGCTATCGGGATCTCGTCAAGTTCGCCCTGGTGGACACCAACGTCAACGACCTCGAAGGCTACCGCGACATCGCCGACGAGACCTTCCTCCTGTCGGACTTCGAGAAGGAGCAGTACGCCAACCTCGCCTCCGGCAAGCTGTTCCTGGAGGCGGACCCCTACTTCACCCAGTGGGTGCCGGCCAACTACCGCTTCCGGGCCGGCGATACGGCCGGCGCCGGCCAGATCCGCCTGGAGTCGCGGCTCGGCCTGTTCTACCAGATGAAGCACAAGGACCTGGTGGCGCGCTTCCGCCGCCTGCTCGAAGGGCTCAAGTCGCACCAGCACGGCCACCGGCGCCTGGACACGGCGGAGATCCGCATCGTGGTCTGCTACTCGACCGCCGGCGGCACGGGCTCGGGCTGCCACCTGCCGATCGCCTACATGCTGCGCGACCACGCCCGCGAGGTGGGCAAGCCGTGGATGGCCGGGGTCGCCGTGCTGCCCGCGGTGTTCGAGGAGAAGACCGGGGCAAACCGGGACGGCATCTTCGCCAACGGCTACGCCGCGCTCAAGGAGATGGAGCACCTGATGAAGCTCGGCGCCCCCGAGTCCCGCTTCTATCCGGAGGAGGGGCTGGCCTTCCACTACGACCCGTCGGACGAGTCGAAGCGGATCGTGCGGGAGCGGCCCTTCGACCTCCTCTACCTGGTGGACAAGCCGGAGTCGTTCTCGGTCGCCGAGCCCGTGGACGCGGCGGCCGACGGCCTCTATCTCCAGTTCTTCTCGCCGCTCTTCGGCGCGCAGGCCGGCGACTACGACAACTACACCCAGCACCAGCGCTTCCTGGTGCCGCACGACTTCGAGGGCAAGGGGATCCAGGGGTTCTCGACCTTCTACGGCTCCTACGGCGCGGCCGTGCTGCTCGTGCCGGTGGCCGGCCTGGTGGACTACTGCGCCCAGGCCGCGGCTTTGAATCTGATGAAGGCGAGCTTCCTCGGCGCGATCCCGGGCGATCCGGTCTACGCCCGGCTGCGCACCGCGCCCGACCCGTTCTACGAGGTGGCCGAGAGCGACGAGCGCGACGCCCGGGTGGTCAAGGAGGAGGACTTCTACCGCTTCACGCCGCAGAAGAAGGCCGCGCTGGTGGACCGCCTGTTCCAGCGCCGGGTGCGGTTGCTCGCCTCCTGCGAGCTGGACCAGGGCACGGAGCAGCGCTTCATGGCTCTCTTCCGGCACGGCCACCGGCTGGGCGAGCGCCCCACGCCGGACGGCGGCGTCAAGATCGAGGAGGCCCAGGTCAAGGGCGACCGCGAGCTGCTGGAGAGCGCCGGCATGCGGCACTCGATCGCGGCCGTGGTCCTTCCCGCGGTTGCCGGCGCGCGGCCCGGCGAGCCCATCGGCCTCCTCGAAGCCGCCGAGCAGACCATCGCCGCCTGGGCCGAGGAGAACCGCATGAGCCCGGGCGAGGGCCTCCGGGTCGTGGACCTCAAGAACCGGGCCAACGGCTGGGTGGACGACTTCCGCCGGGTCGGCATGCGCATCCTGGAGCAGGGCTACAAGACCGGCAAGATGGCCTGGCCGGGGCTGGAGTCGCTGGTGGATCTTCGTTTCCTGAACGACGAGGCCGGGGAGGTGGACCTGACGGCCAAGCGCTACGCCGTGCTCTGCATCCTGGACCAGCTCCCGAAGACCCCGCTGCTCGAGCCCTCGGCCGACTTCGAGGTCACGGGCCACAAGGACAGCCAGCTCGTCAAGGACAAGGCCGACCAGGCGGCGATCATCGAGGACCTGGAGAAGCAGGCGGTCCAGCGCGCCATGGACGGCCTGCGGCGGCTGTTCTACGAGCGCCTCGGCGACTTCGAGAAGAACCTCCGGAAGTTCACCGGCTTCCAGCGCACCCTGGACACCAGCTTCGGCAAGATCGAACAGGACCAGCTCCACCGCATGGAGCGCCTGCGCGAGGAGGGCGACGCCTCGTCGAACCAGTACGTGCTCGACGCCGAGGCCCTGCAGATCGAGGACGGCCGGCGCATGTGGGACTTCTACTTCGAGGACCGCATCGCCGACCTGCCCGACCTGAGCCTGTCCCACTCCCGGGTGCGGCAGGTGCTGAGCGAGTCCGTGACCCAGCTTAGCCTGAGCCGCGGCGAGGTCGGCGTCGGCACGCTCGACAAGCTGTTCACGGCGCTCAAGGACTATGCGGCCGGCTTCCTCAAGGACCACATCGGCGGCGATCCGCACTCGCCGGACGTGGCGCAGCGCGACGGCCTCACCCTGGTGCAGGCCTTGGAGCTGGAGGTGGTCTACCGGGCGCTCTACCGCAGCCACGTGGCCGACATCCAGAAGGAGGGCGCCAAGGCCATCCGGCAGCTCGTCCACGAGTACCACGCCTTGCCCGAAGAGGCCAAGGAGGACCTCGCCGACCCCAGGCACCGCGACTACCTGCGCGACAAGATCCGCCGGGTGGTCAAGG
>DATANP010000099.1:0-3902 GCA_036266195.1 Thermoanaerobaculia bacterium | reverse complement strand
GTCGTCCCCTCCGGCGTCCCATCGCTGGTCCAGAGCTGCTGCCCGGCGACGAAGAACAGGCGATCCCCCGCGGCCGTCAGATTGCGGGGATAGCCGCCGAGGGGTTTGCCGATGGTCTTCAGCAGCTTCGTCCCTGCCACCGTGCCGTCGGTCCGCCAGAGCCCGCAGTCGTCCTGACCTTCGCAGCCGGTGAAATAGACGGCATCCTTCATCAGGGCGACGGGCACGATCGGGCCTTCCCCGAAGTCGTCCGATCGGTCGTAGTAGGGGATCGCGACGTCCATGCCCGGATCGAGCAGGAACGTCCCTTCCCGGGTCCCGTCCGAGCGCCAGAGGAAGCTGCGCGAGGTCGAGCAGCAATCCCCCCCCGCGACGCCAAAGACCAGGGAGCCCATCTCTCCCAGGATGTCCGGGTACGAGGAGTCCTCGCCCGGGAAGAGGTCGGCGAGCAGGCGTGTGCCGGCACCGGTGCCGTCCGTGATCCAGAGCTCGGTGCCGGAGCTGGGCTCCCGGGCGGTGAACAGGACCTTGCCCCGGAAGGACCACATCTCGTCGGGATAGGCGCCCGTGTCGCTCTTGCCGGGATGGATGTCCTCGACCAGCGAGGCGGTCTGCGCCGCAGCCGGCGCGGTTACCGCGGCCATCGCGGCCAATACCAGGAAGCTCAGGGGGGCCAGGACGCTGCGATGCATGGGACTCCTCAAAAAGCGGTGGTATCCCCGACGCTCGCGAAGCGGCCGCTGGGGTTGCTGTAGACCTTCACCGTTCCGGTCGCCGTGTCGGTGACGGTGAGCCGGTACTCGACATTGGACAGGGCGCCGTAGAACAACCAGAAGTGGCCGTTGACCGGCGTGCCGTCCAGCACTTTGACGACTGCCTCGACATTGGCGGAATCAAAGAACCAGAAGTAGCCGGTGTCTCCGGTGATCGGAACGGCCGTGCCGTTGCCCGTATGGCCGGAAAAATCCTTCCACGAGGCCTCGACGGCGAAGCGGCCGCCGTTCAGGCAGAGGCGGTTGGCGGCCGGCACACAGGGGCTGGTGGCCGAGGCGGCCGCGGCGGTCTCGGTCGGCGCGGCGATCCGCGGAAGCGGGCCGGCGTCGGTGCGCGTCTCGGTGTCGTAGGCGCCGAGGGGGCCGAACCCCTGCGTGTCGCCGACGCTGGCGAAGACTCCCCGGGGGTTGAAGTACCGGCGGGTGAGGCCGGTCTGGGTGTCGGTCACCGTGAGGGTGTACTCGACGTTCGTCAGGGCGCCGAAGAAGACCCAGAAGTGGCCGTTGACGCCGGTGCCGTCGAGCACCTTGACCACGGTCTCGACGTTGGCCGGATCGAAGAACCAGAAGTATCCGGTATCGCCCGTGAGAGGCACGGCCCGGCCGGAGCCGGTCTGCCCGGCGAAGTCGCGCCACGAGACCTTGACCTCGAAGCGCCCGCCGCCCAGGCACAGAGTCGACGCCGAAGCCTGGCAGGGCGGCCCCGCGAGCGGCAGCACCCACAGCTCCCGGCCGGTGGTCCCGTCGTCGGCCGAGAAGAAGAGGCGGTCTCCCGCCACGGTCAGGTCCGCCGGAAAGGACGAGGCGCCTTCCGGCGCGATGTCCTGCACCAGGCGGGTGCCGGCCGCGGTGCCGTCGGTCTGCCACAGCTCGGTGCCATGGACGCCGTCATCGGCGGCGAAATAGAGCCGGCCGGCGGCCGGCCGGAAGAACCGGTCGGTGATGCCGCGGTCGCGCGAGTCGCGCAGAATGATCTGGCGCAGCAGGGTGGTGCCCGCCGCGGTGCCGTCGCTGCGCCAGAGGGCGCGGTTATCGCCGCCAGCGCGGCCATGGACGCCGCTGTCCACCGCAAAGACGAGCCAGGGGCCTACCGCGGTGAGATCCAGAGGAGAGGGATAGTACTCCCCGTCGTAATCCTCCGGACTGGGGAATACCTTCAGCAGGACGGTGCCCTGCTCTGTTCCGTCGGTGCGCCAGAAGCCGATGCCGTCCGGCGTGAGCGCCGAGAAGTACAGGGCGCCCTGCAGCGCGGCGAGGTCCGCGGGGTTGGCGTCGGAGTACAGACCCAGCGGATCGAGGTCGGTCACCTGCGCCGCGCCGGCCGGGGTGCCGTCCGTCTTCCAGATCTGGCGGTTGTCCTCCTCGTCGGCGCCGACGAAGAAGACGGTCGAGCCGATCCGGGTGAATTCCGGATCGGTCACGGTGCGGTTCTCCCCCAGGTCCGCCGCCTTCCGGGTGCCCGCCTGGGTACCATCGGTGCGCCAGATCTCCGACCCTCCCTGCTGGCCGAAGTCGTCGGCGAGGAACCAGATCTCCGGGCCCACGACGGTGAAGAAGTACGGATTGTGGAGGCCGGAGGGCAGCTCGGCGAGCTTGCCGGTCCCCTGGGCCGTGCCGTCGCTCTGCCAGATCTCCTCGGGTGTCTCGAGATCCTGGGTAGGGCGGACGGCGAAGTAGAGCCGGCCACCCAGCACGGCGGACTCTCCGATCCCGGAGCGCTGGGGCATCTGGGTGATCTGCGTGGCGGAGCCATCGGCATCGAAACGCCAGAGCTGGTCGCGCTGGTCGAAGTACTCATGGACGGTGAAGAGCAGGGCTCCGTTGACGCTGCCGACCAGCTCGGGATCGCCGCCGCAGGCGATCGACGTGTCGCCCAGCCGCGTGCTGTCCGGTGTGCCCTCGGTATACCAGAGCCGCAGCGTGGAGCTGCTGACGCAGGTCTCGAAGAAGAGATTGCGTTCCGTGGGGATGAGGCTGCCGGGGCTGGACGAGGATCGCCCGCGGGAGATGTCGGTCACGAGCCGGGTGCCGGCGGGGGTGCCATCGCTCGCCCACAGCTCGGTCCCGTAGTCGTCCTGCGGGCCCGTGCCGGCGAAGATGACGGTGGAACCCAGAGCCTCGAGATCCAGCTGCCCGAAGTAGTCGGCGGAGGCGGCGGGGGCCGCGAATCGCCGGGTTCCCGCGGCCGTGCCGTCGCTGATCCACAGCGCCCTGCTCTGGCCCTGGGAGCCGTCGAAGAACGCCTTGCCGAGGAGCGGCGTGGGCTCCGACGTCGCGCCGTCGCAGGTGCCCGGGCAGATCTCCCGGGGCAGGCTCGTCCCCGCCGGCGTACCGTCCGTCGCCCAGACCTCGGCCCCGTGCTGCGCATTCCGGCCGGTGAACAGCAGGCGCGAGCCCACCTTGGCCAGCGCCGCCTGGTTGTTCTGGAACGAGCAGTCCGGACAGAGAGGCGTGGTCGGACCCGGCGAGACCGTGGCGGACCAGGGCTGGAAGCCGTGGATGCCGTCGGTAGCCCAGAAGACGATGCGCTGGCCCAGGATCTCGACGTCGGAGGCGCGCAGGCCGGTCTGGTTGGAGGATGTCTCATCCCAGTCGAAGGGATCGTGGAACCCGATATCCGTGACCTGCCGGGTGCCGGACGGCGTGCCGTCCGTCGACCAGATCTCCGCTCCGTGGATCACGTCGTCGGCCACGAAATAGAGCCTGCCCTCCAGGGCCTTCAGGAACCGGGTCTGCAGGAAGGGCTGCTCCGCCGAGAAGCTGGTCAGGGGGCGGGTGCCCACGGCCGTGCCGTCGCTCGCCCAAAGCTCACCGCCGGAGAGGAAGAACAGCCGGTTCCCCATGCCGGCCGCAAGGTCCGCTCCCGAAGGGAGATCCAGGACGCGGAGGGTCCCGCCCGGCGTGCCGTCCGTGACCCAGAGCGCCGAGCCTTCAAAGAAAAACAGGCGGTTTCCCGCGGCGGCCAGGTTGTAGGCGAAGTCGACCTGCTTCAACTGGAAGGTCCCGGCCGGCGTGCCGTCGCTGCGCCAGACTCCGCAGCCCTGTGCGGTATTGCAACCGGCGAAATACAGGATCCTGTTCAGGACGGTCGTTTCGGCCCGGATCACGTAGTCGTCGTCCGTCGACACC
>DATANP010000098.1:0-2744 GCA_036266195.1 Thermoanaerobaculia bacterium | reverse complement strand
CGCCCGTGACCAGCAGCAGGTCGGCGAACTCGGAGAGATCCGTATCGCCGATATCGCGCCCCCAGTTGACGCCCGTGTAGTGGGCGTCCTCCTTGTTGGCGCCGGTGGCGAAATCCTTCATGCCGCGCACCGTCTCATCTGCCACGATCCGGATGCCTTTCAGGCCCACCGGCCCGGCGAAACCCACCGGCGCGCCGGTGGCCTCGCGCACCTTGTCCTCGCTCGCGAGGTTCAGGTGCTGGACGTCGAGATGGTTCGTGAGCTTGACCTCGTTGATCTCGCGGTCGCCACGGATCAGCACCGCCACGAAGCCCTTCTCCGTCTCATAGATCAGCGTCTTGACGAGCTGCCGCGGCTCGATGCCGAGGAACTTCGAGACCTCCTCGATCGACTTCTGGTTCGGCGTCGAGACCTCCTTCAGCTCCTGGTCCCCTCCGGCGGCCGCCGCCTCGGAGACGCCCCGCGTCTCGGCGCGCTCGACGTTCGCGGCGTAGCCGCAGGACGGGCAGCGGACCACCGCGCTCTCGCCCGTGTCGGCCACCACCATGAATTCGTGCGAGGCCGAGCCGCCGATCGTGCCCACGTCCGCCTCCACCGGCGAATAGTCGAGCTGGCACGCCTCGAAGATGCGGCAGTAGGCGTTGCGCATCGACTCGTAGGCCACGTCCAGCCCCTCGGGCCCGGCGTGGAAAGAGTAGGCGTCCTTCATCAGGAACTCGCGGCCGCGCATCAGGCCGAAGCGGGGCCGGATCTCGTCGCGGAACTTGGTCTGGATCTGGTACAGGTTGAACGGGAGCTGGCGGTAGCTCTTCACGTCGCGCCGCACGATGTCGGTGATGACCTCCTCGTGCGTGGGGCCGAACACGAAATCCCGCTCGTGGCGGTCCTTGATGCGCAGCAGCTCCTTGCCGTAGCGCTGCCAGCGCCCGGACTCCTGCCACAACTCGGCCGGCTGGATCGCCGGCAGCATCAGCTCGACCGCGCCGGCCGCGTTCATCTCGCGGCGCACGATCGCCATCAGCTTCGACAGACTGCGCCAGCCGAGCGGGAGGTACGAATAGATGCCGGCCGCGACCTTCTTGATCATGCCGGCGCGCACCATGAGCTGGTGACTGATCACCTCGGCGTCGTTCGGCACCTCGCGGGTGGTGAAAAGATAGAACTGGCTCCAGCGCATGCGCCTCTCCTGCTCTCGACCTGGATCGTGGGTTGTAGGGGAACTGCTTTCGATCTATTTTCTTTGGCCTCGCCGCGCCCGCTCGATCAGGCGCGTCGAGTCCTTCATGCATTCCATCATCTTTTCCTGGAGCGCCTCGCCGCGGTCGCCCGCCGTGCGCGCATGGGCGAGCACGGTCCGCGCCTTGTCCTCGTCGCCCGAGGCCAGGAGCGCCATCCCGAGGTGCGTCAGGGTCGTGGAGGACGGCCCGAGCTCGCTCGACCGGGCGAGGAAGTCGACCGCCTTGTCGAACTCCTTCCTCTTGTAGTGGACCCAGCCGAGCGCCGCGAGCGGGAACTGCTTGATCTCGTCCGGCGCCAGCTCGACCGACTGCCGCGCGAAGTCGAGCGCCTGGTCGAGGTCCTCCTCCATCTCCGCCAGGTTGTAGGCCATCTCGTAGTAGGCGATCGACTTGGCGAAGTTCGAGTTGCCCTCGTCGAGCAGCACGCGGCCGATGCGGTTGCCCTCCCGATACTTGCCCTGGCTGCGCATGGCCTCGATGAGAGTCGCATAGGCGGTGGCCATGAGCATCTCGCCGGGCTTGAGGTCGAGCACCTTGCGCGTCACGGCCTCGATCTCCTGATTGCGATTGAGGTGCAGGCACAGGAGCGCGTAGGACATGAGCAGCGTCGGGTTGTCCGGATCGAGCGACAGCGCGCGGCGGTAGCAGGCGTGCGCCTGCTTCAGGTTCTCGCGCGCCAGGAACTCCTCGCCCTTGGCGAACCAGGCCTCGGCCTCGCCGCTCACGCCCGGCAGAGGCGAGCCCGCGGCGCCCGAGAGATACCGGATCAGATCCTGGTACTGGAGCTTCTTCGGGTTGAGCCGCTGCGCCTGGCGGAACGACTCCAGCGCCTTGCGCGTCCAGTGGCGGTCGAGATAGGCGAGGCCGAGCAGGTGGTGGGCCTCCTCGAACGCCGGGTCGTGCCGCACCGCCTCCTGAAGGTAGTGGACCGACAGCGAGAGCTTGCCCATCTCGTAATAGCAGCTCCCGAGCAGGAACAGCGCCTGCGGCACCGGATCGATCTGCACCGCGCGCTCCAGGAAGAGCACCGCCCGGGCCAGGTTCCCCAGACCGGCGTAGACCGCTCCGAGGCTGAAATGGGGCAGGAAGCTCTCGGGATAGAGCGCGATCGCCCGCTTCAGATAATCCTCGGCGCGCAGGTTGTCGCCCTTCTCGTAGTAGATGACCCCGCTGTAGACGAGCCCCTCGTAGTGATCGGGCTTCACGTCCAGCACGCGGTCGAAGTAGGTCAGGGCCGCGGTGGCGTCGCCCTCGTTGAAGTGGGTCTCGCCCAGGAAGTAGGCCAGCTCGTAGTTGTCGCGGTCGAGCTTGAACGCCGACTCCAGCGAGGCCACGGCGCGCTCGATGTCGAACGCGAACAGGGCGTACTCGGCGTCCTCCAGGTGCTGGAGGAAAAGCTTGCGCTTGTCGCCGTGGTGGAGCGCGGCGATGCGCTCCTTGATCGACAGGAAGCGCTCGCGCTTCTCCAGGGCGAGAAGCTGGTAGTCCATCTTGGACTCCCAGAGA
>DATANP010000097.1:0-8479 GCA_036266195.1 Thermoanaerobaculia bacterium | reverse complement strand
ATGGGAGAGGGGGCCAGGGGGTGAGGGGCCGCATCACCACCGCAGGAGCACCAGCTCCGAGCAGAAGCCCGGGCCCATGGCCGTGATCATGCCCCAGCTTCCGGGAGCCGGCCGGTGGTTCTCCATGGTCTCGGCCAGGACGAGGAGGACCGAGGTGGACGAGAGGTTGCCCACCTCCTGCAGGCTGCGCCAGGTCACGTCGAGCGCGCCCTCGGGCAGCTCCAGGGCCTCCTGCATGGCTTCGAGCACCTTGGGGCCGCCGGGGTGGCAGACCCAGGAGGCGATGTCCGAGCGGGTCAGGCCGTGATCGGCCAGGAAGGCATCCACGTCCCGCCGCAGGAACTCGCGCACGACCTGGGGCACGTCCGCGGAGAGGATGATGCCGAAGCCGGCCTCCGAGATGGTCCAGCCCATCACGTCCTCGGAATCCGGATAGAACACCGAGCGGGTGGCCACGATCTCCGGACCGTCCGCGGGCCGGTCGTCCCCCACCACCATCGCGGCCGCGGCGCCGTCTCCGAACAGGCCGGTGGCGATCAGGTTCGGGATCGAGAGGTCCTCGGCCTGAAGGGTAAGCGAGCAGAGCTCGACCGAGAGCAGGACCGCCACCTGGTCCGGGTAGGCGCGCACGTAGTCCGCGGCCCGCGAGATGCCGGCGGCGCCGGCCACGCAGCCGAGGCCGAAGATCGGGACCCGCTTGACCTGCGGCCGGAGGTGGAGGCGGTTCATCAGCCGGGCGTCGATCGAGGGGGTGGCGACGCCGGTCACGGTCACGAAGATCAGGGCCTCGATCTCTTCCCGGGAGAGCCCGGCGCGGTCGAGGCCGTCGAGCACCGCCTGGGCGCCGACCTCCTGGGCCACGCGGATCCAGGCGTCGTTCGCCTTGCCCCAGGTGGTGAGCTGATCGTACTCCTCCAGGGGGAGGGCCAGGTGCCGGCCGCCGACCAGGACGTTGCGGTGCAGCCGCTCCAGGCGCTCGGGGTTGAAGAAGCGGTCCGCCCACCGGCGCCGCAGGGCATCGATCAGGGTGTGCTGGTCGTAGTAATGCGGCGGGAACGCCCGTCCGACGGCAGCGATTTTCAAGGGAAGCCTCTAGCCGGCGGTCGCTCCGGGGTCGTCGGGACGTTCGGTGACGGAGACAGGCTCCTCATCCAGCGAAGGGATGGGAGGCGGCATGGGACGGTAGGCTGGTGGGGGCGGCACCCACTGGACCGCCTCCGTGTCCACAGGCGGCGCCTCCGCCTCCCGGCCGAGCTGGGTGAGCGAGGCGATCACTCCGAGCAGGAGGCCGCAGAGCGAGTAGAGCACCCACCAGCGGAAGGCGAGCGCCCACCAGGGCGCGGGCGGCAGGCCGGCATGGCCCGCGACCGTCACCACCAGGAGAGGCCCGCGGAACACCCAGGCGATCCAGCCTGTTAAAAGACCCGAGACCCCGCCCCAACCGCGGCCGTATACGAGCACGAACAGGGTGGAGAGGGCGAGCGCTTCCAGGGCCCAGGTCGCGAGCTGGATCCAGCCCGGCAGATCGGCGCCGCCGCCCGGGGCCAGGCTGCCCGGGTCCACCTGGAGGCGGAACATCTCCAGGCCGAACTGGAACAGCCCCATGGTGACCATGAGAAGCGGGATCGAGAAGAGTAGGAAGCGTCTCAAGGGAGTCCGATCATAGCGTATAGACTTGAAGCCCGATGAGCGTTGCAGAAACCAAGCCAGTCCCCGTCCCGAAGGTAGCGCTGAGCTCCCTGGACACCCTCTGGTTCCAGGTCGGGGGCACGGTCTGCAATCTGGCCTGCACGCACTGCTTCATCTCCTGCTCGCCCACCAACCATACGCACGAGCTGATGCGGCTGGACGAGGTGGAGCGCTACCTGGAGCAGGCGGTCCGCCTCGGGGTGCGCGAGTACTACTTCACCGGCGGCGAGCCGTTCCTCAACCCGGACATGGAGTCCATCCTGGAGGCCACCCTGCGGGTCGGGCCCGCCACCGTGCTGACCAACGGCCTCCTCCTCGACCCCGCCCGCTGCGCGCGGCTCAAGCGGCTGGAGCAGGGGTCCGGCTACTCGCTCGATCTGCGGGTCTCGCTCGACGGCTACGACGCCGGGACCAACGATCCGATCCGCGGCGAGGGGACCTTCGTGCGCATCCTCGACGGCGTGCGCAACTTGGCCCGGGCCGGGCTCAACCCGGTGATCACGGTGACCGAGGTCTGCCGGGAGGCCGGGACCGACGCGGGCAAGGAGCGCTTCTTCGAGCTGCTGCGCGCGCTCGGCATCGACCGGCCGCGGCTCAAGATCCTGCCGGTCTTCCAGATCGGCGCCGAGGCCGGGCGCGGCGGCGCCTACGAGAGCTGGCAGAGGCTCCGCGAAGGCGATCTGCCGGCCGGCGCCCTGGACCACCTTCAGTGCAGCTCGTGCCGGATGGTCACCGGCCAGGGGGTCTGGGTCTGCCCGATCCTGGTCAACGAGCCGTCCGCCCGCATGGGCGAGACCCTGGCCGACAGCCTCGGTTCCTTCCCACTCGGCCATCCCGCCTGCTGGACCTGCCACGTCTACGGCGTGAGCTGCAGGACCTGAGATGAGCAAGCTGACCTCCCAACTGACCTCCCACCGGGGCCTGGCCACCTGGGGAGAGACGCTCGTCCCGCTCGAGCGCTTCCGGCAGGCCGCGGCCGAGGCGGGCCGGGTGCTCGACCCCGTCGAGCGCGAGGCCGCGGTGCGCGCGTATCTAAATACCGTAGCGGACCCGACGCCGGTCGAAGGGCCTTATACAAAGATCGCGGTCTTCGGCGGGGTCTACAGCAACCATCTCGCCCTGGCCGCCCTCCTGGAGGACGCGGCCCGGCGCGGCGCCGAGGCGGTCTACTGTCTCGGAGACCTCGGAGCCTTCGGGCCCAATCCCGAGAAGGTCCGACCGCTGCTGGAGCAGGGGGGCGTGCTCTCGATCCAGGGCAACTACGAGGAGTCGCTCGCCGCGGGCCGCGAGGACTGCAACTGCGGCTACACCGATCCGCGAGACAACCACTTCGCCCGGATCTCCTACCAGTACACGGCGCGGAGCTGCTCGATCGGGTTCAAGGCCTGGATGGGCACGCTGCCGCGCCGCCGCCGGGTGAGAGTCGGGGACCGCGAGCTGCTGCTCGTCCACGGATCGCCGCGGAGGATCAACGAGTTCCTCTTCCGGAGCACCACGCCCGATCCGTTCCTGGAGGTGCTGCTCGACCAGGAGCGCTGCGACGGCATCCTCTGCACCCACACCGGCCTGCACTGGCACCGGCGGCTGCCCTCGGGCCGGGACGTGGTGAACGTCGGGGTCATCGGCCGGCCGGCGAACGACGGCGCCACCCACGTCTGGTACGCCATGCTGGAGGCCAGGCAGGACTGTCTAGACGTTCAGCTCCTCCCGCTCGTCTATGATCATGAATCGCTGGCGGCCGAGATGCGGAGAGAGTCGCTGCCCGAGGAGTTCGTCGAGACGATCCTGAGCGGCTGGTGGACGACCTGCCTGGAGATCCTGCCCGCCAGAGAGCGGGCTGTATCCAGATACTGAGGAGAGACGTATGAAGCGCATCGCCATCCTGGGAGCCGGACCGGTCGGACTGGAAGCGGCCCTCGCCGCGGCCGAAGCCGGCCATCCGTTCACGATCTACGAGGCCGCGCCCGAGGTGGGCGGCAACGTCCGGTCCTGGGGCCACGTCCGGCTGTTCACCCCCTGGGACCTGAACGTCTCGCCAAGGATGCGCCGTCACCTGCCCGACGCACCCTCCGGCGCGGACTGCCCGACCGGCGCCGAGCTGGCGGACCGCCTCCTCGCCCCGCTCGCCGCTTTGCCTGAAATCGCGCCCAACCTGCGGCTCGGAACCCGGGCGCTCGACGTCGGCCGTGAGGGGCTCCTCAAGCACGAGGAGATCGCGAACCAGGAGCGCGCGAAGCACCCGTTCCGCATCCTCCTCTCCGACGGCAAGCGGGAGTGGACCGAGACCGCCGACGTGGTGATCGACGCGACCGGCACCTACGGCAACCCGAACCGGCTCGGAGATGCCGGCATCCCAGCCCCCGGCGAGCGCGCGCTCGAGAGTGAGATCCGCCGCCAGATCCCGGACCTCCGCAAGGAAGCCGCGGACTGGGCCGGTAAGACCGTGCTCCTCGCCGGAGCCGGCCACTCCGCCCAGACCGCGGTCCGCGAGCTGGCCGCCCTGCCCGGAACGCGGGTCGTCTGGGTGATGCGCAGCCCGGAGCCCGGCTGGGGCAGTCCCGAAGGCGACCCGCTGCCGGAGCGCGCCCGCCTCGCCGCCGACGCCCAGGCCCTCGCCTCCGGCGCCTCGCCGGCCGTCGAGGTCCGCAAGGGCTATGCGATCGAAGAGCTCTCACGTCCCAATGGAAAAATCGAAGCCGTCCTGCGCAACGGCAACGGCTCCGAGCGCGTGGCCGTGGACCGCGTCCTCTCCCTGACCGGCTTCGTGGGCGACCACGAGCTCTACCGCCAGCTCCAGGTCCACGAGTGCTACGCCACCTGCGGGCCGATCAACCTCTCGGCGGCCCTCCTCGGAGCCGCGGCCGGCGACTGCCTGAACCAGACCAGCCACGGCGCCGACACCCTGAAGAACCCGGAGCCGGGCTTCTTCATCCTCGGGATCAAGAGCTACGGCCGCAACAACACCTTCCTGATGCGCGTGGGCTGGGACCAGGTCTCGGAGGTGTTCGGGGTGCTGAGTGCCTGAATACTTTGGCCAGCCCGATTTCAAGCACACCGAGATTCCGGCCGTCGGCGTCCTCGTCGCCAACCTGGGGACGCCCGACGCGGCGGATACACCGGCCCTGCGCCGCTACCTGGGCGAGTTCCTCTGGGACCCGCGGGTCATCGAGATGTCGCGGCCGCTCTGGTGGCTGATCCTCCACCTCGCCATCCTGCCGTTCCGGCCGAAGAAGTCCGCGGAGCTTTACCAGAAGGTCTGGACGCCCGAAGGCTCGCCGCTCCTGATCATCAGCCGGCGGCAGGCGGCCGCCCTGGAGGCGATCCTGAAAGCCGAGCTCGGCACCCCGGTCCACGTTGCGCTGGGCATGCGCTACGGCAACCCGTCCATGAGGTCGGCTCTGCGCGAGCTGGCGGAGAAGGGGTGCCGGCGCATCCTGCTGCTGCCGCTCTATCCGCAATACGCGGCGGTCACGAGCGGCTCCACCTTCGACGCGCTCGCGACCGAGGTCACCGCCTGGCGCTGGGTGCCGGAGATGCGGATCGTCCAGCACTACCACGACGAGCCGGGATACATCCGGTCTCTCGCCGCGTCGATCCGCGAAGCCTGGGCGGACGGCTCGCAGGCGGACAAGCTCCTCTTCTCCTTCCACGGCATCCCGCAGCGCTACTTCGAGGCGGGCGACCCCTACTTCTGCCACTGCCACAAGACCGCCCGCCTCGTCGCCGAGGAGCTGGGGCTGCCCCGCGACCGCTACGAGGTCTCCTTCCAATCGCTGTTCGGCAAGGAAGAGTGGCTCAAGCCGTACACCGACAAGACCATGCAGGGCATGGCGAAGTCGGGCGTCCGCAGCCTGGACGTCATCTGTCCCGGCTTTTCCGCCGACTGCCTGGAGACCATCGAGGAGATCGACGGCCAGAACCGCGAGATCTTCCTCCACGCCGGGGGCGAGCGCTACCGCTACATCCCCGCGCTCAACGACCGGCCCGACCACATGCGCTTCCTGGCCGATCTGGCGATCCGCAACCTCCAGGGCTGGGTCGAGCCGGCCGGAGCCTGGGATGGAGAGAGGGCCCGGCGCGAAGCCGAGGCCTCCGCGCAGCGGGCCGAGGCGCGAAAGGCGGCGCCGGTCGGAGCCGGCGGCGCCTACTGAGGGAGAGACTGAGGGGGCGAGAAGAGGATCAGCCGGTCGACCGGCACGAAACCCATCTTGGCGGCCAGCCGGAGCGAAGGCAGGTTCGAGTCCTCGGCGCCCCAGACCGGCTCCTTGCCGCGCTCGCGCATCGTCCGGATGAGAAAGGCCGTGCACGCCTCGGCCAGCCCGCGCCGCCGGAGCTCCGGCACGGTCTCGATCGAGATGTCCCAGAGCGTCTCCGTCTCCCAGCACGAGTAGCAGATCGAGGCCGGAAGCCCGTCCGCGAACGCCACCGCCACCGTGGCCCGGGGCAGGGCCTTCCGGATGCCTTCCGGGAGAAGAGCCAGGAAGAAGTCGTCCTGAAGGAGCTGGACATCCACCGAAGGATCGGGCTCGGGCCACCGCCCGGGCTCCAGGAGATGAATCGTCGCCGACACGCAGTTCCAGTCTGGCAGAACCCGGGCCACATGATCCGCCTCCTCCGGAGGGATCAGAACCTGAACGGGACCGGCGTCGCGGATCGCCTGAGGGTCCGGCCGCCCGACGCAGCAGGCGAGCGAACTGTCGAGGGCCTTCACAACGAACCCATCCGGGGAGACCGCGACCGAGCACCGGCCGCCGAGGAGGAGACCGCGGGTCTCCACCCACCGAGGGATATCGGGCAGCGATCGGGCAAGCTCGTGAAGGTCCACTTTTACAAGCCTATTACACACGCCGGCCCGGCGGTCTGGTACATTTCAGCCGCCAAACAAGGAGGAGGAACCCCCCTATGAAAAGGACCACCCTTACGGCCGCCGGCCTGCTGGCCCTGAACCTCGTGGCGAGCGCCGCCGTCGCCCAGCAGCTCCAGCTCCCGCGTCCGAGCCCCAACGCCAGCGTGTCGCAGACCATCGGAGTCACCGAGGTGACCCTCCACTACAGCCGTCCCGGAGTGAAGGGCCGCAAGATCTGGGGTGAGCTGGTGCCCTATGGCGAGGTCTGGCGGACCGGCGCCAACGAGAACACCACGATCCGCTTCAGCACCCCGGTGAAGATCGACGGCCACGAGCTGCCCGCCGGCCTCTACGGTCTCCAGACCATCCCGACCGCGGACCAATGGACGATCATCTTCAGCAAGGACGCCGACCAGTGGGGCGCCTTCACCTACAAGCAGGAAGATGACGCCCTGCGCATCCAGGCGAAGCCCGAAGCCGCCGAGTTCCGCGAGCGCATGGGCTTCGACTTCGAGGACGTGACCGACACCACGGCCAAGGTCGTCCTCCGCTGGGAGAAGCTCCAGGTGCCCTTCACGGTCGAGGTAGACACCCCGAAGCTGGCCGTGGCCGCGGTGAAGGACAGCCTGCGTCCGGGCACCTTCGCGCAGGCCGCCAACTGGTGCATCCAGAACAACACCTGTCTGGACGACGCCTCCCGCTGGCTGGACGCCTCGATCGCGCTCGACCCGAACTTCGGAAACCAGCGCGCCAAGGCCATGCTCCTGGCCAAGCAGAACGACTACAAGGGAGCCGTGACCTGGGCCGAGAAGGCACTGGCCGCCGCCAAGTCCGCCGCCCAGCCGCCCGCGCCGCAGCAGGTCTCGGATCTGGAGAAGAGCGTTTCGGAGTGGAAGGCGAAGGGGTAGGGATCGGATGGATGGCTCCGGGCCGCCGTCAGGCGGCCCGGAAGGTTGCTGGCAGCGTCACGCGGCGCGGTGCGGCACGAAACGGACTTCCAGCCTCTGGTTCAGAGCCTCGGCGATCCGCCGTAGCATGCCGAGGGAATGGCCCTCGTAGTCGGCGTCCTCCAGGCGGGCAATCGCGGATTGCTGTGTGCCAAGCATGACAGCGAGCTGCTTCTGTGTTAGCCCTGCCGCCGTGCGCGCTTCATAGATCATGCGCGCGACCTGAGCGTTGACCGCTTCCTCGGCGATCATCTCCCGCAACTCGGGGTCATCTCCCGTAAGACGGTCCAGAATCTCGGTTGCGTCAAAAATCTTCTTTGCCATCAGAACCCTCGTAGCTGGTCCTTCTGTTGCGCCCCAGGGTTACGCACGTTATGATATCCCAAGACGCCGGGCTGCCGAGCGTCGTCCACATCACCAGTTGATGGCCGAACATCACTTGTTTGGACGATGCTTTCCGCCGCCTCGATCGCGCTCGACCCGAACTTCGGAAACCAGCGCGCCAAGGCCATGCTCCTGGCCAAGCAGAACGACTACAAGGGAGCGGCAGCCTGGGGTGCAAAGGCACTGGCCGCCGCCAAGAGTGCCGCCCAGCCGCCCGCGCCGCAGCAGGTCTCCGATCTGGAGAAGAGCGTTTCGGAGTGGAAGGCGAAGGGGTAGAAAGCTCAAGGACCAAAGGGACTGCAGGGACATCAAGGACCAAGGGTCTTTGGTCACTGCAGTCCTTGATGTCCTTTAAGTCCGCTTTGTCAGATTCCCCGTAGCCTTTTGTCGTCGGTAGGCAGAGTCGATGGCAGCTTGTCGTTGTCGTTGCTCAAACGATGTGCCGTGGTTTCTGCGCCTGGGCGCTGGCGGCTCTCCCTTCTTCCTGAACGAACCCCTGCGCTTCCTGAAAGAGTCGCCGAAGGCCCTGAACAGTCCTGCGCGCTTCCTGTCGGAGCAGGCGGTCTTCCTGAAGCGTTCCCGGCGCCTCCTGTGTGAGGATGTGAGGCCCCTG
>DATANP010000096.1:0-5043 GCA_036266195.1 Thermoanaerobaculia bacterium | reverse complement strand
CGGCGGTATTCAAAAGAAAAACCGCCGGCGAGGCGCCGGCGGTCCCAGGAAGGTTCTACGCCGTCAACTTCTCCCAGTCGCTCTCCGGCGCGTCCAGGGCGATGGCCAGGCCGCCGTCGGAGCCGACGTAGATCGGATCCTTCACGACCCGGACCTTGCCGCCGCCCACGGCCTGGAGCTCCTGCTCCAGCCTTGGACCCAGGCCGCGGATCAGGGCGGTGCCGCCGGAGACCACGACGTTGTTGCGGATCTTCTCCTGGTAGTCCGGCTGCGCCCGGGAGAGCAGGTCGAGCATCGACTCCACGATCGGCGGCAGGATGCCCTCGCAGGCCTGGCGCATCTCGTTCGTGATGTCGAGCTGGGTGGGCTTGCCGTTGATCGGCGCGGAGACCACGACCGGGGTCTTGGTGTCGCCCACGAAGCTCCCCTCCTCCTTCCACTGGCGGACCATGTGGATCGAGACGCTCGCCTCCGGGTGGCGGGCGCGGATGAGCCGCATGAGCTGCTCGTCGATCCAGTCGCCGGCCTGCGGCAGCGTGCGCTGGTCCTCCTCGGTGGGCAGGCGGCCGTTCATCACGCAGATGTCGGTGGTCCCGGCCCCGGAGTCGATGACCAGCGTGTGGAGCAGCGCCTCCAGCCCGTAGGCCACGGCGAAGGGCTCGGACACGATCATCAGGCCGTCCACCGTGCCCTGGATCGCCTTGCGCACGTGCTGCTTGTTGACCCGCAGGGCCTCGGCCGGCACCCCGACCACCGCCCGCACCCTGCGGCCGTTCTTGCTCTCGCGGTCCACGCCGACCAGCGAGAGGAGGTAGGAGAGCAGCTCGCGCACGGCGGCCTCGTCCTTCTCCGAGCCCTCCTTGATCAGCCCCTGCTCCAGCGGGCGGTGCAGGTCGAGCATGGAGCGGTTCTGCACCGCCTCGCTGCCGATCAGCACCGGCTTCTTGAGCACCTTGCGGGCCACCATGTCGAGCGGCCAGCCGACGTAGCTCTCCACCACGTGGCGCTCGCCGCTCGAGGCGGAGATCGAGCTGCGGGAGGTCCCGAGATCGATCCCCACGTGCAGGACTTCTTTCTCTTTGTCCTTGTCCTTCTCAGCCATCTTCGTCAAATCCCTTTCTTGCCCGGCTGGCCCTCCACGGTGTCCGCGTAGGAGCGGACCCCGGCGGCCAGGGCCTCGGCAATGGTCTGCCGGTATTGCGGTTGGGTCAACAGCTCGGCCTCGTCTTCATTCGAGAGGCAGGATACCTCCGCCAGGATGGCCGGCATCTCGGTCGTGAGCAGAACGATGAACGGCGCCGCCTTGACGCCGCGGTTCTGGAGCCCGGGGCTCACCTTGCCCAGCGAGCCGAACAGCGACGCCTGAACGACCTCCGCGAGCCTCTTCGACTTCTCCTGGCGCACGCCGGCATAGATCCGGTCGAGCAGCCGGCGCATGTCGGCCAGCGAGTAGCCGGACTCGCGGTTCTCGTCGGCCGCCAGGCGGGTCAGGAACGGGTCGTCGGTGGGCCCCAGGTAATAGGTCTCGATGCCGCGGGTCTTCCGGTCCTCGATCCAGTTCAGGTGGATCGACACGAAGATGTCCGCGCCCGCGCGGTTCGCGGACAGGCCCCGGTCCTCCAGCGAGAGCGACGTGTCGTCCTGGCGGGTCATGAGCACCTGGTAGTCCGGCTCCAGGAGCCCGCGCACCCGCCGGGCGATGTCGAGCGTCAGCTCCTTCTCCACCAGGCCGAGCGGCGCCTTGGTCCCCAGGCTGTCGCCGCCATGGCCGGGATCGATCGCGATCTTCCGCACCGCGAGCGGGAACACGGCGGCGGCCACCGGAGTGGGAGCGGTCCTGATCGTCCCCTCCGGCTCCGGAAGATCGGCCGGCGGCAGGGGAAGCGACGGCGCCGGGACGACCGCCTGGGCCTGAGCCGGGACGCTCGATGGTGCCAGAGCGGTCAGCGAGGGGAGGAGCCGGGAGCCCAGCAGGCCCAGGGGGAGGAGCGACAGGGCGAGCACCCGCAGCGCCATCGGCAGGCGGCGCTTGCGCAGGCCGCGGGGGAGGCGGCCCTCTTTCAGGTCCACGTTCTCCTGGACCAGATCGCGCAGGAGCTGCCGCTTGAGACGATCGATGTCCTGGGCCATCGCCTTGCCTTCCGTCTACTACCCTTGGAACTACTGGCGCTGCAGGTGAAGCCGAAGCTGGTTGTCCCTGGCCTCGACCCGGGTCACCTTGATCCCCGGACCGGCGAGGTCGACGACCACGTGCAGCTCGTTGCCGCCGGACTTCTCGTGAAACCCCATGCGGACCTGCTTGACCTCGCCCGTGCCCACGGCCACCTTGGTGGATGGATAGGGCTTCGCGATGCCGAAGAGCCGGACCAGCACGCGGGGCGGATCGCCCATGGTGCTCTGCTCGTAGCTCTCGGGCCGGATCGCGCCGTTGCCCTGGAGGACGATGTCGGTGCCGCCGAACGCCTGCTCGAAGCCGACCCTCTCCAGCACGGTCAGGGCCGGCCCGGTCGGAGGAGCGGCCAAGGGCGGAGCCGGAGCCGATGCCAGCGGTATCGCCGGTGTCGCCGTGGCCTCCTCCTTGCGGCGGACGACCTCGGGGAGAGGCGTCTCCGAACCGTCCTCTTCCTCGATGACCGTGCCCTCCTCCTGAGGGGCCGGCGCCGGAGGCGCGGCCTGCGGCTGGGCGGGAGGCCTCTGCATCGGGGTCAGATCCGTGGCGGCGACCGTCGCCTCCTCGCCTCCCATCCCGACCAGTCCCAGCAGGGTGTCCTTGAAGAGGTAGCCCGCCGCGGCCAGGACCAGCACAAGGCCGACGATGGCCAGCGGGAGGACCCGCGACCGCTTCGGAGGCGCGCTCGCCGCGGCCATCCCTCCAAAAGACAGGGTGGGACGCACCGGCTCGGGCTCGTCCAGCGGGGGCATGGGCGGCATGAACGGCGGGAAGTCGTCGTCATCGGTCATCGCGGGCGGGCTGGCCGGACGGGCCGGGCTGGAGAGATCCTGGGGGAGCTTCGGCAGCCAGGAGGAGGTGTCGTCCACGTCCATGGCCGGCAGGACGCCCGAATCGGGCAGATCGGGGAACGGCGACGCCGCCGCCGGGGGCGGCGCGGCCGGAGCCGGAATCACGGGAGCGGCCGGAGCGGGCTCGGGGAACGAGATCGGCGTGACCGGAACCGGGTCCGGCGGCCGGAGCGACACGTCGAACGGCGTACCGCCGTCCTGAATGTACTGATCCACGATCCGGTAGATGAGCTCCTTGCTTCCTTCACTCAGCTCCAGGAAGCGGATTCCCATCCCGGGCGGCCGGTTGGGGCCCTCGGCGATGGCTCGGGTCCACACGACTTCGCCTTTCCCTTGAATGATCTCGAAGCCGTCCCCGAGCCGGAACTCGAAATCCAGCATGCTTCCGGGGGGCTCCGGCGTCTTGGTTGTGATGTACATCCCCGTGGGCGAGATGTTCGCGGAGAACTCGCTGATGAACCCGGAGAAGCGCTCGAACTTGAAGGCGACCTTGGTCGCGAGCGGGACGCGCCGCGAGTCGCGAGGGATATTGGAGTAGTCGAACGGCAGTTGCGTCATTCCAGGGTACGCCTCGAGGAAACCGGGTTTAAGCGCGCATCATAGCAGGACTTACGCGTCCGGCGTGAATATCCCCCGGGGTCTCCCGGGTGGCCGGGGTTGGAGACCGTTCCGCTTGCGGGTAGAATTGCGGCTCGGCGGCCGCGCGCCGCCCTGAACACCAACCCGAAGATCCCCCACCTTTCTGGTTTCCGGAGGATTGATGAGCCCCATCGTGCTCGAAGAGAAGAAGCGGGCGACCGCCGACTACATCGCCCTGGAGGAGCAGTACGGCGCCCACAACTACCACCCCCTGGACGTCGTGATCAGCCGCGGCGAGGGCTGCTGGGTGTGGGACGTCGAGGACCGGAAATACCTCGACTTCCTGGCCGCCTACTCGGCCGTGAACCAGGGGCATTGCCACCCCGAGATCCTGAACGCCGCCATCGGCCAGGCCCGGCAGGTGACCCTGACCTCGCGCGCCTTCCGCAGCGACCAGCTCGGCCCGTTCTACCAGGAATTCTGCGAGCTGACCGGCTTCGGGCGCTTCCTCCCCATGAACACCGGCGCCGAGGCGGTCGAGACCGCGCTCAAGACCGCCCGCAAGTGGGCCTACAAGGTCAAGGGCGTGCCCGAGGGCAAGGCCGAGATCCTCGCTTTCACCAACAACTTCCACGGCCGCACGATCACCATCGTCAGCTTCTCGACCGAGGAGCTCTACCGCGACGGCTTCGGCCCCTTCACCCCGGGTTTCAAGGTCCTCCCCTACGGCGACGCCGAAGCAGTCGAAGCGGCCATGAACCCGAACGTGGCCGCGGTCCTGGTCGAGCCCATCCAGGGTGAGGCCGGCATCATCGTGCCGCCCAAGGGCTATCTCAAGCGGCTGCGCGAGATCACCCAGGCCAACAACTGCCTCCTCATGGTCGACGAGATCCAGTCCGGCCTCGGCCGCACGGGCAAGATGTTCGCCTACGAGCACGAGGGCATCCGCCCCGACGTGGTGATCGTGGGCAAGGCGCTCTCCGGCGGCTTCTACCCGGTCTCCGGCATCCTGGCCGACGACGCGGTGATGGGCGTGTTCAACCCCGGCGAGCACGGCTCGACCTATGGCGGCAACCCCATGGCCGCCGCGGTCGGACGCGCCGCCCTGCGCGCCCTGGTCAACGAGCGCATGGTCGAGAACTCGGCCGAGATGGGCGAGTACTTCCTCGGCCGCCTCAAGACCATCCAGTCGAAGCACCTCAAGGAGGTCCGAGGCGTGGGCCTGTGGATCGGCATCGAGCTGCACAAGGAGGCCGGCGGCGCCCGGCGCTTCTGCGAAGCGCTCCAGAAGGAAGGGCTCCTCTGCAAGGAGACCCACGATCACGTTATCCGCATCGCGCCGCCGCTGGTCATCAGGAAGGAAGAGATCGACTGGGCGGTCGAAAGGCTGGCGAAGGTGCTGACCACGCTGGCGTAGCCCTCTCTGCGGTCTCAAGGGTGGGA
>DATANP010000095.1:0-2832 GCA_036266195.1 Thermoanaerobaculia bacterium | reverse complement strand
CGCGGTAGTTGGACTCCGCATCCACCGGCTGCACCTCGTCCGGGGAGCAGCGCTTGAGGCCCACCTCCTCCGGCAGGAGCACGAAGTCGAAGTCCTCCTCGCCCCGGAACCCCCTCACCCGGCTCGGCGAGGAGATCGAGGCCTCGTCCAGGCCCTCGAAGCCCCGCACCAGCAGCGCGTTGCGATAGCCCAGGCCGCGGAAGACCTCGCTCAGCATCTCGAACTGGGTCGGGTTGTTGATCCCGAACATCCGGTAGGTCAAGGGGATCGGCGTGTAGACCGGCACCATCAGGTGGAACGGCGTGCTCACGCCCACCTGTTTCTCGCCCAGCGCCCTGCCGAAGCCCACGATGTTCTTCAACTCCTGGCTTACGAAGATCGGCGAGTAGAAGACCACGCCCGTGGTCTCGATCGCCTGCTGGATCTGCGGCAAAGTCACGGTCTGCGGGTGGATGCCCACGGCTTCCAGCGCGTCCGCGCTCCCGGCGATGCCCGACACCCTCCAGAAGGAGTGCTTGATGATCGGCACGATCGGGTCGCCGGCCACCAGCGAGGACAGGGTCGAGACGTTGATCTTTCTCACCCCGGAGCCGCCGGCGCTGGAGATGTCCATCGCCCTGCGGCCCGAGAGGTCGAGGTCGTAGTCGCCGGTCAGCCGGTGCAGGGCGTCGAACATGCCCAGGATCTCCTCGACCGTCTCGCCCTTGGTCTGGGAGGCCACGGAGTAGGCGAGGAGCTTCCAACCCTCTTCGTCGTTCCTCAGGAGGTTCTCGAGAAGCTCGGCGCTCTCGGCGCGGGTCAGGTTCTGCCGGGTCATCAGCTTGCGGATGAGGAGGATGTCGGGAGTCATGGGGAGAGGCTCTCCTTAGGGGAGTGTTCGCGGCGTCTCTATTATTTCAAAAACTCTATCTAGACGCGGACCTGTCTCAATTCTATCTCGTTGCCATCCTGGGGCCGCCGCGATAGCATCGCCTGCCCGGCCCTTTGACGGGACGTAGGAGGAATCCTGTGGACTTTTCCCTGACCGACGAGCAGCGCGCCATCCAGGAGACCGCGCGGGATTTTGCCCGGCGCGAGGTCGATCCGATCGTCGAGGAGATCGACGAGAGCCAGAAGTTTCCCCGCCAGGTCATGGCCAAGGCGGGCGAGCTCGGCTTCCTCGGCATCATCTTCCCCGAGGAGTACGGCGGCGCCGGGCTCGGCTATGTCGAATACGTTCTCGTCGTCACCGAGCTGTCCAAGGTCGATCCCTCGGTCGGCATCAGCGTGGCGGCGCACAATTCGCTGTGCAGCAATCACATCTACAAGTTCGGCTCCGATGATCAGCGGCGCCGCTGGCTGACCCCCCTGGCCAAGGGCGAGAAGATCGGCGCCTGGAGCCTCACCGAGCCCGGTGCCGGATCGGACGCGGCCGGCACCCGCACGCGCGCCGAGAAGGTCGATGGCGGCTGGGTGCTCAACGGCTCGAAGACGTTCACCACCCATGGCAGCGTGGGCGACATCTGCGTGGTGTTCGCGGTGACCGATCCCCAGGGGCCGCGCCACCACAACATCTCCGCTTTCGTGCTGGAGAAGGGGATGGAGGGCTTCCGGCCCGGCAAGAAGGAGAACAAGCTCGGCATCCGCGCCTCGGACACGGCCGAGGTGGTGATGGAGAATTGCTTCGTGTCCGAGGACCGGCTGCTTGGCAACGTCGGCGAGGGGTTCATCCAGGCGCTTCAGATCCTCGACGGCGGCCGCATCTCGATCGCGGCGCTCGGGCTGGGCACCGCCATCGGCGCCTATGAGACGGCGCTGCGCTATGCCAAGGAGCGCGAGCAGTTCGGCCAGCCGATCGCCGGCTTTCAGGCGATCCAGTTCGCGCTCGCCGAGATGGCCACCCGCATCGCCGCGGCCGAGATCCTCACCTATGCCGCGGCCGAGGCCATGGACCGTGGCAAATCGGTGTCGCGTCTCGCTTCCGAAGCCAAGCTCTACACCGGCGAGGCGGCGGTGTTCTGCTCCGAGCGCGGCGTGCAGATCCACGGCGGCTACGGGTTCATCAAGGACTACCGGGCGGAGAAGTACTACCGCGACGCCAAGATCTGCACCATCGGCGAGGGGACGAGCGAGATCCAGCGCCTGGTGATCGCAAGGCAGCTCTATAAAGGACGCTAGGTGCGAGCGAATCTGGATGACTTGGTTCCGCGGCTGCTGGAGCGGCAGCCGCGGGCGGTGGCTCGCGCTATCTCGGTGGTGGAGGACGGCGGCGAGGGGCAGCGCGAGCTGGTCCGCCGGGTCTATCCGCACACCGGGAAGGCGAAGGTCGTCGGCATCACGGGGCCTCCGGGCGCGGGCAAGAGCACTTTGGTGGACCGGATCGCGCGCCACTGCCGGGCGCGCGGCGAGACGGTGGGCATCCTGGCCGTCGATCCGACCAGCCCCTACACGGGCGGCGCCCTGCTCGGCGACCGCATCCGCATGCAGTCGCTCTACACGGATCCGGGCGTGTTCATCCGCTCGATGGCCACCCGCGGCGCCATGGGTGGGCTCGCCCGCGCCTCGCGCGACGCGGTGGACCTGCTCGACGCCGCCGGCTTCGACTGGGTCCTCCTCGAAACCGTGGGCGTCGGCCAGGACGAGGTGGACGTGGTGCGCACGGTGGACACGGTGGCGGTGGTCACCGTGCCCGGCCTGGGCGACGACATCCAGGCCATCAAGGCCGGCATCCTCGAGGTGGCGGACGTGTTCATCGTCAACAAGGCCGACCTCGACGGCGCGGACCGCACCGTGCGCGAGCTGCGGCAGATGCTCGAGCTCCGCCACGCCATCCGCCACCCGCCGGTCGAGCAC
>DATANP010000094.1:0-7940 GCA_036266195.1 Thermoanaerobaculia bacterium | reverse complement strand
CCCGCCACCCGCAAGGAGGCGGTGGAGATCCAGAAGCAGCTCAACATCGCGGGCGCGGTGGTGCTCAAGGCCCCTCTCAAGGCCCGCATCTTCGCCAAGCTGATCCTCACGGCGACGAACATGTTCCGGGCCGAGAAGATGCCCGTGATGTTCGTCGACACGATGGACGAGGCCTGGGCCTGGATCGAGAAGCGGCGCGCCGAGTATCACGGCGCCAAGGCCGAGCGGGCCGCCAGCTAAGGTTGATCGCCAGTGATCCGGGGCAAGCCCGGATCACGCTCGGCAGAGCACGACGAGCGACCGCCCCTCCACCCGCAGGTCCGAACCGGCGGAGATCTCCTCTCCCTTGCGGAGACGGGTCTCCGCCGTGTCCAGCACCTTGACCCAGCGATCCCCGATCTCCGGCCGTTCCGGCAGGTGGAACGGGAGCGCATCGCTGTAGGCGTTGAACATCAGGTAGAAGCTGTCGCCCCGCACCCGGTTGCCCTGCGGGTCGAGAGTCGGGATCGCATTGCCGTTCAGGAATACGGCGAGCGACTTGGCGAAGCCGACCCCCCAGTCCTCGTCGTCCATCGGCTGGCCGTCCGGCCGCAGCCAGGCGATGTCGAACGCCTCGGAGCCGCGCACCGACTGGCCCTCGAACCACCGCCGCCGGCGGAACACCGGCTGCTCGCGGCGCATCCGGATCAGGCCGGCAGTGTACTCGAGCAGGTCCTCGTCCACGTTCTCCCAGTCGAACCAGGAGATCTCGTTGTCCTGGCAGTAGGCGTTGTTGTTGCCCCCCTGGGTGCGGCCCATCTCGTCGCCGCCCAGGAGCATGGGTACGCCCTGGGACAGGAACAGCGTGGCGAGAAGGTTGCGCTTCTGCCGGTTGCGCAGCTCCCGGACCGCGGGGTCGCCGGTCGGCCCTTCCACGCCGTGATTCCAGGAGCGGTTGTGGCTCTCGCCGTCCCGGTTCTCCTCGCCATTCGCCTCGTTGTGCTTCTCGTTGTAGGAGACCAGGTCCTCCAGCGTGAACCCGTCGTGCGCGGTCACGAAGTTGATGCTCGCGGATGGCCGCCGGCCGTTCAAGGCATAGAGATCGGAGCTGCCCGTGAACCGGTTCGCAAACTCGCCGAGCGTGCGGTCCTCGCCGCGCCAGTAGTCGCGGACGATGTCCCGGTACTTGCCGTTCCACTCGGACCACAGCGGCGGGAAGTTGCCCACCTGGTAGCCGCCCTCCCCCACGTCCCAGGGCTCGGCGATGAGCTTCACCTGGCTGATCACCGGATCCTGCTGGATGATGTCGAAGAACGCCGCCAGCCGGTCCACGTCGTGGAGCTCGCGGGCCAGGGTGGACGCGAGGTCGAAGCGGAAGCCGTCCACGTGCATCTCCAGTACCCAGTAGCGCAGCGAGTCCATGATGAGCTGGAGCACGTGCGGATGCCGCATGTTGAGGCTGTTGCCCGTGCCGGTGTAGTCCATGTAATACCGCCGGTCGTCGGGCATCAGCCGGTAGTAGGCCGCGTTGTCGATCCCCTTCAGAGAGAGCATGGGCCCGAGGTGATTGCCTTCGGCCGTGTGGTTGTAGACCACGTCCAGGATGACCTCAATTCCCTCCTGGTGGAGGGTCTTGACCATCTGCTTGAATTCCTGCACCGGCTGCACCGACGCGTAGCCGTTGTGCGGCGCGAGGTAGGCGATGGAGTTGTAGCCCCAGTAGTTGCGCAGCCCGCGCTCCACCAGGTGCTGGTCGTGGATGAACTGGTGGACCGGCAGCAACTCGACCGCGGTCACGCCGAGCCGCTTCAGGTGCCGGATGGCCGCGGGGTGCGCGAGGCCCGCGTAGGTGCCGCGCAGCTCGGGCGGCACGTCGGGGTGCCGCATGGTGAACCCTTTGACATGGACCTCATAGATCACCGTCTCATGCCGCGGCCGGCCCAGGAGATGGTCCTTGCCCCAGTCGAAATAAGGGTTGATGACCACGGACTTCGGCATGAACAGGGCGCTGTCCGCGTCGTTCGGAGGGCCGTCGGGGTCGGAAAAGCGATAGGGAAAGACCGCCTCGTTCCAGTTGACCTCTCCCTCCACGGCCTTGGCGTAGGGGTCGAGGAGGAGCTTGGCCGGGTTGCAGTGGTGGCCTTCGGAAGGCGCCCAGGGTCCATACACCCGGTAGCCGTAGCGCTGGCCCGGGACGACGTTCGGCAGGTAGCCATGCCAGTTGAGGGCCGTAACCTCGGGCAGCTCGATCCGCGTCTCCTGGCGGTGATCGCCGGCGTCGTCGAACAGGCAGAGCTCCACCTTCTCGGCAACCTCGGAGAAGATCGAGAAGTTGGTGCCGGCGCCGTCGTACGTGGAACCCAGCGGATACGGCTGTCCCGGGTAGATCTTCATGGCGGCGGGCAATCCTTCAATTCACATGCCACGCCATAGCAGGACGGCCGTCGCGACCAGGGCCGCGAGCCCGAGAAGCATGCCGGGGAGGAAGCCCGGAGGCCGGAACCGCAACTCGACCTGGGAGACGCCGGCCGGCACGTGGACGCCCAGGAAGGCGCCGTTCACGACCACGGTTTCCAACCCGTCCGCCCTCCACCCTTCCGGCTGGGGGAGCGACGTCGCCAGCAGCCGGTCGCCGGACCCCGGCACCTCCAGGACGACTCTCCCGGGCGAGAAGAACGAGGCTTTCACAGCCCCTGTCTGCCCCACCCACGCCGTCGCCCGCGGATCGAAGACGGCCACCCGTCGCGGATCTTTGAGGGAGACGATCCAGCGCGACAAATCCGCCTCTCCGATCACCTCGGCGCCAGCCGGCAGGAACCAGCGCGCCAGGGAGTCCGGATTGCGGTAGATGCGGAACGGTCCGAAGCGGTCGCCGTCGATCCGCTCCAAGGTCCTGGCCGGCGGCGATCCGATCGACGAAGCGATCACCCGAACGTTCAGAAAATCGAGGAACGGATGATCGATTCCACCGAAGCTCGGAAAGTAATTGAGCGTTGTCGGTGCGAATCCGAAAGCCGCTTGCAGCGTGCGCAGGTAGGGCATCGGAACGAGCGGGTTGTGCGGCCGAAGCTCGTCCACGCCGTAGACGGAGAGGAGCGACGGAAACATGTTCTGTCCCTCCCCTGCTCCGCGCCAGGGCCCGCCCGGCGTCGCCGCCTCTTGCTGGATCACGGCCATGTAGTCGGTCCGCGGATAGAACAGGGCCGGATCGGTCGAAGGGAGAAAACCGCGGGCCCAGGGGATGAGATCGATCAGGAGGACCAGCGCGAAACCGGCCGTTCCCCACGTGCGATGCTTCCAGGCGGCGAGCATCGAAAATCCGATCAGAACCCACAGCGAGATTGTGAAGATGTCCGCGTGCGCCGCGAAACTGAGCACCGCGGCCACGATCAGAGCGATCAGTCCCGATATCCGATGTCGGCGGAGCGCATCGAGGCCCATGCCACCAGCGATCGCAAACGCCAGGCAACCGATCAGAAGGAAGCGCGACAAGGCCATGGCCCGAAGAGCGCTCACCGCATAGATCACGTGAGCGAAAGGGATCCATTGCGCGGCCAGCAGCAGGCTCGCCAGCCCGAACCCCAGGAACGGCCAGGCTCTTCTCCGGCGAAACGCGAAGAGGGCCACCATCGATCCGGCGAAAGCCACGATCCCGGCATAGCCGCTCTCCGAATCCACCCAGTTGATCGGCCCCTGGAACTCATCCTCGAAAGGGATTCCATAGGCCCGCGGGCTGACCGGCGCCATCATGAACCTGCCATACCCCGGCAGGAACCAGGTGATCGGAGCCAGCCCGATCTCGTAGGAAGGCATCCTGCGCTCTGTCATCTCCTGCGCGCGCTGCGAATGGGGCAGATGGAGCGCGAACGGCAAAAGATGGGGAGCCGACAGGCAAAACCCCAGGATTGCCGCGAGCGCCGCCTTCCCGAGCCCCTTGCCGAAACTCTTCGCAAGCGACAGGCCGCAGACTCCCGCGAACAGGCCGCCAACCGCCGCGGTCTCCGGGTGGCCGGAGAGCAGGAGAGCCGCCGTCAGGACCGCCGCCGTGGCGATCACCCTGGTTCCACCGCCCCGGAACAGCCGGATCACCGCGGCGGCCAGCCAGGGGACCCACGCCGCCGCGGCCGTGTGGGGAAAGAGGGCCCAGGCTATCAATCCACCGCTGAGCGCGAACCCGCCGGCCGCGATCAGGCTCGACAGCCGGCTCACCCCGGCGACCCGGGCCAGCAGCCAGGCGCCCTCGAACGCCACCAGGATCTTGAGCGCGAGCGCCGCCAGCAGGTGGTGCTGGATGGGCACCACCCGCGCCGGCATGGCGATCGGCGAGAGCACCTGCGCCTGCGGGTTCACCCACGGAGAGCTTCCACCCTCCAGGCTGTCGGACCACAGGGGCAACCGCCGGTCCCTCAGGGCGTGCCGGACCTCCAGTTCCCAGGGGATGAACTGGTAGATCGAGTCGTTGAGCAGGTCGTGCCGGTGCGAGGCCGGCACCTCGGGAGCCCCGGGGATCATCCTCTGGAGGAGATCCAGGGGGACCATCAGCTGACCGCGGTCGAGCCAGGGGAACAGGAGCACCAGGGGCAGCACCACCCCGAGCGCCGCCACGTGGCGGGGCAGCCGTCGCCCGAGCCCTTTCGCCAGGAGCCAGCACACGGCCTGCATCGCTCCCAGCAGGGCCAGGAGCTTCACGAACAGCATCCCGTCGAAGCTCACGCGCGGACTATATGGCACACGGCTTGCGGGGATCGCCAGCAGGAGGTGGCATCTCATGGAAATCCAGGACAAGGACCGCGATCCGCGGGCCGTTGCAACCGAGGAAGAGCCGAAGGAAAAGCAGCCCAAGAGGCACGAGGATCCGGTCGACGAGGCGACCGACGAATCGTTCCCGGCCAGCGACCCGCCGTCCTACTGAAGGACCCAAGGACTGCAAGGACTGCAGGGACAAAAACTTTGGTCCTTGCTGTCCTTGAGGGCTTTTATGTCCTTGACTTACGCCCCCATACCGCCTACGCTCGGTTCGTGGCCACGAAGGACGACCAGCCCCCCTCGCGGGACTTCGGGTACGACCTGCCCGCCCTGGAAAGCTCGCCCGGAGCCAGCAAGGAGAAGGTCAAACGACGGCATTACGCCAAGCCGCGGCATGCCGCTTCCCCCTATGTGGAGCTGCACACCGCCTCGGCCTTCTCCTTCCTGAACGGCGCCTCGCTTCCCGAGGACCTCCTGGAGCGGGCGGCCGAGGTGGGATTGCCGGCCGTGGCCCTGGTGGACGCCAACGGCGTCTATGGCGCCCCCCGGTTCTACCAGGCCGCGAAGAAGGCCGGCGTCCGCGCCCTGGTCGGCGCCGAGGTCGTGCTCGATGAAGGCCCTGGAGTGGCGGAGCTGACCCGGGGGAGAACCGGTCCACTGGGCTTGGTCCCGGAGCCTCCGAAAGATGAAAAGAAGGTCCTCGGCATCCCGACCGGTTCCCGCCTGACCCTCCTGGTCGAGAACCGGACCGGCTACAAGAACCTCTGCCGGATGCTCACCACCGCAGCCCTCGGCCGGCCCAAGGGCGAGGCCCGGGTGACCTGGGACCTCCTGGCCCAGCACGCCGCCGGCCTCCACTGCCTCACCGGCGGCGACGAAGGGCCCCTGGCGCGCGAGCTGACCCTCGGCGGCCCCGACGCTGCGCGCAGGCTCATGGAGCGCCTCGCCGTCTGGTTCGGCGGCCGGACCCACGTCGAGATCCAGCGCCATCACCTGCGCGACGAAGAGCACCGCAACCGGGCCCTGCTCGACCTCGCCCGCAAGCTCCGGCTGCCTGTGGTCGCCACGAACGGCGTGCGCTACGCCAAGCCCGAGGACAAGCCGCTCCACGACGTGCTCTCGGCCATCCGCCACCACACCACCCTGGATGCGGCCGGGAGCCTCCTGGCATCCCACCGCGAGCGGCACCTCAAGTCTCCCGAGGAAATGGCCCGCCTCTTCGCCGACCTGCCGGAGGCCATCGAAGAGACCGCCCGGCTCGCCGACCGGCTCGACTTCACCCTGGCCGATCTCGGCTACCGCTTCCCGGAGTACCCGCTGCCCCCCGGCGAGACCCCGTCCTCCTACCTTCGGCACATCACCTGGAACGGCGCCAAGGCGCGCTTCCGGCCGCTGACCGCCAAGGCCCAGGCGCAGATCCAGAAGGAGCTGGACCTGATCGAGAAGCTCGACCTGGCCGGCTACTTCCTGATCGTCTGGGACATCGTGAATTTCTGCCTGCGCGAGAACATCCTGGCCCAGGGCCGGGGCTCGGCGGCGAACAGCGCGGTGTGCTACGCGCTCTCGATCACCGCCGTGGACCCGGTCAAGATGGAGTTGCTCTTCGAGCGCTTCCTCTCTGAGGAGCGCGGCGAGTGGCCGGACATCGACCTCGACCTGCCCTCCGGCGACCAGCGCGAGCGGGTCATCCAGCACGTCTACAAGGCGTACGGCGAGCGCGGCGCGGCCATGACCGCGAACGTCATCACCTACCGCGACCGCTCGGCGACCCGCGAAGTGGCGAAGGTCTTCGGCTACTCGCCCGAGCAGGTGGACCGCCTCGCCAAGCAGCTCGGCTCCTGGACCTGGGACGCGGCGCACGGCGAGCCCAAATCGTTCGCCGCCGAGCTGGCCGCCGCCGGCTTCGACCCCGAAGAGCCGCGGATGAAGCACTTCTCGGACCTCTGGGTGCGCATTCATAATCTCCCGCGCCACCTGGGCCAGCACTCCGGCGGCATGGTCATCGCGGCCGGCCGCCTGGACGAGGTGGTGCCGCTCGAGCCCGCCTCCATGCCTGGCCGCGTCGTGGTGCAGTGGGACAAGGACGACTGCGCCGACCTCGGCATCATCAAGGTCGATCTCCTCGGCCTCGGCATGCTCAACGCGCTGGAGGAGATGGTCCCGACCATCCGCGCCCGCGAAGGCATCAACGTCGACCTCGCCCACCTGCCGCCGGACGACCCGAAAGTCTTCCGCATGCTCCAGCAGGCCGACACCGTGGGCGTCTTCCAGGTGGAGAGCCGCGCGCAGATGGCCTCGCTGCCGCGCAACCATCCGACGCGCTTCTACGACCTGGTGATCCAGGTGGGCATCATCCGTCCCGGCCCGATCGCGGGCAACATGGCGAGCCCCTACTTCGAGCGCCGCAATGGCCGCCAGCCGGTCGAGTATCCGCATCCGAGCCTGGAGCCGATCCTCAAGCGCACCCTCGGCGTGCCGATCTTCCAGGAGCAGCTCCTGCGGGTGGCGATGGTAGCCGCGGGCTTCTCCGGCGGCGAGGCCGAGGAGCTCCGCCGGGCCATGGGCTCGAAGCGCTCCGTGGAGAAGATGAACGCCATCGTGGACAAGCTCCGCAAGGGCATGACCGCGAAGGGAATCACTGGCAAGGCGCAGGAGGAGATCATCCAGTCCATCACCTCCTTCGCGCTCTATGGCTTCCCGGAGTCGCACGCCGCGAGCTTCGCGCTGATCGCCTACGCAAGCGCCTTCCTGAAGGCCCACCACCCGACCGCCTTCACTCTGGGGTTGCTGAACGCCTGGCCCATGGGCTTCTACCACCCGGCGACCCTGATCAAGGACGCGCAGCGGCACGGCGTCGAGGTGAGGCCGGTGGACGTCCAGCGCTCGGGCTGGAGGTGCCGTTGGGAGGACCGGGAAATCGCCGAAGGGGCCCGCGATGCGCGGACCGGCGAGGTGCCGCCTGTCGGGGCGATCCGTCTCGGCTTCAAGTTCGTGAAGGGCCTGCGGCACAAGGCGGGCCGCGCGATCGAGGAGGAGCAGGCGAAGGCCCCCTTCCAGGACGCCGAAGACCTGGTCCGCCGCTGCGACCTCCACGAGGACGAGCTTCACACCCTGGCCGCGATCGGGGCCCTCTCCGGCTTCGGCCTGACCCGCCGGGCCGCCCTCTGGCAGGTCGCGCGCCTCGCGAAGCCGGCCGGCCCCCTGCTCGACCGCCT